>JAEHCK010000020.1 GCA_020696345.1 Thermoplasmata archaeon | reverse complement strand
TAACTTATCCATTTTACACCCCTCCCCCAGTGCTTTCCATCGATACCTAATCGAAACGGTCCCCCCTCACCAAATGTTTTTCAACAATAATTCATAGTAATGGTCCCCCCTCCCCAAACGTTTTTATTTATTAAATGATCGTAGTGATCTGCCGAAGGCCCGGCCGAAGGCCACGACTCCCGATCATATTAGTAGAAATACATTTAAACATTAACAAGAATTCGGTCGCATGTTGCTACGAGCCGAAGCGGTTTCGAAATCGTTCGGGCCAAAAGATACACTTAGATCTGTCAGTATCAAAATGGATAAGGGTGATCGTATTGGCCTTATCGGACGAAACGGCGTAGGAAAAACAACATTGTTGAAGATCCTGATGGGCCAAATTAAACCGGACACCGGAAAGATCTCACTAAAGACCGATAGGATAGGTTATTTATCGCAGTCACCCGTGATCGACCAGGACATGAAGGTTGGTGAGGTCGTGGGTACGCCTTATGGTCGTCTGGCAGAAATTGCCAATAGAATAACAGAGCTGGAAGAACAGATCACAGCTGATATGACAACGAGTGTGAATGGCGATGACCGATCTGAGGTTGCAATAGAATATGCACGCCTCCAAGAGGAATATGGCGGAGCTGGTGGTTTCGGGATCAGGTCCAAGGCGAGATCTGCGCTGGTAATGGTGGGCTTACCAAAAAATATCATCGATCGAAAAGTCCAGAAGCTTTCCGGTGGTGAGATCACTAAAGTATTCTTAGCACGCGTACTCGTACAAGCCGAAGAAGCGGATATCATATTTTTGGACGAGCCCACCAGCCATCTTGACATGGAAACCGTAGAATGGCTTGAAAGATACCTATTGAAATTAGATGCTGGTTTAGTAGTGGTCTCACACGACCGGTACTTTCTGGATAATATCATAACCCAGGTGGTTGAGCTGGAAGAAGGAGTTGCACATCATTATTCGGGTAACTACACGACATTCTTGGAGAAGAAGACCTTTGAACTGGAGCGTAAACAGAAGGCATATAAGAAATACCGCACCGAATCCGAGCGCCAGGCCAAGATCGCCGAACTTCAACATCAGCGTTGGACATACTTTTCCATACATAAAACGCGCAAGAAAATGTTAGGCCGATTGGAAAGTGTAAAAGCCCCAACAAAAGATAAGGAGCTAAAGATCAAAATAGAAGCCGCAGATAAATCGGGAAAGAATGTGCTTATGGCCTCTGACCTGACTGTGCAGCGGGGAGGACAGACCATACTTGAAAATGTTGATCTTGACATTGAGGTTGGTGATAAGTTGGGGATATTTGGCCCCAATGGCTCAGGAAAGACCACAATGTTGAAGGCATTGCTCTCGGAAATACCCCATGAGGGTAAACTTTGGGTAGCTCCGGGTACATCAATAGGGTATTTCTCCCAGGGGCATGACACACTGGACAATACACTCTCGGCCGAAAATCAACTTGTGAATGTACTTGGTACCGATCAGCGGCCTAAGGCACGTAACATTCTCGGCAGGTTCCTAATTTCCGGAAGGGATGCAGGGCGACCAATTGCAACACTATCGGGTGGTGAGCGTGCACGCGTAGCACTCGCATTAATGATCGCCGAGCGTCGAAATTTTCTCATTATGGACGAGCCAACTAATTATTTGGATATCCAATCACGTCATGCAGTAGAAAGTGCACTTGTCGAGTACCCGGGCACATTCATTATAATTACTCATGATAGATATTTACTTGATGTCGTATGTAATAAGGTTGGTGAATTGAAAGACAAAAAACTCGAGATCTTCGGCGGTACTTACTCTGAAATGAAGAATTCAAAAGGAAGAATTAAAGAGTCTGAGCAGAGTGATAAGTATGTGGTAGTGGCCGGCTTTAAGGACTGGGCCAGGGGGGAAAAGTATAAGGCGGGTGAGACCTTGACAATCACTGAAGATCAGATCGAGCATTTCTCATGGGCGCTGGGCTCCGGCAAGTTGAAGCGAAAAGGTTCTTAAAATCAATTATCAGTACTTGGAAATTTAGCGATAACTGTATATATTATTTCCAATTACTGATAATTAATAAAACTTCATTCTTCAACTCGCCTCATTTTTTAGGTCAAAATGGGTTAACAAAAAAACCGAATAATATATAAATTGGCATGGTATTCACCGAAAATATAATACATTAGGGGAGCAGGTAATATGCTAATTATCAGCGAACGATTAAATGCTTTATTTAAATCTGTAGGAAATGCACTTGATGAAAAAGATAAGAATGCCCTTCAACAACTAACCCAGGAGCAGGTTAAGCTCGGCGCAAATATACTCGATGTTAATATTGGTCCAGGTCGTGATGACCCGGCCGATGATCTAACTTGGATGGTTGAGACCATTCAAGAAGTGACTGATACTCAATTATGTATCGACACACCAGATATGACCGCTATGGAAGCTGCTTTAAATGTTGTAAAGGGCAAAGTCCTGATCAATTCCACCACGGCTGAAGCACATAAAATGGAAAAGTTATTCCCGCTGGCGGCTAAGCATAATGCAGATATTATTGCCCTGACCATGGACGAGAAAGGCATACCAAATGATGCGGCGTCAAGAGGTGAGATGGCGCTTACGATGATCACAAATGCCATGGGGTATGGTGTTCCAACAGAAAATATCTTTCTCGACCCATTGGTTTTGCCAGTGGGCGCTGCACAAGATCAATGTCCAAAAGTGCTGGAAGCCTTGGATATGTTCAGTACATTATGCGACCCAGCCCCAAAAACAGTGGTCGGGTTATCCAACGTATCGAACAATACGAAACAACGGCCATTGTTGAACAGGACATACTTGGTCATGTTAATGGCCCACGGCCTGGATGCGGCGATCATGGACCCGGGTGATAGGGATTTAGTTGATGCACTTAAAAGCTCGGAGATTTTATTGAATAAAAAATTATACGCACACGACTTTTTGAAGATTTGAGGTTTATTGTTGTTGATTTATGCTTAGTGCAATGACCAATCACCAAAAAACAATCACCAAATAATCACCAATTGTCAATACTCAATATTCAAACCAAAATTCATCTGTGTTTTGGTGATTTTGTGACTAGGCTAATTTGCTGAAGCAAATTAGCTCGAGGTAAAAATTCTATTTTTTATTATATTCCCTATAAAAGAATTTTTAGCTCTAGATGATTTTTTAAAGGAAATCATTTTGCTCTGGAAAACCCTACGGCTTTTCCACAGTTGGTTATTAAAAATTATTTGGTTATTGGAGCTAGGCTAATTTGCCACGGCAAATTATCTCGCTCTTGAAAACTCTTCGACTTTTCAACAGCTTGGTCATTGGTTATTGCGATCATCATTGCCTACATCAACTCAGCATTTTTACAAATCTCATTGATCGCTTTTACAGCCTTTGAGTCATCAGGTAATTCCAATATCGAACGACCATCAAATGCATAATTAACCAGCTCATCGTCCGGTGGGATAAAGAATATGTGCGGAAACGATTCTTTTAGGTCCAGAATTTTTTGATGAGTTTGGGATTCCTGCGGGATCCTGTTTATGACCAGATATATGTCATTGATCTTGATATCCATGCCCATTGCCAGCTCATGTATACGCACCGCGGTCTCGAAGCCGATTGGTGTGAAATCGGTTATTATAAAGAATTTATCCATTGTGCGTGTTGTGCGCCGTGATAGATGCTCCATACCTGCCTCGTTGTCTATCACAATATAGGCGTATTTATCGGTCAGAGCATCCATGTATGTTCGCAGAATATTGTTGATATAGCAGTAGCATCCCGGGCCTTCGGGCCGGCCCATGGTTACCAGATCGAATCGCTCACCCTCGGCCAAGGCAAGCCGGAGCTGGTACTGGACATATTCGAACTTGGAGATGGCCGACGGCACACCCTCAGGGTCTTTCATCAAATCTTCGCGAAGGTCGCCAATGGTTGATTCCACATCAATGCCAAGCATCTGGGCCAGGGTAGAGTTCGAATCAGCATCAACCGCTAGTATGATGTCATTTGTTTTCCGGATGATCGTTTTTATTACAAGAGCGCTGAACGTGCTCTTACCAACGCCACCTTTACCTGCTACTGCAATAATCTTTGACATATCGATCACTACATTCAAATTATTTATTGTTTGAGATTTGTTTTCAATGAATGATAAAGTCTAGAGTCCAGAGTTGGGAGTCCAGAGTCGAATATAGCTCCTAGGTTCTGGTTAATAGGTTCAAGAATGTCTAATAACATCACACTAGCCAATAGCATCTGCAACTAATAACTCGAGAGTTAGGTATTAGGTGTTAGGATAATTAGATGTTAATGACCGGCGACCGATGACCCAAACCGTATTTTAAACTTTTGCATTTTAAAATTTAACTTTTCCAATTACCTCAGCATTGATATACATTTAATCATCAACAATATCAATGAATTTAAAGTATCTCCTTCACCGAAGGGAAAAGTGATAGATCTGTGTGCGGTAGAAAGATCGCAGAAATAAATTCGTGGTAGAATGCTGTATTGACACTCAGCTCAATATAGGTCATCTTTTTGTATATCTTCTCTGCCTCGGCACGTTTTTCTTCAGAGAGTAATGTCAGATAACTGCCTGCCAACGAGCCATTGCCGATGAACTTGAACTTCTCCCGCGACACATCGGGTAATAAGCCAAGCATGATCGATTTTTCGGTATCCAGGTAATTGCCGAACCCGCCCGCGATGTAGATATTCTTCAGATCGTCGAATTTAAAACCCACCGTTTTAAGAAGTAAATTACACGCTGCAAATATCGCCGCTTTCGTGCGAAGGGCATTTTTAATATCGGTTTCAGTGATATAGATATCTTTTTTGTGTTCGAACCCTGTCTCAGCCGCAAACGCAATTACGAACACTTTTTCATCATCAACACTCTTCAAACGCGGGCCGGCAATGGACTTGAACTTACCGTTGCGATCGATCACCTTATGTGTGAACAGCTCGGATAGAACATCGATCAGCCCAGAGCCGCAGAAACCACGAGGCGGTGTGTTGCCAATGGTCTTGTACTTGACATCCAGGTCATCGGTTAATTGTATCTTTTCAATAGCACCGAACGACGCGTTCATGCCGAACATGACCTCACCGCCTTCGAAAGCGGGCCCTGCCGAGCATGAACAAGTCACCATCCAATCTTTGTTACCTAGCACAACCTCACCATTGGTACCCACATCGATCAACAGTGAAAGCTCGTCTTGGCACTGCAAGTTCGAGGCCAAAATATCCGCCGTGATATCGCCGCCAACCCAACTACTGCGGCTTGGAAGACAATATACAAATGCCTGTGGATTAATATCTATCTTGAGCTCGTGCGCATTTAAAAACGGCACTTGACTCACCGTGGGTATGTACGGATCGCGCCTTATATGAGTCGGGTCCAGCCCGAGAAACAGGTGGGTCATAGTGGTATTGCCCGCAAGTACGATATAGGATATTTCATCTTTTTTTATCTCGTGATCCTGGGAGTTCCAATCCTTTATTAATTCGCTGATCAGATAGTTTATATTTTCTATTACCAGTTTGCGTAGTTTTTCAGTGCCGTGCTCCTCCGAATAGAGTATACGCGAGAGAACATCTTCACCACAGATCTTTTGTTTATTGTAATTTGATGAGCATCCCAGACTTTTGCCGGTATTAAGGTCGATCAGCTCCATCACGATGGTTGTGGTGCCAATATCCACACATACTCCAAATTTCTTGTCAGTGGTATCACCAGCCTCCACATTTATGAGCTCTGCATAATTATCGAATTTTGCAAGTGTGACCGTTATGTCCCAACCGTGCTCTCTGCAAAGCTTGGGAAGTGACCTAAGCACCGACATGGGTGCAAGAATATCATCTACATTAAGCGTTGGATCTGCCATTGCTTCTAAAAGTGCTTGCTTTACCCTAGAAAGATCGCTAATATTATTTTCCAAGGTCGGTTCCGCCAATGTCAGGTGGTATTTCCAGATGGGTGGCTCCGGTCGGTCGAGCTCCACCAGTTCACACTTGGTAAGTATCTGGTGTATTCCCACCTTGCTCGATGCTGGTATCTGTACTTCAGTGTCTCCAAGAATTCGTGTCTGGCATGCAAGGGTTATACCTCGGTTGTGTTCCATTGAGGTTAAAAGTTCGGTCCTATCCGATTCGAATTTGCCTTTCGCGATGATCTTACATTTTCCACAGCGACCAATACCGCCGCAGACCGAGTTAATAAAAAGGCCGGCCGCGATCGCCGCGTCCAAAACCAACGTGCCCTTGGCTACTGCTATTTCGGGTCCCTCTTCAGGGAACGACACGGTTACTAATTGGGCCGTGTCCATCTCTGACTCTGATCGTTTTTTATTATCGTTCATAATGAAAAATCCTTCGAAATATTGCAGTTTGTTAATAAGCGGAGATATGGTCTTCATATCATTAAAATTTTAGTTCTTTAATTAGAAAATGCAAGGGTTGGAATTCCAATTTGAATAAGTTAATATCTATAAGAATTCAAAACTTCAATAATTGTCTATGAAAATTATGTTGGGTTGTAGTCACGCTTAATTGATGCTGAATAGATACCGTGATGAGTTGATGCTGAACAGATACCGTGATGAATTTATGCTGAACAGATACCGGAATGGGTTGATGCTGAATAGATGCCGTGTTGGGTTGATGCTGAGTAGATACCGAAATGAATTAATGCTAGGAAGATCCGTTAATTTACTATCACAACTACGTTTCATTCAATCAATAATTAATCGAGGCATCTGTCAATCAACAATCAATCAAGGCATCTGTCAATCAATAACTCATCATGGCATCTGTCATTCGCTAATTCATCCAAGTATCTGTCAATCAATAACTCATCACCGCCACTGCCAATCAATAAATGATCAAGTAATTACTTCACACCCATCGGACGTGACGATTATCGTATGTTCGGTCTGGGCCACCATTCCGCCGCCCTTGTCCTTCAGTATGGGGTACATCGAAATTGCCCGTTTCTGAATTAATTTGTAGAGTGCCTTGTTCGGGTTTGGCAGATATCTGACACACCAGCGCTCAGAGAACGGTAGTGATCTTCGATATCTCATGATCTTCTCTAATAGTAATCTGGAATCATTATCTACAACTGGCCGGTCACGAACGAATCGATAGATATTACTTCTTTTATACCCCTTGACCTCACCCATGCCATCAGTGGAGAACGGTTCTATCGCCAGTACCTGGCCCTTGGCTACGATATCTGCCTCGAACTCTTCCACGTTTGGTATGCTGATACCCGCATGGAGCTTGAATTGTTCAAGGCTGTGGCCCGTCAGGTTGCTGATGGGCTTGAAACCGTAGGCTTTTATTGTTTGACTAACAGCTTTTCCAACCAGACCCAGGTCGAGTCCGGGCTTGACCATGTCGATCGCCACCTGAAGCGCCTCGCTGCTGGCCTTGATCAGGTCTTGCCAGCGCCTTGTGCCGATCTCAACCGTGACCGCGGTATCGGCTATGTATCCATTCACATGGGCGCCAACATCCAATTTGACCACATTTCCATATTGAAAGGTAAGCTTGTCATCATCATGCCGCGGTGTGAAATGTGCAGCGACATCATCAATGGCGACATTTACCGGGAACGCTACACGACCACCACGCTTAACGATCAAATCTTCTATTTTATTCACAACATCTAAAATTGGAACGTCTTCTTTGATGAGTTCGGAGCCGAACTCGCGCACATAACGGGCGATCTTGCCAGCCTTGCGATAATTCTCCAGTATCTCGGGATCCATTGTCTAATTACCTCGCAAACAATCTTCTAACTCGGCACGTGTGCACGCACCATCTCGTATAATTTTTATGGTTTCCCCCGAAACATCTAGCACGGTGGACGGCTTACCGAACCGGCATGGGCCAGTATCAATATACATATCAACATTATCACCGAATTGATCAACGGCAGGCTCGATCGTGGTCGGATCAGAGGTTCGGTGCAGGTTTGCACTGGTTGCTGTAATAGGGCCAAAATGGTCAAGTATGGCTGCGGTGACTTTATTGTCAGGGAAGCGCAGACCTAAAAGGTTTGAAGTGCCGGTCAATTTAATGCTGACATGATTCTTGGCAGGTAATAGTATTGTAACCGGTTTTAGCATACATTGCTGTATTACCTTCATCGAAAGCTCAGTTAACTCCACTAGTGCCCGTGCTTGCTCAAGACCGGAGAGTGCAACTGCAATAGGCATGTTTGCCGGGCGGTTCTTTAATCGTAATAACTTCTCAAGTGCAGTATCGTTCTTGATATCTACTCCTAACCCATATAATGTCTCCGTTGGAAAAATTATTACACCGCCGTTGGTCAGTATCTTCATGCAATCGGGAAGGTCATGTTCTAAAAAATTCGAGAGTTCTTTTGGCTCTCCTTCCGAGATATAAATCATTTTGCTATTAATCTTAGTCATTATTCCCTGATCACCCCAATGGCTTCGCAATATGGGCATTTTATAGTGAGTGGGCGTTCGGTAGAGGTTAGCTTAAGCGACCGTTGGCATTTCGCACATTTCACCACGGCTACATCCTCCACGGGGGTCATCACGAGCTCTTTTAATTCTTGTACCTCCTGAGATGCGACCTTTACAGGTATTGGCTGCTTACCAGCTTTCTTGGCCTTGACATGTTTGACTTTTCGCTCTTCTATGCGTTTTTGCTTTTTCAGTTGTGTTTGCCAGACACGGACATTATGCTCGTACTCGCCGCGTTTTCGGATCTCCTCCTTAACCGCTTCTTTGAAATATTTGATTCGTGTAGTGTCAGGGAACTTAATAGAAATATATGCCAGTGAACCCACGATTATGATGAACGACCCGAACATGATGCCCAACATCTCGTAGAATCCGATACTCTCATTATTGCCCACGAGTGAATCATGAAACAGCATACCGAGAATAGCCCCTAAACCGATGATAATAAAAACTACCGCTACACCAACACGGGTATAATGCTTTGGCGTTTTGATGAAATAGCCGTTCAATAGAAAAGCCAAAACTCCTGAAACACCGATTATTAAAAACAACCAAATGAAATTCACCTGTGTGGTTGTAAGTGCGGGTGAGTCACGGTAATTTACGAAGTCGAAATTCTTCAAGATTGTAAATAGTATAAGTCCAAAGGTGATCAGTGTTAGGTGGAAATAGAAAGAGCCTATTGCACTAAATTTAGCCATCGGTTATCACCAGGGCGGGGAATGTATTGTTTATTTAAAAAGGTTATTAGTGATAGATAATGAGATTCGGTGAAAATTGTCATGATGGTTATTGCATAATGTATTAGGAAAGTGGGAGGAGGAAAGTGGAAAGAGGGTTGATCATTTGACAATAAGACCCTATTTCCTCTAACGATTCATATCACCAATTCTACATAGTGTCCTCTTCCCTCTTTCCTGTTTGGTATTTCGGTCATTGGTTGTTGGGATTTGTTTGATATTTGGTATTTGGTCCTTGGAATTTAGTAAATCAAACAAAGATTATTAAACAATAAAAATATTATCGCTACCACCGTGGGTATATGAATAATCTCGTGTTCATAACATTCTTCATTTGGTTGATCATATTGATCCTATTGAGTTTTTCAGTAGATTATTTGCTTGCAAAGATATTCTCCAGAGGTGGACATCGGTTCTTCGTGTTTCTTGGTGTGATCGTTCATGAATACAGTCATGCATTTGGATGTTTGATCACTGGTACAAAGATAAAAGAGATAAAGCTGTTCGAGGCCACTGGCGGTCATGTCACCCACGAGAAGCGTAACCCGTTCATCACAACAATAATCGCCATGATGCCGTTGTTCGGATGTTCATTATTTTTACTGATTCTCGCATATATTTTTGCTCAAATCGGCGTGGATGTCGAAGCACCTGAGATCTCACTGGCCAGTACCGACTTTTTATTTTCATTCTGGTCGATCATTCAAATCGCGGGCGAGACCTTTTACCGTAATTTGATCAAGCGGAATGTGATAACGATCTTCTTCTTCATATTTTTATATTTTGTCGGTTCGGTGGCAGCATGCATTGCACCAAGTGGTGTGGACCTGAAACATGCGTTTGTAGGAATGGTGATAATGATCATTCTCGGATTTATCACGATCTTCTTACACCCACTAAGTTATATCCCCGGTGTCGAGGACCAATTCGGTACAACAACACCGATACTTGATTTCATAGTGCTGAACCTTACAATGGCTATAGGTGTTGGTATAATCGGTGTGTTTCTGATATTACTAGTTCTGGTTCCTATTGCATTGTTGAAAAAATGAGGTTATTTTTACAATTTAGGTATAAAGAAAAAATGGAGGAATAATTTATGGATGATTTGAATAACAAAGCCAAAGTAATGGTTGAAGGTGCAAAGAATGCGTTAAAGGTTGTTCTGGCCACAAAACCCGGTGAGCCAATGTTAATAGTTACCGATGAATCAAAACGCGCGATCGGTGAGGCGTTCGAGCATGGCGGAAAAGAACTTGGCCTGGACGTACGTACTTATGTGCTACCCGAGGCAGAGCGGCCCTTGACCGAGCTGCCGGACCGGGTGAAAACCGAACTTGAGCATTGTAGGAACGGTGGGATCATAATAAATGCTTTCGAGGGTAATAGTGCCGAGACACCGTTTCGGATCAAACTTATAAAAGAGGAGTTGAAGACAAACTCACGCGTGGGTCATGCGCCAGGGATCACCGAGAGCATGATGGTCGATGGACCAATGACCGTGGATTATTCAGCTGTGGCGAGAAACGTTGATAACCTAATGGCCAAATTCAGAAACGTGATAAGCGTGCATATCACCACCCCGGGCGGAACTGATATTACTCTTGACATTACTAACCGTACGTTTGACACAGATGTGCGGATCAAATCGGGTGCATTCGGCAACCTGCCCGCAGGCGAGATTTGGTGTGCGCCGGTGGAGGATAAAGCAAACGGTGTGATTGTGTGCGACGGCTCCATCGGTGACCTGGGCCAGGTGAAAGTGCCGCTCAAGCTCGAAGTCAAAGACGGTAAACTCGTGGCGTTGGAATCGGATGACTATGGGTTTGTTGAAAAGCTTAAAGAACTGACTGCGGTGGACGATATGGCCGGGGTGGTGGGTGAGCTTGGTATTGGTCTTAACCCAAAGGCCCGGCTTACTGGTAACCTGCTGGAGGATGAGAAGGCAGGGAAGACTGCCCATATTGCTTTTGGCAACAACACCGAAATGCCAAACGGTAAGAATACATCCCAGACACATCGCGATTTTTTATTTTACAACCCAACATTCGAGGTTGAATACCCTGATGGTAGTAAAAAGATCATAATTAAAGATGGTGAAATATTACAGTAGGTCGATTAAATTGATTATTCATTAGCAGGGAATTGGGAATGTGATTAATTAATGATGAATATGGGAATTTAATCAGTTGATTTTGAATATGGAATTTATTAATTGGGTTGGAAGATAAAAACCTTTTATTCCAATTCCCTTCTCAACAATAATAAATCCATTCCCGACTCTACAATATTAATTCCATTCCCTACTCAGTTTTGACCACTGACCCCCATTAATTTTAAACATCATCATATGCAAATTAAAAAAAAACAATAATTTATAATATAATGTATTCATTATTATCTATATCCAAATAATAAAAACACTTAAATAAACTGAATAAATTACTTCAGATATTATCTGGTTTATAAGCCAATAAAAAGTTTTTAATGTTCAATTCTGAACAAATCAATGTTGAGAGGATCTTTCAGTACTGGTGTGTAAATGTATATTTACAAGAAATTGATGATGATATTAATTTTCATTATCCCATTTTTCGTTTTATCAGGTTCTCTGGTATCTTTTGTAAATAGTACAAATCAAAAATATTCTGCCGACCAGCCATGGCCTGTTCAGCCAGTGGTCAGCTCAACTGACAACGTTTATGGGCCTGCAAAACAAACTCCGGAAGTCTGGGCGGCTGGTAATACAAATAGTATACCTGTAACAGTTCGAAATAGTATCAATGATAACATATGGGAAAAGCTCAATACTAACGGTAACAGTAACGGTAACAATAACGCCAGATCTGCACGAGCCACCGGTGGTGAGTCATGGCCCATGTTGAAAAATACCCCGCAGCGTACCGGTCAAACTACTTCAAAGATACCCAGTTCATCCGATATTCTCTGGACAAATGAATCTGCACCTACATATGCATCACCGGTTGTGGCATACAATAAAGTATATATGTCCACCAATGATGGTCATTTATACTGTTTTGAAGAGACCACGGGCAGATTACGCTGGCGCGTACAGGTTTCACCCGAGAACTTCTCCGCGATCTCAACACCGGCAGTCCATTCGGGCCATATTGTGGTTTTTAGTAGTGCCAATGGCTCGGTGTTCAGGTTCGATGCTTATACCGGCGAGCTGGATTGGGTGTTTACTCTGCCGGGAGATAATACAACTCTCAATGTATCATATCTTGACCACCCGATCTTGATATATAACGGCTATATCCTTTTTGGTGCGCCTGATAGATATCTATATTGTTTGAAAGAGAACTCAGGGAACCTTGTCTGGCGATTCAAGACACTGGAAGGATTGACATACGATCACGGGATAACATGCGGTGCCGCGGCACTTGGCGATAAGATATATTTCGGCGCCAACGATGGTTATCTGTACTCGATGGACCTGGACGGGTTTGCCGATGGTAACCAGGGATGGCTCACCGAGGAATTTACCGGTAGCTCGGATGGCGACTTGCTCTGGAAATATTACCTGGGAGACTCGATATCTTCTACACCGGTGGTTAATAATAATTATGTATATGCCGCCGTGGGTGTGCATAATTCATCTTTAGGTGAACAAAAGGTTTACAAAATATACTGCATGGACAGGATCAACGGTACCGTGGTTTGGGATTATAAGGCCGCTGACCACATAATATCCTCACCCACGGTAGTGGATAATAAATTATATTTTGGCTGCATGGACGGAAAAATATACAGTTTAGCCACCGATACGAACACCTCCCAGTGGGTACCGTTCGTCACTGGTGGCCCGGTCTGGTCATCACCGGCAGTTGCCGGCGGAAGATTACTCGTTGGTTCAACTGATTCAAAGTTGTATTACCTATATTCACATAACGGTCTCGAGATCTGGAGAAAACAATTAAATGGCCCTATCACCAGCTCACCTGCACTGGCCAATAACAGACTCTTCATCAATACTCAAGATGGTAGGATCTATGCTTTTGGCCCGAGAGATTCCATATTACCAGTTATCACTAATGTAACCCCGATAAAGGATGGTACCGACGTGCCGGTGAGCAACCTGTTTACTGTTGTATTCAGCGAACAATTGAACCCTGATAGGATCATTGATGAAAACGTTCAGCTTTACGATAGTCAAATGGATTCGTTACCTGTCAAATTAGAATATGAAGACGAAACACAAACAATATCCATTAAGCCAAAGAATTTCTTAAACCCTCTCGAGCGGTATACCATAACGGTAAAGGCCGGAATTATGGATTGTGCGGGCAATAAACTGGACGGGAATAAGAACGGTGTCATTGACATGGCGCCATTGGATGATCACTCATGGTCATTCACCACATCGTCCAATCATCCACCCAAGCTAACCGGAGCAAAGGTCACACCTGCTCGGGGTAATTTAGCTACGAAATTTTTATTTTCCGTATTATACACAGATGTAGACAATGATGGGCCAGGGACAAATCATGATGATATTTGGATCTTTATCGATAATGACATTTCGGGCAATAAAATGCAATTGAACAATACCCCAAATAAACTTTTACGTAATGGAGTTTATGATGATGGTGAAGAATACAGCTTCGAAACAAAGATCGACACTTACGGAATACATAGTTTCAGGATTTGGTGCAGTGATGGCACGGACTGGAACGAAACCGTTGTCCTTGGCCAACCCGTCATGCCCGGACCGCCGACGATCGCACCTATACCTGAGCTACATCTTACAGAGGACATTTTGTTTGATCTGAATGTGACCGAATACCTTTACGATCCGGATACCCGCCTGGATCAACTCAGCATTCATGCCAATTCGAGTTATGCAACAGTGAACGGTTCTATTATCAGCTTTTTATATACAAATTCTTTTAACTACCCAACCGGGAGAAAATATGAAGTGGTCAATATCTCGGTTAGTGATGGTGTCTATTTTGCATATACTGAAATTATGGTTTGGGTAACACCGATCAATGACCCGCCAATTATCAAGACTATACCGACCCAGATCGCGATCGAGAAAATAGATTTGCCCATCAATCTTAAAGATTATATTATCGATGTCGACAATGAGTTCGAAGAATTGATCATTACTGACGATTCAAACTTTACCGAGCTCGATGAGGCGGGGCTGAACTTGATATTAAATTACCCCACGGGAGGTTTTGAATACAATATTATACTTAACGTATCTGATGGTGAGTACTGGACTTTGGGGGAAATTCAAGTAAAGGTGGTGAGCTCTGAAGTCTCATTCGTATTACGTGATCTTCCAGAACTTCAGGTGCTCGAAGATATCCCATTTACTTTGAACTTGGAAGAGTATCTGATGATCATCCAGGGTTCGGCAAAGAACATAAAACTAAGTACTCGATCAGAATACTCGCAAGTACAAAACCTTACCATTATTTTTCTATATCCAAATTCATTCAATTATCCAGAAGAACGCAAGTTCGAAGATGTTAATATCACGATCACAGACCCAACGGTTGATTATTCACAATCTGTCATGGTACGAATAAGAGTGATCTCCATAAATGACCCGCCAATATTAGTTAATGGGACAGTAAAACCCATGTATGGAAATATAACTTCAGTTTTCACGTTCCAAGCATATTATTTTGATGTGGATGGCTCGGAAAATGTTAAGGTCTATGTAATGGTGGATGGCAACAGGTTTGAATTGACCAAGGTCTCTGGTGAAAAGACGCTGGACCCGGGAGCAGAATATACCTACAAAACACAATTGGATATAGGCTACCATTATTATTACTTCGAGTGCGATGATCGCAGTGGGGAACCAAATAGTAAATTTAACACTCAACCGGTAAAGTTTATTGTCACCGGCAACCTGGATCCGAGATACAGCAGTGAGGTTGGCACCGAGCCCGGCAAGCAGCAAAAGCTTGATTCCGACCTGGACATGATACCCGATGAGTGGGAGTTATTATACGGATTGGACCCGAACAATTCTTCGGATGCAATGGAAGATCTTGATGGTGATAATTTCAATAGTCTGAAAGAATATCTTGGATCAGACGGCTTACTTGGCGGCAACGATTCCACTGACCCAACAAACGCTTCAGACATGCCAAAAACAACTGCGAAAAAAAGAGAAACGATCGAAAGTGAGCTGGGCTATTGGCCACTGTTGGTAGGGGTTTTTGGGGTAATTGTAGTAGTAATAATAATTGTGTATTCTCTCCATCTGGGCAGCGGTATCGGCAAATCGATCCATGTCTCAAAAGATGGCAAGTATGGTTCGCGGAAAGGTGGTTTTGGTTTTGAAGATGAAGATATAGATGAAGATATGGATGAAAATGTAGATGTAGATAAAGATGGTTATGAGGATGATAGGCCGGATGAAGATCTGGGCAAGGTTGAAAGTGGAGCCCGAACACCAGATTTAGAGGATATAGATGATGAAATACCTGAAGACGTTGTGCCGGTGACCGAAGTGAACCTGACCGATGAAGATAAACCGTTTTTCGAAACTGATGATAACGATGAGAATAATGATGAGGATACAGATATGACCAAGGTAAAAGATACAGATACACTAAAAGAGGATACACCCGAACCAGAGTAGAACGGTACAAACGAAGAAATATCTAAGAAATGAGTCTGGGGAAAATATTTATCGACCGTTATGATGGATCACTAATGTAAACCACTGGTGGAAGGGGGACCACTACAAGTAATGATCGCTTGTAATCGTTGGGAGACCACTGCAATGAATTATCGTTTACAATCGTTTGGGGATGGGAGGGTAAAATCCCAAATCCAAACATAGCAAAAACCCAAGAAAAAACCAAAACCCAAATCCAAAAACTCTAATGTAATTTTCAATAAGAAATTTATTTTTTAAGTTTGGAAGTTTGGATTTTCTTGGGACAGAATATTGTATAGCTAAGTAATAACAATTTTTTACAATTTTCTGGCAGGAAAGTTTTCCGAAAGCGTTTAACTGGGGAAATTTTTTTATTTATCTTTAATAATATTTTATGATTTGGGATTTTTGATTTATTCTTGATCTATTAAATTGGAGAAGAAATTATTTGTTATATCCAATCAGCGATCCCCCCTCTCCAAGTGCTTACCATCAATAATTAATCGAAAGGGTCTCCCCTCCCCAAACGATTCTGTTTATTAAATAATCGTAGTGGTCGTAATCATAGTGGTCTGCCGAAGGCCTAGCCGAAGGCTTGGCCGAAGGCCACTACTCAATAGCTTGACTTCACCAAATTAGACTCCAAAGTAGCAAAACTTGGACATATTTAAATAAAAACCTTATATATTACAATCATGTTCATGAACAGATAACATTTATATAATATCTAAACATTTTTAAATGTGGAAGCAATACTTAATTGAGATTATATTTGATCAGATATAATATTATATATTCGCATGGTGGTTAGAATGAAGAAAAAATACATTATATTATTTTTCTCAATGATGATCTGTTTGATCATGATCAGTGTCCCATATTTTTATAACGATATAGAAGCAAAAGACATTCTGGAAAAAGAGTTGCATAGTGTGGACAGCGACAATGATCTTTTACCTGATTATCGAGAGTTGGAATTTGGCACCGACCCGTATAATGCCGATACCGATTCTGATCTGTTGCTTGATATTGACGAGCTCTATCTGGGAACCTCACCCACGTTATGGGATACCGATAATGACCATATAGCCGACGGTCATGAGCGCGGTTCACGATTAGGCAGTACTTCACCATTCGAGAAGGATACTGACGGTGACGGCCTACCCGATCCATGGGAGGATAACGACGGTGATGGCTTGTTGAACCGTGAGGAACAATTACCCATCCATGACGGTCTATGCTATTATACTGACCTGTTCCACGACCCACCCGACGAACCACACATGACTACTGATCCGAACAATGCAGATACCGATGGTGACGGCTGGAATGACGGTTATGAGGTTCAAGTGGATGCTACACATACCGGCACAAATGCCGTGAACCCACCACCGCCCGTTGATAGAAAGAACCCTGACCTGGACATTACGAGTACAACCAGCTGGGCATACTCCTATTTAACTGATCCAAGTATAGTAGGCGGCGCTTGGGATACAGCTACATTTGCGGATTGGCGCAACGGTCTGAAGTTGGCAGGCAGTTATGGAATAATACCGGCACAGTGCACAAACATCTCATGGTACCATTTCTCGCCATGGTATGTTTATGAACAGAGAGGTATAACCAAGAACTTTACTGATTGGAAAAATAATGATACTTTTATAGGTGATTGGAAGGACTTGGACCGCGGGTCACCATATGACTGGAATTGGTATGATTGCGACCCCACCTTGAACGATACAGATACAGACGAGATGGATGATAATTGGGACCCGTACCCCCTGCGTATTAATCTACGAAACGGCACATATGTAGCTATAAACTCCATCCGGCCAGTCGGTAAGGGACTTGTAGTAGCATCCGCACCTAAAGAGACCGATTGGAATTATTTTGGACGAGATATTAGTATTCTTGAGTTGGAGAAAGGTGACATGATAGACATCAATATATCTGTAGGATTTCAGGAATGCAGTCCCGATAACTTCACACATGTTAATTATGAAAAGAGTCACTTCAATCCAATGCGCGTGATAATAGGCTTCCGCCGTGTTGAACTAGGCCTGGATGGTAAACCACATTCCCCACCTGATCCCGATAACGACGATAACTGGGATTTTCCAAATGTGGCGCGGTTGACTAGAACATTTACAAATGTCAATACGTCTCATGTATTACCCGGCATGAAGGAAGTCAATTTCACCAATCATTTGGGAATTAATAGCACGATAACATTCTATTATCAGACATTCAGGATCAGGATACCGTCGCGTGTGCCAGCAGGTTTCATTGCAATTACCGTGGAAACCGATTCCACTGATAACTTCCATTACTTCCCATCAGAGCCGTTCATAGCATATTGATCAATTTTTTTCTTTTAGATGCAACCAAATTACAGTTTGGGTCCAAGGAACAGTTGTTAGTTGCAGAATGCTCGTTGCTAGTCTCAAGTATGGTGTAAAAAATTGTTGAACTTTAAATTAACCAGTCATTATTATTTACCGGCAGAAAGATTTTCCGGCTTTTTAACCCAAAACTAAAAAACCGATACATTACCTAGCCTCTATATTCTGACCCCTGACCCAAAATCCATAACACTTAAATCAAACAATATTGTCAATAGATCATATTTTAATTGACACAACTACAATTACTTTTGACCATAGGAATAATTAAATAAAGTAAAGATATTTAATTCCTAAAATATTAATTATTATGTAGATTTTATTACTTTGGTGGGATTAATATCAAATTGACAGACGAGGATTTAAAAAAATTGTTATCTCCTAGAACTGAAAAAGGTTCAAAAGAGGAGATGGATGTTTTGGAAAAGAGCGCTGAAACCGAGGTTTCGGAATTAGAAGAAGAAAATATCTTAGAGGACGAGTTACACAAAGCCACCGAGCCCCAGCACGAACCCAAGCCCGAACCCGAGCCTATATCCGAGCCTATACTTGAGCCCGAACCTGTGTACGAACCCGAGCCTATGCCCGAACCCGAACCTATGCCCGAGCCCCAGCACGAACCCAAGCCCGAACCCGAGCCTGAGCCCGAACCCGTGTACGAACCCGAGCCTGAGCCCGAACCCGTGTACGAACCCGAGCCTGAACCCGAACCCGTGTACGAGCCTGAGCCCGAACCCGAACCAGAAATGGTGGTGCCAATCGAAGAGTTGGCCCAAGATGCCGGCGTGGATAATGAAGGTGTGGAAGATAAATCTGAATTTGAAAGATCTCTTGCCATGTTAAGAGAGGAGCAAAAAAGAGTGCAGGAAGATAAAAACCAATTGCTGACAAAATATTATCATTTGCTCGAGAGCCCGCAAAATGATCTGCAAAACTTTATCAAACTTTCCAAGGATATTGACTCGAATGTGATATCACACCAGACATCCTTTTTTGATGCATTACAGCAACTCATTATAGAACAAAAAGAATCATGGAAGGCAGAATTCAATAGATTCCAGGAGACCACGGAAACAGAGCGCGCTAGGATCATGAAAAACTCAGAAGAGGTAGTTCAAAATCATACAGCTATAATGGAACAACTGGAAGAATTAAATACACAAGAGATGGAAGTTAATGCCAAGTATTTAAGAATGGTTTTGGCTCAATGGTCTTATCTGGATAAGTATCGTAATGAGATCGCAGATCAATATTCCGAACATCAGGAAAAGCTCAAGGAACAGCAAACCGAATTTGAATCCGAATTAAAACGTTGGAAATCAGAAGCGCAAGAGCGTTTAGATAAACAGAATTTGGAATTGATATTGAAACAAGATCTCCTGGCCACGTTCGAAGAAAAAAATAAGAAATTGGAAGGTGAGTTGAATCACAAATTGGAGAAATATGATGAAGATGTAGAAAAATTAGTGCAGGTAAGAGAAATATTCAAAGAACGTGAATCAGAGCTTGAATCGAAGATGGATGCACTTGCCGAAAAAGAGGCATCGATAGATGAACGGTTCAAAGAACTGGAAGATAGTTCTGCATCGATAGAAGCCGAGCACAATAAATTACTTCAAGAACAACAACAGATCGGTGATCTCAACGATCAGATGGAATCCAAGCGTGAATCATTAAATGCGGAAATTAACAAGTTTGAAGAAGAAAAGAATGAATTGGAACGATTACGTCGAAAATATGAAGACACGTTGAAGGAAGTCGATGAAGAACGCAAAGCATTAAAGGAGCATCAAGAAAAACTGGAAAAAGAAATATCCAAATCCCGTAAGAAACTGGATGATGAGTGGAATAAGATCATATTAGGAAGGAAAAAAATAGACAAATTATCAGAGGAACAGGAGAAGAAACTAGCGAGTAGACGTGATGAATTCGAATCCGAGCTGGCCGAGCTGGAAGAACAAAAGACCAATTTGGAGGCTGACAATAAGATCACGGAGCATGCGATTTCCGAAAAAGAAAAAGAACTGGATACGATCCAAAAGGCGGTCATACAAATTAGAAAGGAGATCGATGAAGAAGCTGCCATATTCGATGAAGAAAAGAATGTGTTTGAAACCGAAAAACAAAAACTGGCAGAACAGTTTAAAGGAGAGTTGGAGGCCAAGCTGCGGCCTGACCTGGAAGCCGAGATCAAAGAAAAACTAAAGATTGAATTACGAGCCGATCTGGAAAAACAGGTGTGGGAAGAGGTCTCCGAGAAGGCCAAGGAAAAATATAAAGGTACACCTGAGGAATTAAGTGGTGAATGGATAAAGCTAGAAAAGGAATGCGAAGAATTGGCCAATAGGCGGGAAGAATTGGAGAATAAGGAAAGCGAGTTTGATGGGTCACACAAGGAAAGATTAAAGAAGTTCAAGAAATTGTTCAAGCGATACCAGCTTAGAAAAGATGAGCTTGCGTCGCGAGAGGAATTGCTGCGTGAGAAACTGGAAGAAGATGTACGAGCCGAGCTGGAAGAGCGTGTGGTAAGTGAAGTGGAAGAACGGCTGAGAGAAGAGATCTTTGCAGAGTTTACTGAGGAAATACAGGGTTTGCGCGATGAATTGGATGGTGAACGAGAAAAGCTGAAAGGTGAGCAGGGAGAATTGGATAAGAAACAAGAGGAATTTGCAAAAGAACAATTCGAGCTTGAGGTGACACTCGAAGAACGAATGAAGAAACTCAAACATTTATTCAAGAAATACAAGCGTAGAAAGGAAGCCCTGGAATCCAAAGAGGCAGAGATGGGTACAGAATTGGAGAAGACGATCAGAGCCGATCTTGAGGAGGAGGTTCGTGGCGATGTTGAAGAGCAGGTACGAGCCGAGCTGGTGGAGCAGGTGCGTGGCGAAGTTGAAGAGCAAGCACGCAGCGAGTTGGAAGAGCGAATTACCGAAGAGCTCGCAGAAAAGCTTACCAAAGATATCTCGGGTGCCAAAGATGAATTGGAAGGTGAATGGGGAAAATTACATGGTGAACAGGAGGAGTTGGCCAATAAACTGGATGATATCGCAAAAAGAGAGAGCCATCTTGAGATCGAGCACGAGGGAAGATTGAAAAAGATCAAGATAATGCTCAAGAAATACAGGCGTAAAAAAGAGGAATTAGAAGTACACGAGAAAGAGCTTTTGGCAAAAGAAGAAGAAATGGAAAAGCTGGAACTGAAAAAGCCTGAATTGGATGAAAAGAGAAAAGCAGACCTGGTGGAAGAGTTACGGCCCGAACTTGAAGAAGAGCTCAAAGCCGAGTTCGAGGAAGAGCTGCGAGCCGAGCTGGAAGGGGAGCTAAGAAATGAGATCAAAGAGGAGTTCACGAAATTGATCCAGAATGAACAAGTTGAATTGGAAGGTGAATGGTCACGGCTGCGAGATGAGCAAAAAGAGCTGGTAAAAAAACAAAGTGAATTTTCAAAAGTAGAATCCGAGTTGGAAACGACACAAAAAGAAAGAATAAGAAAGATTAAAAAATTGATCAGGAACTATAAACATAGAAAAGAAGGATTAGAGGCACGTGAGGCAAAGTTACAGGCAGGAGAAGAGAAACAGCAGGGGGATGTGGATATCGAGTTTAAAAAAAAAAAAGAACAATTTGAGCTAAAGTCAAGTAAACTTGACGAAGAGCGAGGGGAATTGGAGACTTTACAACAGGCTCTGGATGAGCGTAAGCGTGAACTGGAATCAAATGAAGAACAGCTGGAAGCAAAGATCAGTCGGCGTGAGTCCGACCTGGAATCCGCACACAAGGATATGGAAGATAAGCGCAATAACTACAAAAGCGAATTATTGAAGAAACGTGAAGAAGTTGAAGATGAATGGAAGAGATTAGATAAACAGGGTGAAATACTAGCAACAAAGGAACAGGAGCAGATCGATAACCAGAAGGTGTTAAAAGAACAACTGGAAGCATTTACAAATACACGTCAGGAATATATTGAACAACGAAAAAAGATTGAAGATGAACTGAAGAAAAAATATGAGGTGCTGAAAATAAAACAAGCTAAAGCAGAAGCAATGGCAGAAGGAAAAGAAAGTGAAGATGGTGTGGATGAGGATTTGGAAGAGTGGGAAGAATTGGATGAGATGGAGATAGACAATTCGGTGGAGTGGGAGTAGAACAGTAGCCGTGAGGAGTTGTTGATTGGCAGATGCCTTGATTCATTGTTGATTGACAGATACCTAGCTTTAAAAATAAATTCCAGGAATCACCTCAGCCCGGCAACTGTTCAGCATCAACCCATCCCGGTATCTGTTCAGCATCAACCCAACACGGTATCTGTTCAGCATCAATTCAGCCTGGTATCTGTTCAGTATCAATTCAGCCCGGTATCTGTTCAGCATCAATTCATTTCAATTATATTAAAAACAAAACGCAAAAGTATAATTGAGTGTATTATTTTGATTTCTTATTATTTTCACAACCCATGTTTACACATATATGCCACGGTTTCTTGCTTGAGTTTATCACCATGACCTCGGGTGCACCGCAGTGTTTGCAATTAGTATCTTTTGGCACGATCTTTCCATTCTGCGGCAGTGGGTAGCTATTTCTACATTTCGGGTAATTCGAGCACCCGATGAAGCGCTTGTTGCGAAAAGAGGTGAGTATGCGCAGCTCACCACCACATTCTTTACAAGTTCCAATGGTATTCTGACTTTTCAATGCGTCCTTGATACTGTTACCGATCTGTGATCTATTGTTCTCAAGTTCAGACATGATCTTCTCAAGCATATCCTCAGATTCTTTCACGACTTTCATCATATCTATATTACCCTTTGCGATCTCGTCCATATCATTTTCAAGTTTGGCGGTCATATCGGGTTTAGTGATGATCGTGGCATAATTTTCCAGGGCAAGCGATACTGCCTGGCCAATTACGGTGGGTGTGGGAATTTGATTTTCAATATATCCTCTTGAATATAATTTTTGTATGATCTCATGTCGAGTGGACTTTGTGCCCAAACCAAGTTTTTCCATCTCTTCGATAAGTACACCATGAGAATATCGTTTTGGAGGTTTCGTTTCTTTCTTTAACTTTTCGATCTTGATAACCTTGACCTCATCACCCTTGGCCAATTGGGGCAGGGATTTTTCTTTGGATCGGAAATATGTGTAATACTTGTACCATCCCTTTTCGAGGTATTTATACCCCTTGGCAATGAACACTTCACTCTTGATATCGATCTCCGCCTCGGTTGCTATGGCAGTGGCCGGAATTGCCAAAGTCGCAAAGAAACGTCTAACGATAAGTTCATATACTTTCCAATTTTGTTGTGGTAAATCACTCTGTTTTGCCACACCAACCGGATGTATAGGTGGATGGTCGGTAGCGGTGACCTTACCTCTCGAGGGTCTAATTCTATCCTGGGCCAAGATCTCATTGGCGTCTTTGGCGAACTCCGAGTTCTTGAACATCTCGAGAATTTTTCGAAGGCTGATCGATTTCGGATAAACTGTATTATCGGTTCTAGGATAACTTATTAAACCGTTCATATACAGCTCTTCTGCAATTTTCATAACCCGTGCTGCAGTTAATTTAAATGTGGTGGCAGCACGTATAAAGCCGGTGGTATTGAACGGTGATGGCGGGTATTCGGTTATATCTTTTGATTCTATTTTGGCCACAATACCTGTTTGAGCACTTCGGATATGTTCATAAATGCGTTCTACCTCATCGTGCTCCCAAAATCGCTCCTGTTTATGGTGTGCATCGAATTGCTCTTTCTTCTCCAGCCGTGCCTGGAGCTGCCAGTATGGCTTAGATTTAAAATCATTAATGATCTTTTCACGGTCCACGATCAATGCCAGAGTTGGACTCTGAACCCGTCCAACCGATAAAAAGTCCTTACCGGTCTGTTTCGATGCCAGTGATATAAACCGTGTTAGAACCGCACCCCACTTTAGATCTATGATCTGGCGCGAGTTGGCGGCAAAGGATAGATTATAATCGACATTTGTTAAATTATCAAAAGCATTCCTGATCTCCTGACCGGTCAGTGCAGAGAAATGTGCACGCAAGATCTTTATATCCGGGTTCGCTTTTTGAACGAGTTCCAGGCCCTCAACACCTATCAACTCACCCTCTCGATCATAATCGGTTGCAATTATGACCTCATCGATCTCGCTGGCGATCTTATTGAAAAAACTCACTATACTTCGATCCTGGACGATCTTTACAGGTTCTGTTTTAATTAATACTTGGGGATTAACATTATTCCAACTATGATACTCTTTTGGAAAATCAAGATTGATCACATGACCCTTTAATCCCATCACATTATACTTTTTACGGTTTTCATCATAAAAATCATAAATTGATAAACGATTGAAAAACGAGCGGTTGGCTTTGCCCTTCGATAGTATTGATGCGATCCGTTGTGCAGCACGATGTTTCTCGCAGATGATCAATTTCATTAATTCACCAATGATTTCCAGTGTCAATATAGTTAGTATATTTAAAAATTTCCTTTTTATCTCGATTTGGATATTATATTGAATGTCGGAATTGAGCAAACTTTTATTATATTCCAAACCCATGTACGCTCCCCGTTGATATACATGAAATACATAATCGTCACGGGCGGCGTTTTATCTGGTCTGGGGAAGGGTATCACAACTTCATCGATCGGTCTACTTCTAAAGAACTGTGGTGTGAAGGTAACTGCTATCAAGATCGATCCGTATCTGAACTGTGATGCCGGGACCATGAACCCTTACCAACATGGGGAAGTGTTCGTATTAGACGATGGCTCCGAAGTGGATCTGGACCTTGGTAACTATGAACGGTTTTTGGATATAAGTCTAACTTGTGAACATAATATAACTACAGGTAAAGTATATAAGGTGGTGATCGAGAAAGAGCGGCGCGGTGATTATCTCGGGAACACTGTACAGATCATACCTCATATTACAAACGAGATCCGCGAGCGTATTCAAACTGTTGCCAAAGATTCAGGTGCACAGGTCACTTTGGTTGAGATGGGCGGTACGGTTGGCGACATCGAATCCATGCCGTTTCTAGAGGCGGTGCGGCAGCTGCACGCATTAATTGGCCACAAAAATGTCATATTCGTACATACCACATTGGTTCCGGTGATGGGTGTGGTTGGTGAGCAAAAGACCAAACCTACCCAGCACTCGGTCAAGGTACTCATGGGCCTGGGTATCCACCCCGATATTATCGTTTGCCGCAGCGACGAGCCGTTGGTTAAATCCACGAAAGACAAGATCTCGCTGTTCTGTGATATACCCACCGAAGCGATCATTAGCGCGTATGATGTGAGAAATGTATACCAGGTACCTCTATTATTAGACAGCCAGGGGCTAACAACTTACCTGATCAAACGCCTGGGCTTGCATAGATCCAAGCCCGACCTTACAAAATGGCGCAGATTTGTAAACAGAGCGAACAACAGGAAGAAACATATAAAAATCGCACTCATTGGAAAATATACAGGTCTGAAAGACTCATATATAAGCCATATAAAAGCCTTGGACCATTCGGGCACCGAACTTGGCACGTTTGTTGATATAGAATGGCTCGAATCCGAGGATCTTGAAAAATTACCATACAGATCGGTTTCAAACAAATTGAAGGACGTTAACGGTGTATTGATCCCCGGCGGGTTCGGTAAACGCGGGTCAAAGGGTAAAATGCAGGCTATCCGGTTCGCTCGTGAAAATAAAGTGCCATTTCTTGGAGTGTGTTTTGGTTTTCAACTGGCTGTGATAGAATTTTGCCAAAAAGTGATGAATATTTCAGATGCGCACAGTTCCGAGCTATTTCCAAAAACCAAACATCCGGTGGTTACACTGTTACCTGAACAAAATGAAATAACCGACATGGGCGGCACCATGCGCCTTGGCATATATCCTGTAAACATTGATAAGAACTCTCCGATCTTCAAAATTTATAAGCAACAAAGGATCTATGAGCGTCACAGGCACCGCTATGAGGTCAATCCTGAATATATCGAAAAGATCAAAAAATATGGACTATTGTTTCCCGGTCGCTCGCCAGACGACCGCCGTATGGAGATCGCATATCTGAAATCGCATCCGTTCTTCATCGCTTCACAATTCCACCCAGAGTTCAAATCACACCCCATGGCGCCTGCACCTCTATACTGCCATTTTGTAAAAGCCGCGATCGAGAATAAAAAAAATGCTTCGCAAAAAGAATAATGAATGAAAATATTTTCAAACCCTTTTTTTAGCCTTGGTTCTACCTTTCATTTTATTAACTTTCTTATGCATTTTGTTCTTCTTGACAGGTCGGGCTTTATCTTTGTCATCAAGAGTATCAATATCAAGTTCGTTTTGCTCCTGCTCCACGTCCCAGACAGGTTCTTGTTCTTCAATTGTGCCATCGCCATCATCCCAGTCGGCCTCACTTTCAATTTCAGCCACATCAACATCAGGATCTTCATCTTCCCAATCCGCTTCTGCGCCATCGGTATCATCTTCGGCTACTGCCTCCACATCCTCATCTAGATCTTCCCAGTCATCGTTATCTTCGTCAATCGGGATGTCGAAACTCTCACCGCAGTATGGGCAATTGAATTGGTCAATACCCACTAATTCGCCGCATGTTGGGCAAGGCTCCATTGGCGCCTTGGTTTTTTGAGGTTCACTGTATTTTTGTTCTTGGTATGGTGTCTTGGGTGCTTTACCATCGTCCAACCAGTGGAATGAATCTTTTTCTCTTTGTTTATGTTTATGCCCCGGTCTTCTACCTCTACCTTTACTCTTACCTTTACCACTACGTTTCTGTGTCGTTGAGTGTGATTCTGACGGCGGTCGTGGGATAGGTATAGATCGGGTCCGAGCCGAAACTACGGCACCTTGCCCTCGAGCTTGTACTTGTGTATGTGACTGTGGCCCGTATAATTTTTCGGCCTCGTAATCATAACCCGTCTCCTCATCAGGATCGAAAGCATATTCAAGATCGCGCATCTCTTGTTTGGCAGCTTTGCGCTGTCTGGTTATAAAAAATCCAAAGATCATCACTGCGATGATCAACACAATAATTGGTAAGATGAGAGAGAAGAAATTACTCGTAAAAGCCTCTTCCAATTTTGCAAACTCATCCTCATCTTCAGGCGGTGGTACAGGTTCTTTTTCTACATGAACAACCCGACGTTTCGAATCTTCCTTATCGGGATTTGATTTGGAACTGACCTTGATGGTTATATTCACATCACGCTCTGTTTCATTTTCCGGTACTTGAATACGGATGATCTCGGTTTTACGCTCGTATGGTCCAAAGATATATTTGTAATTGCTAACGGTCTGGACATCCCAATTCGATGGTATATCAAGAATATTTCGCAAAACCTCATCCTCGGAATTGCCCTCATTTGTTATGTTGATCGTGATCGTAAACTCTTCACCGGGAATAATACGAACGATCGAGTCACTAGATCCAATTTCAAGTTTCACTCCATAATGGGGATTTATAGTTAAAAATAATGAGATCGTGATCTCCTCACCAGTGGATTGTAATCTACCAGTTACCTGCATTTCGTATATGCCTGCAATTGCTTTTAGGTCGGTATTGATCTTTATTGAAATATCATTGGTATATTTAAACGGTCCCAGCAATACATTGTTCTGCGGCAGCCCAACAGGTGTCCAGTCAACCGACCATGATGTAGGTACGTCGGTTATATTAAGTTGTATCTCGTCATCATGGTTGCCTTGATTCTCCAGATATAAGGAAAACTTCTGCGTCCCGCCAGCGTCCAAACTGTAATTAATATTTTTACAACTGAAGTCAAAACCATCTTTGGTATTCACTTTTATACTCATATTAATGGATGAAATGTTGTTATTCCCCAGTAATTCGACTTTCAATTGAAATGGATAATTACCCATCTCCGACTCTTCGTCTGGCATTACCTGGAAATTCACCCAATATGTCTCAAATGGAGCCATTTCTATACTGGGCGTCAGGTTCAAATACCAATTCGATGGCAGAATGGCGCTGATATCGACCTCGTCATGATCATTACCCAGGTGAATGATCGTCAAATTGAATTTTTCAACCTCACGGGGATCGAGCGTGGCGTTATTTTTATCGAGTTCCAGGCTTATACCATAAGTGCGATCGACCTTGACCTCGAATAATATGTCCTGCAAAGTCGTGTAATTGATCTTCGATTGCGTGCGTAGTTTGATAGTGTACCGCCCGATCAAGGTTTGCTCGGGTATTGTAAATGTAAGGTTCTCTATACATTCAGAAAATGCATCAACATAAAAGGCAGTATCCTGTGTTAGGGTAATGTTCCAAGTCGGGGGATATAATAAAAGTGAAAATTTGAATTTTTCTAAATCATTGCCAAGGTTTGCCACCGCCAAATGATAAGTGAATGTATCACCCGGTAGAAAGGTCTTTGATAATTCGTCGTCAGGTGTCACTTTGAGACCATATATGCGTAAGACCTCGATCTCAAATACTATCTCATCTTTTGATTTCTCACCCGTATACCCAAATATACTACCCGAAACATTGATGCTGTATGTGCCAGCGTATGTTTCTTCGGGCGGTGTTACCTTCAAAGTAATTAACTGATAAGCGTATGGCGCCAGGCTCAGATGCTCCACCGATAAGTTAAAGTCCCAGCCAGCTAATGCTTCGAAGAGCGCCGCTGTCAGGTTTATATTATCCTCTGCATTGCCCAGATTGGATAACTTGAACCAATACGATGCCTCTTCACCAGGTATAACCGAATCCGAAACCTTTGTAGTATTCAGGTCCATACCTGATATTCGTGTTGTTATTGTTTTTGTTACAACAGATAAAGCCCTATCTTTGTTCTTGGAATAATATGCGTAGACCTCGATATTGGCGATCTCGCGATATACCGCAGTTTCCGGAGCGTTCACAGTCAACCCAACAATCTTTTCACTATTCCCTGGTACTGTGATCAAGGTTTCATTAAGGCTTGCATCCCAGTTTTCGGGCACACCATCCACATATAATTTAACAATTCTATTAAGTGTACCGTTGTTCGATACGATAACATCATAATTTGTCGACTCCGAGGGTCCCACATACGATTCATTGTTCTCACATGATATATTGATGTTTTTCAGAGGTATCCCGCCAACCAATAGACTTGGGTCGCCGAATAAAGTGTATTCCATAAGTGTCATGTAGTCATAATAACTGCTAATTCCTTTATTATTCATGTAATCATATTTCGATGCTGTGAATATTCTGCCAGCAGTACCCTCTCCAAGATCGTAGTTGTAATACAGGCGAGTATTGAAATACCCGGATACTCGATTAATATGATTTGTTCCATACGCACCCCAACCGATCCTGGATGCGCCGATCGAGGTAATTGACCCGCCGTTCGGGTTGAGTACTACTACCTCTGTGATGGAATCAGAACTTCCGTCAAACTGGCCGGTCGAACACGCATCGAAATTGAGAAACGGTAATTTATCCCCGTTGGTCAATGATGCCGCGTTACTACTTGAAAATCTACCCACCCCCCAGCTGCTGGGCGAACCGTGATCGTGGAAAGTGGCAAACCCACTACCCCTGTTCAGGGTATTTACAATATTAGTTGTTGTACACGCCCAATCGCGTGCGTATGTCGTGGTCTCATAGAGCTTGGTCGATACGTAATCTTGCATATAATTACTAGCTATAAATTCAGCAGCGTATTCACCCTCAGGTACACCGCTTTCTTCGTTTGGAAATGTATCAGTCCCACACATAGTAATATTATCGAACCACGGCTGACCCGATGTGAAGCTCTCATAAGTAATGATCTTGTCCACCAGAACCTTCATCTCCTGTGGTGTGGATGCAGGCAGCCTGCCCAGGAATACGTCCGCATACATGTCAACGGCATCGACAAAACCGTTGTTATATTCACCATATGTGCCATCGTTGTTTGAATCCCAGTCGTCAAAGTTCATATTAGAATTGAAAACATCGGCATAATACAGATCGGCTGGCACATTACCTGCGCTGGGGCCATTGATGTAAACAAATCTGTGCGGCACCTCAGGCGTATCACCGCCTAAGATCACATAGGTAATGTTCCAGGCAATTTTTGCGTTGTAGATGAAATACTTGATCTTTTCCTGGTCGTCGACACCGGTTCCGGGGAAATATTTTCCGCCTTTTATTTCGGTTATTGAAACAAATTTAGATGAAATGCCGGTTCCGTTCTTGTACTCAGCCAACCGGGTCAGGTTCTGTCTGAATTTCTCGGGACCGATTATCAAGATCTTATAATTTTCAGAGATCGGTTTGGCCCTACCCCCAGCCCCTCCATCGTCACCGCGTGCCGTGTTTGTCTGCGTCTGAGTTTGAGTCTGTGCCTGCTCATCGGGAGGTGTATATTCGATATTAATAATACCATCTGTTGCAAATATCAATTCATTCCGGACCGGGTTATACCTAATGGGGACTATCTTTACATTTACGAATAGCGTGGTATCAGTGGTCTCCATGTCAATACCCATACCTTTCGAGATCGTGAACCAATTATCGGGGAAAATGCTGGTGCTGGAGTATATGGCCGTGTTTGGCATTGTCGGGTCAGGCTCACCGTAAGAGTACATATCCAGCTCATGAATGGGTATCGGCTCCTGAACCGGAGTCAATTTCAGAGGTATAGTTGTTGTTTCCACATTTTTTGGGATGAACTCCAACTTCTCAAATGTGGTTCCCGGCTTGAATTTAAAAGTCACCGTTTTCGTGAAAAGCTCAGGTTCGCCAGGCAAACCATTAATAGACAGGCTCTCCGATTCCAACCGGGAAAAACTGATCCCGCCTACACTTTCGGTCTTTATTTGGGGTTGAGCGAATGATAATGGCATGGTCATTGTTATTATTTTGGTATCGGTTTTTACATTTAAATTCTCATTTGAATTTTGCTCATTATAATCGATATCTTCATCTAAAAATATTGATCGCGCCGTATGTTTTGCATCAGGCAAGCAATAATTTAATTCCGAATGATCGTTTTTGAAGTTTATTGCCGTACTGGCGGCAGTAAACGAACCTACGATCAACATTGTTAAGGTCAGCAAAATACAAATTGTTACGAGGGGTCTTCCATGTAATTTATACATTAAGTTTTCCTCCTATCTGAAATAGACTTCTTTATATTCTCTGATACATTAATATTTCGGTTTTATGTTCTGTTATGTATCAATTATTATAATGACTTAATTACAGTCTTACTTAGTATTAGTTATATTGTTCTATATTAACCCATACCTGTAAATATGAACTAAACTTTGATTTGTTCAAAGCTTGGTTATGTGTAAAATGTGCTTGGTTTCTTAATTAAGTATTTAATGATATAAAAATCTCACTATTTTTCAATGGTGAATGGCGGGTGAGGGGTGCTTGATCGTTGCTTGGGGAGGTGTGAGGTGAGAGTACACTACGATCTTTTTCTAAAAACAATCGTTTGAGGTGAGAAGTTTAGAGAGAACTCTAAACTTAGGGATGTGGGATTTGGAATGTTTGTGCCATATTCGGGCTCGGGCTCCCCTGCGTTAGGCTCTGCAGAAAATCCGTTTGTCAGGCTCTGCTTATACTTCATTAGTTTAGGTTCGGGAGATATTAACCCGAACCTATTTCAGTAACAATAAATCCGAACCCGCTCCCGGATTTAAATCAATCTAAACTTAGGGATGAGTGATGTGTACGCTTGGTGATTATCAACAAATTGTCAATGTCATTCATCACCGTGATTCGGGATTCGCACGCTACAACTACTTGTTGATAATAACTGCTTGAGGGATTAGGGTTTTTACAATAATATGACAACCCGCATCCCACATCCCTAATTATTTAATAATTAATTCAATGTTTTTATAGATACCCTTAAATGGTTAGTAGGATATTCCGTTTTTTTGGTAATATCATGCAACAATCTCAGCTAACTGATTCGTTCATTGGCCGTGATATTGTTTCTATCCATGATTTTTCAAAAACTGAGATCGAGCATATTTTGGATTTTGCGGAGTCAATGGTGCCTGTAGCCCAGGGTGCCCAACAGGCCACACCACTCACCAACAAGATACTGGCCACGTTATTTTTCGAGCCCTCCACACGTACCAGGTTGTCATTCGAAAGTGCAATGACCCGGCTTGGCGGCCAGGTGGTCGGCATCACCGAACGTGAGGGGTCGTCATTGATGAAAGGCGAGACATTGGCAGATACAATACGTACCGTGGAAAAATATTCCGATGTAATAGTATTACGCCACCCGCAAGAGGGGGCTGCGCGCTTGGCTGCGGAGTTCTCGAATAAACCGGTAATTAATGCCGGTGACGGTGCGGGCCAACACCCGACACAAACGTTACTCGACCTATTCACGATCCAAAATGAAATTGGTGATATTGATGGAAAGAACATTGTACTCATGGGTGACCTCAAATACGGCCGCACAGTGCATTCATTGGCATATGCACTTGCAATGTTCAATGCTAAATTGTATTTTGTTGCCCCGGACCTTCTACAAATGCCAGTGGAAATGATCGATAAGGTGACCGAATTGGGTGTTTCGCCTACACGCACAAACTCGTTATCCGGTATAATCAACGATGCTGATGTATTATATGTTACCCGGATACAAAAAGAGCGAATACCTGACGAGACCGAGTATAAAAAAGTCGTGGGGTCATATATCGTGAATAATGATCTATTAAAAGATGTGAAAGAAAACCTGATAATCATGCATCCACTACCGCGTGTGACCGAGATACAACCAGAGGTAGACGAGACAAAACACGCAGTATATTTTCACCAGGCATTTAATGGCGTCCCGATCAGAATGGCTTTATTGTCATTGGTTTTAGGTGTAAAATCATGAAAGAGTTCAAAGTTAGTCCAATTAAAAATGGAACAGCCATTGATCATATCACGCCAGGCATGGCCTTGAAAGTGTTAAAGATACTTGGTATTACTGGCACCCAAGGTTCGATCATTAGTGTTGCAATGAATGTTCCCAGCGGTAAATGCGAGCGTAAAGATATCGTGAAGATCGAGAACCGCGAACTTGAACCGCAAGAGATCAACAAGATCGCGCTGATCGCACCAAGTGCTACATTCAATATAATCAGGGACTTTAATGTAGATAAAAAGCACAATGTGGAACTGCCTGATGTCATCGAGGGTATTGTCCGCTGCGAGAACACGAACTGCATTTCGAACAAGGCCGAACCAATTATCCCGAAATGTATTGTAATTTCAAAGACACTAGTAACATTGAAATGCTTTTATTGCGACAGGATGATAACTGATATAATTAAGAATATAATTTAAAGGGGCCATAATTCAGGGGTCGGGGGTTAACTTGCAACATGTATGCTAAGGCAATTGGAAATTTGAAAGTGTAAAAGTAAATCCAAATTTTTCAATTTGCATTCTCTAACTTTGGAAAAGTCGAAGAGTTTTCCAATGTAGAATAATTTTTCTCTGGAAAATTGTTCAAATTTGTATTTTACAATTCCCAAAACAAAAATCCTGCTGACGTATCCCCGACCCCTCACAGTATCACCTTGGTAATCAACATTAACCATTCAAGTTCATATCCTGAAGGTTAGAATTCTAATTTGAATTAGTAATAGGTTAAAAGAATTCTAAGTTCTTGCAAGATTAAGAATAATTTTTAAATTCAGCTTATTTTTGTTAGGCCCTAGACCCCTAGTTGAATTGAAATTATTTACCTTGGAAAGATATTGATAATGTATTAGTTCATATTGTGATTTTATAATAAATGCTATAAAACAATATGGTATTACACAAAATCGGAGAAGAGGCAGATTTAAAAATAACGTTGGCACATTTCGCAATAGTATCTATTGTATTGACTGTGATATGTCAATTGGTACCCGCAGAATGAACAGCTCTGCTGTTGTTCGGAGTACGTGTACGGGCTGGTTGGCGTTGGAGGTTGTGCTGGTGGTGGTGTTTGTGAGATCTGGGAATAGGTGGTTTGTGGTTGTGAGGGTGGATATTGTTGATTTGGGTATTGTTGTATGGGTATTTGTGAATGCATGGGCATGGGCATAGGTTGTGGCTGTGGTTGCTGGTAATAATCATGATATTGCTGTTGCTTTTGAGTTGGTGCGGGTTTCTGGGTTTGTGGAGGAAAAGTAAACGGGTTAAGTTCATAATTCAATGCATTAGTTTGAGCTCCCGGGCTCTTGGATCTATTTCTCTTCTTCATTACCGCAATTACGATCAGAATTGTGATCACAATTATTATTGCCACGATAATAACAACCGATACCATTTCTGAGGGTGAGTCTTTTCTTTTAACGGTTTTGGGGGTGCTTTCCGAATCTGTGGGATCACTGCCCGCTTTATGTTCATCCTTATTTGTGTACCCATCCCGGTCAAGATCATCATCATGGTCTTGTGTGAGGTTCTTGAAATATTTCAATTCCCATTCATCGGGTAAATTGTCCATATCAAAATCGAATACACCGGTTTCATTTGTCCATCGTGATTTATCCAGCGGAAATTCATCATCATCATTATTGATCCCATCACCGTCGATATCATCATCCATGGAATCTGGGATCTTATCCTGATCCATGTCATCGGGAGTTGATCTTGCATCAAGATAGTTGGAGCCCTCGGTGATCTCAATGATATCACGATAACCATCATTATCATCATCGTTATCGGAATTATCCCCGATCCCATCGCCGTCAAAGTCGAACCACTCCTTCGGGTCATCGGGAAACGCGTCCGAATTATCACCAAAACCGTCGCCGTCAGAATCCAGCCACTCGGTTGGGTCAAATGGGAATGCATCTTTATTGTCCCCTACCTTGTCGCCATCGAAATCGTACCAATCATCAATGTCGTTTGGGAACGCGTCCGAATTATCACCGACCCCGTCACCATCGCTGTCCGCCCATTCGGACGGGTCAAACGGGAATGGGTCGTTAGAGTCCAAAACATCGTCACCGTCATCATCCTGATCCGCGTTATCGCCGGTGCCGTCGTTGTCGCAATCTGCCCATTCATCGGAATCTTTCGGGAACTCATCACAGCAATCGAAACAGCCGTCGTTATCTTTGTCACCATCGGAAAATTCTATATGTAATTCCGCCCAGGTGTTGGAATCATACGGGTCCCCGCCTATTGGCGAGTGATCGCCCCCACCGCTCACCATATCTTTCTCGAACACAAACCCGAGTGTTTCGTTACCAGTTACATTAATATCCCGATGATCATAAGTAGTCAGAGGAATACTAATTTCAAAGATCCAATGACCGTCGTCCCAGGATGATGCGGGATAGAAAACATTTTTCCAGCTCTCGGTGCTAGTATATCCACCATCAACCGGCCAGCCGCTAGACCAACAGCCATCGCGATAATCGCAATCACCGCCATAGGCGTTCAGGCTGCCGTATTTAAAATCCTCGTGCTCTGAATCCAATTCACGGTCGGGTGCGGTGCCGTCATCTTCAAAATACAAATTAAACCCATCATCGACACCCGTTAGGTCTTCCCACTGGATCAAGAAAAATAAGTTTGTCCCATTATGTTTTGCCTGGATTGTCACATCACCATCATCAAAGCTGCTTATCGAAGTGGGCGTATTGTCCCAACCGTCCTCCCAAGTAATTTCACCATCGATCTTCGGGGCGGTGCCTTGATATGCATATATATCTTCATAAGATTTGATATACTTCTTGATCTCACATTTGTTCTCCCAGATATTAATATTAAATCCTTGAATTATGTCTAGATTGAAATCATTATCAAGATCTGCCAATAGAAGGTTGGAGATACCAAATATACCGGTCGTGTAGCCGATGTCTCCCACTTTCCAGTCTGATGATTTGTAATTACTACCCGGGTTCTCGATCACGACAAGAGAATGATAATCATTTGCACTGACGATGTCAATGTCAGAATCATGATCAATATCACCGCATGCTATGGCCTTACTCTGGTCACCCATATTGCAAATATATGTGCCGGGAATAGTACTCTTTAAACTGCCTGAATTATACCAAATTATTAAATTGCCATATGCGTCGCCCGATATGATATCCTTATATCCATTATTGTCAATATCTACGGTCTCCACATCACCGATCACTAAAGGGGAGATCAGATAGCTATATCCTAGTTTTCGGGCATCAACGGTTTCGATTATGTAGTCCTGCCAAACATTACCATCGAAGGGTGAACCGTCGTTTTCCCAAAAAGTTACATTGTAAGAGAACTCATCGGCATATCTGCTCACCGAAACTATATCCATATCCCCGTCATTATCCATATCATCGACCGAAATGGAACGAATTTGGCTATCAAATTTATAATGTTGGTTATCATGAAGGATCAATGCGATTTTATTTTCAGTGAAGTTGATCGGTGAGACGCCTTTATTTTCCCAGATAAATATTTCGTTATCTTCAACCGTGATAATATCCACCAGACCGTCTTTATTCATATCCTTGGCTGTAATGTGGGTTATATCATGATCCGAATGGAATTTAACAGGTTCATCCCACGCCTCCCAGGGTGTGTTATCATTCAACCAGACATGAAAATAATCGACATGGCTGCTGACGATATCTTGATATCCATCATTGTTTAAATCCCCAACTGCCAGTCTCAGCTCATAGCCGATGACATCGCCAATAGAATATGCACTCCAGGGCTCCCAGGGGGTGCCGTCATTTTGATAGATCTCAAGATATCCGGACGATGTGGAGCCGTAACCGCCAATCAAATCCACATTGCCGTCATTATCAAGGTCGCAGGCGGCATGATCGTGTAATATTTCATATAACCCATCCTCTTTATCGCAAATGTTAATTCCATTGTTGAAATTCAATATAGTATCAACAATTTCATAGATCTCATTGATCCCTTTATCATGGGTATCCTCAGGAATTGTTCTTGTTTTAACTGCAGCCACCGGCGAAGAACTGAATACTGTCATAATCAAGGTTAAGACAATTAGAACCGGCAACACATATCTTTTCGACATACTCAAAAGAGATACATGTCCCGGAATTAATAAATTTTGGTACGGTTTTTGACAATATTGAGCGAGCAGGTTAACCTCGAGTTTTGGGGTGACCGTAAAACTTTTTGTGAGGAGTGAACCAGCGTACTGAACTGCCAAAAAGTTTACGATGAGTTCGAATCCCCATGGGCCCGATGATGCTCGGGGCGATGCACCCACGATGTCCTCTTGAGTTGCTGAATTGTTGGGTCGAGGACGTGGATTTGGTGCGTTTTATTATTGTATGGTCGAATTAAAGAGAGGTATTGTTTTGAATTTGACCGTATTGGAACAGATGGTGACCATGTACATATATTAGTGGGTGCAGCACCAAGGTACGCACCATCTAATATAATGCAAATTATTAGGAATATAACAGCTAGACAATTATTTGAAAAATACCCAGAGATAAAAGAACAACTTTGGGGTGGCGAGTTTTGGCATGATGGAGGTTATATAGGAACTGTAGGAGAAGGTATAACGGAAGAGATAATAAAAAACTATATTGAAGAACATGGAAAGCCAGAAGAAAAAGAAGGATATAAGCAGATGAAAATAATGGAATTTTAATGCGCCCATTTATCGGCGCCATTTAATCAAATAAAGATACCCCACAGCTTGCTGCGATTAGGAGTTTCATTACAAATATCAATAGGAATAATTATAATAATGATCATATTGATAACTACTGCATTTCTAATATACAGGCGTAAGTTATGTGCCAAACAAGAATTGCCATCGACACCCGTTAGCACGTTGACGATCAAACCCGGAGCATTGCCAACAGCAATTATAACACAAGAGCAATCATCATCAACGAGAATTCTCAGGCAATCAGTAAGTTATACAACTACACTTCCACAACAGTCGTCACCACAATTACGGATCATACAACAACAGAGTCCAGACGGTCAAGTTCATGCACCTCAGCTCATGAGCCCTGACCAACAGTTCAGAAATCCACCTCCTAATTTAATAATACCTGATGAAGAAATTTAAAGCAACAATATCTAATTAAGAATGGAGAAAAAAAATGGAAAACCTAATTAGATCGAGAATTTATTCGCTTATAATATCATTAGCATTGATTAGTTTAATATTTGGATGTAATGATTTTGATCATGATAACTTGAATATTGCCCAGGCATCATCTGATTGGACACAAAATACAGAGTCCAATTTTAAAAATGGATCATTAAGTATGGTTGAGATTTACAATTATGGTGACGACGCGGAATTAAGGTTGATCTCGGTTGAATCAGATGAATGGATAATGACCACACAATCCGACAAGCCCACTGGAAGAACAGGTCATGTTATGGCATCGGTTTTTGGAACGACTAGCATAGTATTATTTGGTGGAACAGATGACTCAGGTTACTTGGATGATACCTGGGTTTATGATTTAAAGCTAGAAAAATGGTCACAAAAGATTCCCTCTGGTGAAATCCCCGCTGCACGAACCGGTCATGCAATGGCTGCGATTCATGGAACAGATAAACTAATATTATTTGGTGGTTTCAATGATACCTATCTAGACGATACTTGGATATACGACCTAAGCGAGGATTCTTGGACTGAATTGTGGTATAGTAACAGACCAGATGCGAGGGCATATCATGCAATGTCATCTATCTACAAACAAAGTAAGGTATTACTCTTTGGTGGTTTTATTGAAGATGGCTATGAGATCAAAGATACTTGGTTATTTGATTTCTCTAGCATGTCATGGATAAAAAAATATCCTGTTGAAAACCCACCAGAAAGACGGGCATTTTCAATGGCTCCTATCTATAACACCGATAAAGTGATAATTTTTGGCGGCTGGTCGATGAGCTTGAAATCCGATACTTGGATATATGATGTAAGTGACTATAGCTGGGAAAGAATAATTCATGAGACATCAGGCATTTTAATAGGTAGACAAGGCCATGCAATGGATTACATATTTGCAAAAGACCAGGTTGTGATGTTTGGTGGTTATGATACTGCCCATAATTATAATGATGAGACCTGGGTATACGATTTGAACGATAACATCTGGACGAAGAAAACGCAATCATCCAAACCAACCGGTAGAACTTCAAGCAAAATGGTTTCTGTTTGGGCCGAGAATAAAATAGTATTATTTGGCGGTAGAAATAATGATGGATTTCTAGATGAGACCTGGATTTATGTCCCGTACAAATATGCAAAAGAAGGATTCTATACTTCTCCAGTATATGATGCAGGTAGTGAATGTTCATTTAAAAGAATTAATTATAACTGCACAAAACCTGAAGGTACTAATATTAAATTTCAGATTCGGATTGGGGCTACAAAATCCGGATTGCTTTCGCAAGATTTTCTTGGCCCCGATGGCAATTCATACTCTTATTATAAATCATCGGGTTCAGAGATATGGTCGGGACATAATGGTGATAGATGGGTTCAGTATAAAGTCTATATGAGTACAACTGATGATAATTATTCACCTAGCCTGAAAAACTTTACAATTGTTTACAACAATCTCCCAATCGCAAATCAAGTACAACCATCAAATAATACCAAGATAAGTCATAATAAAATTAATTTCCAATGGGATTTTATTGATCTTGATTTTGGTTCGCAAACTGGATTTCAGGTGATAATCGATAACGATATTAATTTCAGCAGTATTGATTACGACAGTGGTGAACAAAACTCTGCTGTTAAGAATTGGCAATTTCCTGATGGTACAGACCATATCGCTATTAGGAATGGTGTTTGGTACTGGAAAATAAGAATAAAAGATTCTGATTGCGACTGGGGAGTTTTCAGCCAACCTTGGTCGTTCACTGTTGATGCTGAATTACCGACTTCATCAATACTAAAACCGGCAAATAATGGATTCTACCCCAATTTGGATGCCATTACCGGCATCGCATCGTCTAAGGATAAAAATGTAAAAATAATTAAGGTCGAGATCCAAATTAAAAAACTTAGTGATAATTATACCTGGGACGGTTCAAAATGGGGTGCAAATTCACACTGGTTAATTACCACCGGAAAATCTGATTGGTCATTTAATTCGAGTTTAGTTCCATGGAATTCTGGGACTATATATCAGGTTCAATCGCGTGCAACAGATGATTGTATTAACATAGAACCATCTAACTCAGGCCATATTTTTAATATTGATAATGAAGCTCCAATTTCAGAAATTGAATATCCAATCAACACAACTTGGTTGAATGAGTTAAGTCATATCTCGGGTTTTGCAAATGATTCCGGGGGTTCGGGAATCGAAGAAATAGAGATTAGTATAAAACAGGTTGATTCAAAAACTTACTGGTACGGTACTTACTGGGATGAGGGTGAATTTTGGTTGTCAGTGTTTGGAAACACAGCTTGGAGCTATGATATTACATCTATCAAATGTTTAGTTAATAAAGAATATAATATTAGAACCAGAGCGATCGATAAAGCTGGCAATATTGAAAAACCAAAAGAGGGATTTACTTTTATATACGATCCGGAACCACCAGAGAATTTGATAATTACCATCAACAATAATAATGTCTACACTACGACTTTAACTGTTTCATTACAACTCCAGGCTGAAGATACTGTGTCGGGTATTTCACAATTAGCATTTAGCCTGAATGGCATAAACTGGACGTCCTGGAAAGAATTTAATACAGATTTATCATTCAATGTCACTCCTGGTGACGGAGAAAAAACCGTCCATTTCATTGTTCGTGATCTTGCGGGAAATATTGCAGAGTCGGTTTCCGATTCAATTATTCTTGATACAAAACCACCACATTCATTATCTATAGAAGTAAATGATGGAACTACCGAAGTTAGCTCAAGAAAGGTCAGATTTAAGCTTTCAGCAACTGACGATACATCGGGTGTGCACCAGATATCCTTCAGCACTGACAAAGAATCCTGGACAACCTGGGAAAACTATTCAATAACAAGATCGTATACTTTACCCTCAGGAAACGGGCAAAAAGTCATATTTTTCAAGGTAAAGGATCGGGCAGGTAATATTGCTAACCCCGTACATGTAAAGATTACATTGAAAGAATCAACAAATGATTGGACAGTATTTTCAACTCTTACTTGGATTGGAATATTCATTGTTGTCATTATTATCTTCTTATTTTTGACTTTATTTATATTAAAACGACGCAAACATGCACAAAAGAAATTATTATCCTCCGAGCCAGTGGTTATTAAACCAACTATTACCACACGACCAGTTTATCCACAATATCCTGCATCTGGTTATATGCCCATGGTACAGCCCCAACAAACAACAGTTCAATCTAACCTGAATCGACAATGTTACCAACTAAAACAACAACCTCCACAACAACCACAAGTACATCTGCCATCACATACACAACAATATTTAAAACCACCGAACTATCAGCAATGAGATCTGATTAAATATGATCAAATCAGTGGTATCCGCCTAATCCTTTAATCGAATCCCCATGGGTCCACTTTATTTTTATTAACTTTTATTGGAATCACAACGCTACCAGTCGATCAGGTCTTTGAGTAATATATTGATAGCATCTTCGTTAAACGGTATCGATGCTCGTATCGTCAGACGGTTTCGGCTAACGGCTCTTTGCTGTTTAACGTCGTACAAATTACGGTGAACGAGCAGGCAAACCCCGAGTTTTGGGATGACCGTAAAACTTTTTGTGAGGGGTTTGCCAGCGCAGTTCAGCGCCAAAAAGTTTCCGTACGAAAACTGAATTAATAAAAAAATTGCCTCAACCATTATTTTTTTTGCATAGCAATTATTTTATATAAAAATCATGCTATTATTGTTCATATGATCAAGAGTATGACTAGTGGACAAATGCCGGATAATATTAACAATGGCACAATGATCCGGATCAAGAACCTCACCAAGAAATACGAACAGATTTTGGCAGTGGATAACCTGAGCCTCGATATAAACCGCGGTGAGGTCTTTGGCCTATTGGGATCGAACGGCGCAGGCAAGACCACTACATTGCATATTATTGCCGGGCTGCTCAAGCCAAGCGCAGGCGAGGTGTATGTTAACGGCCTTAATGTTTCCGAGCATCCGCTGCAGATCAAGGCCATGCTGGGATATCTACCCGAGTCGCCGGCGGTGTACGAGCAATTAACCGGTCGAGAGTTTCTGAACTTCATCGGCAGGCTGCGCAGTTTGGGCGAGAAGAAGATAAAAAAACGCGTGGCAGATCTTGCCAAGATACTAGATCTGGCAGATCGCATAGATTCCAAATTGAGTTCATATTCAAAAGGTATGAAACAGAAAATATCCTTTGCGGCCACGATCCTTCACGACCCCGAGGTAGTGTTACTGGATGAACCCATCTCCGGGTTGGACCCGCGGTATGGTAAATTGATAAAGGATTGGATCTCACGCTCCAAGAAACGTAACAAAACCATTCTATTAAGCTCGCACATGACCGAGCTGGTTGAATCTTCGTGCACACGCGTGATGATCCTTGACAAGGGTGTTGTGAAGGGCTTTGGCGGGATCGAGGATCTGTTTGAAAAGACTGGCACGGACAATCTTGAAGACACATTCATCCAGTTGACCGGCGGCAGAATAGAAGCAGTGTTTTAGATTTATGTATTAACAAGGAGATATATATCCGTAAATTATGAATGATTATTTAGGTTTGAGTTGTGCGTACGGTTGCTTCGCAACCTTGAGGTTTGAGGAGGGTTTAAGGGCAAATAGGATAAACTTCACACCTCAAGCGAGGGAACCGAGCGTACACACACTTCAAACCTAAATGATTAAGGATTAACAATACCTCATTCGATAATAATTAAATAATTAATGAAGAATTGGTTTAAAATGAATTGGTATCATATTCTCAGCTCAGATATACTTGTCTCTTATCGGGTATTCGCGGCTCGTATCAAGAAACATCCGATCATTACCGCATTTTTTATCTTCATTGCCATTGCGGGCACTCGTCTTGCAGTTGATATCGGTCTGGTTCTGGATAATATGGACATGGGTGAGAACCCGATCCTGATCGAAAGATGGGTATTTTCGATCATCTTCTTCTCATTTATTCTCGGCAAGGTGGCAGTGTATACATATCGCAAGGTATTGAAAGAACGCGAAATGCTCACAGTGTTCTCTCAACCACTTAACATGAACGAGGTCGCACTGGGTAAATACCTGGCTAACTGGGTCTACATCGGAGTTCTATTACTGGCAGGGTTCATACTATTTTATACTTGGCTGACTATTGACCTCGGACCAATTGGCATACCCTTGGATATTCTAGGTGAAGGTATACTTCTATTGTGTCTGGGTCTGTCGCTTGGATTTACTATCCCTGTCTTTCTACAGCTGAAAACCTGGTTTGGAAAGATCTTGAACCTGGGTACAAATGTCATAATGATCGGAGTGATATCTATCCCTATCCGATTCTTCCCGCGCGATACCATGTTCTTTCTAATTCTTGGAACCATCACACTGATCTCATTTGCCCAGGTGTTTTATTCCAGCAAATATTTGCTTCCGGCCTGGACTGCACAATTATCAAAGCCGTTGAGGGTCGTATCAGCCGAGCATGCCGATAGATTGCTTGTCCATACCAAGGATAGACCATTGATCACCCGTGAGGCGTGGCTGATCTCAAAAAAAGAGCTTATTTCACTCATGCGCGAAAAGGATGCCATAGTAACTGTGATCACGGCGGGGTTTTTGACCGTGTCTTCGGTTGGTATATATTTCTATTACGGCGCCGAAGGTTTGGGCGGCAGTTCAATGGGCATTTATCTCTATCCCGGTCTCCTGGCAATCTTTCTATTTTTGGGTTCCCTGATGATCTCGGCGCTGATCGGTCTTGCAATGATAAGTGTGGAGGGCCGGGCATTGTACATCATAAAATCACTGCCCGTGGAAAACCTGGATGTGCTGAAGGGCAAGGCGCTTGCGTTGATGATGCTCAGTTTCCCTCTCATCGTACCAATGGCCATACTATTACCTATTGTTGCGAAATTCCCGCTAATGGTCATATTATTTTATATTGTTCTGGCAAATGTATTGATAATAAGTTTCGCCGGTATCGGCATCTGGGGCGGGACCAAGTTTCCCAACTTTGACACAACTGCGCGCAATATGCCCGATCTGATCTCGCAGTTCTTCATCATGTCAGTATGTATAATCTGTACATTTTTTATCGGCGGTATCCCTGCATATTTGATGATCGTTGATAATGTAGTGGGCCTGATCGCAATACTCGTGGCGCTTGGCTGGGCAATTACGATATTCTTATGGGCGCTGGATAGAGGCAAGATCAATTATAATGGAATAGGTTCTGATCAATACATGTAAGATATCGATGATTAATCGATGAGCGCAAATTACAAGCTCCAAATTCCAAATAAGCACCAATTACCAAGTTCCAACGACCGAAACCGTGGTGTTTTGGTGATTTGGTCATTTGAACATTGGAATTTATTTGATTATTGGTTGGGTTATAGGTTATAGATTTTAGGTTATGGATAATTGGGTAGTTCTTGCATCTTAGGGTGTTTTGGTTGAACTTTAAGCTTGCGATTTAATTTGATTTTGGTCTTGATTATATTACCTGAGGTTTCGGGAAGGGTAAATGACACCAACTCCCGACTAATTTCTAATCGAGAAATGGTTATTAAAGCTGCAATTAATCCGAATATTCCTATCAACACAATTGATACCATCGGTGAATTCGCAACAATACTGGCCAGTGCAACATAGAAATTTCCAGATATTGGTCTAGTGAAACCATCAGAGATATGGAAAAAAGGTCTTAGAGTCCAAGCCAATTGTGTACCAACAAAAATAATTATAAAGCTTCCGATGATCAATGAAGGATTCCAAGTTTTAGTTTCATGTAATTTTTTAAAATTGCTTAAAATCGAAATAATCCCTAAGAATCCCGCAAACCCGCTTATAACAATGATCAATATCACAATAAAACCATAATCTGGGGCGCTGATAATAAAGAAAAGTATCAATGGTGAAAATGCAATTAGTACAACTGATATACTAGTAAACCCTAACAAAAGTATAGCTGCTAGCTGTGTAAATGAAACATTTTTTTCAAACATTACATCTACCACAAAGATTATGGGCAAAGCGATATAAAGCGTGATAATATATAAAATCGGGATCTTTATTGCGTTGAAAATTATTGTTGGACCCTTTACATAACTACCCAATACCATACCATAAATCATCGTACATAGTAATATTAAAACATGGCTCTGGAGAATATATTGACCAATATATTTTTTCTTTTTGATATTATTAATAGCTTTTTTCTGGTCCCAGGCTAACTCAAAGATTTTAACTGAAATATTTTCTTTCATAATTTAACACCTACGAAGTACAATAATATCAGAATAAGAATTTAAAATCTCGTAAAATGTTTGGTAAAATCCGAACAATGGAAAATTTTCAGCCCTTATTAAACATAATATTTTTCACTTACCCGATCTACAATTTTTCCCATATGCCAAATTCTGAACAATAATTACCAAGATTACAATGAATACCCCGATCACCAACGGGAACTCGGGAATTTCTGAAGTTTTACTCTTGATTCTATTCTTTATATTTACTTCAATAATATTATTCAACTCATTAGATTCATTATGCAAGTTTGAGGGATCTGCAAATATCCAGATACGATCAATTTCTGATAAATTTACATTGACATTCAAATCAATTGTTACTAATGAACCTTGTTCTAATAAGTCGACCATGAAATTTTTTATCGGTTCAGTCTTATTATCGTTGATACCATCGTTATTGAGATCAGGATCTATATTAAAAACAAAAAATCCTACATTTCGAATATCAAACGAGCCAGTATTATGTACTTTTATTTTAATTGGTATGTCTTGATGACCTTCAAGTGGAATTTTAGTAAAATCTTTATCGATCTCTATGTCGGAAAGCATGATCGAAATATCTATATTATTTCCATAGATATTTTCAATATATTCAATGAATACTTCTTGCGCTTGGTTACCAGTTTTATCAAAGGCTGTACATTTTATGTAAAGATATTTATCCACTTTTAATTCCCAACTCAAATCTGGAAACGGAACCATAACCTTATTATTCTTTACAGTGCCTTCGAGCCTTCTCCAGTTAGATATTAAATTGTAATTTTGTGTGTATGTATCATGAAAAGTGTATTCTATTTCTATGGACGATTTGTCAATTTGTTCGTTATCCTCAACCTGAATTATTATCTCACTGGGTGAAACCGTATTTTCATTGATGTCTTCAATTTGAAAGAATTCGATCGTAGGTGCTGTATTATCTTCAAGATCTTTACTCGATGTTATAAAAAAGAATGAAACCAGAATTATGAATGAAATTATAAACAGTGATAATACGATAGCTATCTTCATTCTTTCTGGATGAAGTATTTTTTTTCCTTTCCAGGATAGCTTATAGTACACCCATTTTCGTTGGTCCTTGATCTTCTTTATTAATCCAGCTTTCATTAATTTTTCCAGATGCTCGAATAATGTGGCTTTGCTCATGTCGAGCGCTTTTGAAAGATCTGTTACTGTCATTCGAGTTTTATCCAACTTCTTCAAAATACCTATTCTGGTCTCTGATGCCAACACTTTGAAAGTGTCATGGTCTAGGGTGATCTTTCCACCACTATTAAAAGCTGAACCTACGATTAACATAATAATATTCCTTTGAAAAAGATGATTTAACTCATATTAAATTGATTGACTAATTTTATAATCAATGCTAATGTATATTAAATTTTGTTTTGGGTTAGGAAAAAACCGAACAAAACATGAGATTATAAATTACAATCATTAGATTTTCAACACATTATCAGAAACATCCATAATGGTATATATATAATATTTTCTTCAAGATCTAATTTATCTTTGGTAATAACGATCCCAAAAGTTTTTTTCTGACTGTTTAAAAATTTATAAATTCCTTTTAGATCACTTTTCCGAATATTTTTACTATATTTAGATTCAATTGGAATAGGTTTTTTAAACAATTCCATAATAATATCAACCTCATCCCCCCGGGTTGTTCTCCAATAATACAATTTTGGTTCAAATCCAGGTTCAATACAGAACTTTAATCTTTTTGAGTGGTCAAAAACCAACATTTCGGCAATTTTACCTAACTCAACATTATTACTTAATAGATCTTCATTAAGATTTCCGATCAGTGCATTTCTTAACCCAGTATTATTTAAATATATCTTTTTTTGCTTTCTTATTCGTGATGCACGACTTTTGGCATAAAATTCCAATCTCGAAATCATAAATGCTGATTCTAAATAATTTAAATATTTAATTAAAGTATCACGTTTTATTAATAGAGTTTTGGATAAGCTGTCGATATTAATTCGTTGAGTTGTTGAATCTGCTAATAAAGTAATTAACTCATCCAAAGTTTTAGGATCTCGTATATTAAAGATCTTCATAATATCTTTATAAAGGGTCAAGCTAAGGTAATTACCGAATTTTTCTGTACAGGTACGCAAATCTTCAATATCCAATAATTCAGGATACCCATCCTTTAAAAAATATTTTTGTAGATGGATCTTAAAATTGTCTTCATATGGTGCCAAAGTAATATAAGCGATCTTAATTTGCTCGTAAAAAATATTAGGGTCCGATCTTTTAATTGAGTCAACAAACCCATCTCTTAAATCCCAATTTATTTTATTTAACAAACTGGCAATTTTTTTATTGTTCTCATAATAATTAATTACATCGATAAATTTCATTGAAAGCATAATATAAGGGTTAATTCTACCAACTAACGACTCTGAACTACCCTTTAAAACATCAGAACTTGAAGAATCGGAAACAATAAATTTCATTTTATATTTTAGATCATACCAGCCTTTCAATGCACTACTCCAAGTTCCTAATTTACAAACTTCATCAAAAAATATATAGACACGATCCTTCAAGTTTTGCAATGGTTCTCGAAGAATTTGAGTAGAATATATCTCAAGAATATCATTGATCGGTGTATCTGTAATTGTCGTCAAATAAGGATAATCAAAAGAAAGATACAGAACACGTTTTGGATCAATTTTCTTGTATTTGATCAAATGTTCAATTAATTGATATAATAATGTAGTTTTTCCAACTTGTCTTGGTCCAATTATTGCTAAAATTTCTTTTTCGATGATCTTATCTTGTAAAAAATAGAAATCTCGCCTTCTAAATGGTTTGGATAAAGTTTTGGGTACATTCTGAGTAAACCACCAAGTATTTTGATTAAATAATACTTTGACCAATTTTCGTTCGTTCTCGGAGCTTGACATTACCATTATGATGGTGTTGTTAGCATATAAGCATTACCATTATGATGGTGTTGTTGGTATGTAGACATTGCCATTATAGTGGTGTTGTCAATAAGTTAAAATGTCCAATATAAAGGATAAACAAGTTAATTATCGAGGTTTGAAACAGGTTCGTACAAGAGAATGGCTTTGCCTTTAGTTTTAAATAATTAATAATCTCCTCATCAGAGATCGAATAACACTCCTTTATTCCCTTTGCGATGGTCGTTAAATACTTATCCCCAGGCGGGTTGACATCAATCTCCTCATCAGTCCAATTACCCGTAAACGTAAATATCGGATACGCCTCCGCCTCACCCATATACACGATCCTGCTGTACCAGTTTGCAGGTATGGTTGAGCTCCCATTTGTGATCGTGGTCTCAAAGTCGATCTCAACTGACTTGTCGCTTGGTTCCAGCGCGTTCTCCTGCCGCACCACCTGGACGAACTGCTCGCGCGTGATCAAATACATTCTGCCAAGAGTACCTGCATGCTCGTTCCTTTGTGTCTTGATGAACCCAACACCTTTGTCCTCCCAGATAGAGCTGCTTTTCGAGAAGTACAGCCCGTAAGGGATAATTATTTGTTTATCAGCCCGAGGCTCGGTTTTATCCGAGCACCCCGGATATCTCTTTTTGGCACCCTCGGGTTGGCCCCCACCGATATAACATAGGAACCGGCTCTTGAGTAGATTTGATCCATAACCCGCATACCATATAAGCCGATTCATTCAAAAACACCTGATTGAGATAAGATGCCTTATGAATTATTGGAGTTTTATAATTTTAGGATGGACATTGTTGATAAAATTCCAAGTTCCAAAATCCAAGCTCCAAATAAGCTCCAAGTTCCAAATAAACTCCAAATTCCAAGCTCCAAATAAATTCTAAACTCCAAGCTCGAAATAAATTCCAAAAAACTTTTAACTTTTACAATTTCCAATACCCTCAACAATCACTCATCAAATACTTGGCTGCCTTTCACGTTTCTCGTACGGCCCTTCCCACCAGGCCGGTTTATCCACCGCAGGCTCCTTATCGTATTCGGAAAACGCATCGTTTATACAATCGGTGGGGCAGACTACGGCGCAGATGCCACAATTTTCATACCCCGGGCATTTTTTACGGGTATCGTTGGTCAGCTGCGGCACTGCGATACTTGCCGACCTGATCGCATTGAACGGGCACTTTTGTATACATACCCCACACCTTGAACACCCCGCAAGAAATTTGCCGACATCTATATGTTTTATCCTGTCTTCGTATACTTTATCCTCGTTTTCACCGGGTTTTGGCTCGGAATGACCAGCACCAGGTATATGTTCGGGATCGATCCCGCGTACTGTGGCATTCTGCATGCCCAGTGATACTAGTGCAGCGCCTGCCGCTGCGCCGGTAACTTTAATGAATGAACGTCTCGTTAACGCCAATTTTTACACCTTCTCAACATAATTTCGATCACAACTAACCATGATTGATCCATTCGATAGCATTGTACCCGCAGATCTTGAAACATTTTGTGCACCCGATGCATTTATCCACATCCACCTCGGGCACGATCTTACCATCATAAGTGCCATCGGTGAGCTCGTGATGGGTGATCGCGTCTACCGGACAGACGTCTTTGCAGGGCATGGTGCAGTATTTGGTCTTTTCGGATTTCTCATAGATACCATCGCCGTCGTCATCAATATGATATGCACAGACATTGAGCAGTACCTCCGGGACACCGCCCTCGCGTACATCATGCAGGGCCGGTTCCAGGTTATTTTCCTTTTCGTTTCTATCTTCCCACACCCTCTTATTACCACTATCTATCTCGGACTTTGCGTAGTCTTCTATGACCTGATCCTCTGTTAGAGATGTTGCATGAGTTATCCCTAAACCTATTAATCCGCCGAAGCCGATCAATCCCAGATGTTTTAGGAATTTACGTTTTGCAGGGTCCATTTTGGCCATTATCGAAACTCTCCATCATTTTTCAGGTCACGGATCCATTTTGTGATCTTCAAGTCAACAGGGCACATGGGTTCGCAATTCATACACAGCGGGTCATAGAACGCACAGTCCAGTGCACGCATCTCATAGATCGTATCTATGTGTTCGGTGGAATATTTTTTATCCAGCGCTTGCTCCACGGTGATCGGGTCGCGAAGTCCTTTGATACGAACTTTGATATGTTTATCCCTCTTTTTGAGGTTCTCAAGAGTTATTATCTTGTCATTGGTTTTTGCATCTTCTTCAGTTGGGTTTTCTATGTGGTTAACGATCTTGTTGTATTTCGTAATACTGATCTGTGCCAGCATTCGCTTATTGGGGTTATTGATCCTTGCGGCAACCGCATAACCTGCCGGGTCGAAACCCCATGGACATTTTGCGGCACATGCTCGACACTCATAGCAGTAGATCGAATCCAAATGACCGGAGGAGGCGGACATTACCGGAAGGCTGCCCAGAAACCCGCCCAGGGTAAGGAATGCACCAACATTAAGAAGCTTCCAGGTGCCGACCATAAACTCGCGACGGTTTAACTCCGGGTGGTGTGGGCCTTTAATGTTCTTTTCGTAATCTGTCACGAAGTCACCTTTATTGTCTGTCCTAAGCCTCTTAGAAATAATTCAAAAACAAAGTCAAGCACAGAATGCACAGGATATATATTTAATTGGTTTAAATCTTTTTATTAAATGTTTGATAATTAATAATTGAATAATACATGATATAAATTAGGGGTTAGGGGTTACAATTTAGGGGTCGGGAACAGTTGCTAGATGTTAGTTGCTAGATGTAAGTACTACTTCATGGGTTAATGGTTTAGTATTCAGAAATTAATGAATTGTGATGGAATAATGGGTAAAAGGTGCTTGATCATTGCTTGGGGAGGGTAGAGTAGGGCAGTGGGCTTACGTCCACCACCCCCTCATCAAACCGTACATGTGGTTTTCCCCCATACGGCTTTCCGATAACCTTCTTTCTTGCGCTTTCAATTCGTATGACCAATACCTAATGTTCCCTGTCAAT
>JAEHCK010000247.1 GCA_020696345.1 Thermoplasmata archaeon | reverse complement strand
GTGATTTTTCATTTTATCCGAGTTGGGATGCCGAAAAAAGAAAACCCCATTTTTATTGTCCTGATTGCCGATTACGCTGGTATCAGGGAAGACAATGGACTTATAAAGAGTGGTTTAATTATGTAAATGAAAATGACAAGGAGACAAAAAATGTTTTATATTAATCATCCTGATTTTGCACAGAATATTAAACCCTTTTGAAAGGAGTTAAAAATGCCAGTTGATTTTGTTAAATCCGAAAAAACAAAACTTATGGAATTGCTGCGAGACAATTTGGAACTTAAAGCATCAACAGAAGATATTGAATCCGGCGGCACGTTCTACACTGTTTTGACCACTGTGGAGGTTTGGTTTGATGGAAATTATATCACGGAGACATAAATAAACCAAAAAAACACTTGACACGGACTCCACCTTTGATATAATGGTATTAGAGAGTGAGAAAAAAGCCAAAAACATCAAACAGGAGACCGAAAAAATGACCGAAAACACCGAAAAAAACACTGTAAAAGTCGGCATGAAACTGAATACTTCTTGGGGTTATTCAATGACGATGAATGATTATTGTCAAATCCTTGAGGTTTCAAAGTCCGGTAAAACTGTTAAATGCCGTAAAGTTAAAACGATTATGAACCAGGCTGTTTTTTCAGGTGACGGAACCGGTCGAGCAAAAGCTGGTGCCGAAGTTTACGGCCCTGTGTTTCGTTTAAAGGTTACGATGAATGGTTATAACGGCGAGCCGAGTTTTCATGGTTCTTACCCGTTTTGTGGCGCAGAAAATCTGCCGATAGACACGAAAATGTGTGATTGTTCAAGTCGCATGGGCTATTTCTCAATTGACAACGGCGAAGAAAGTTACGAAAACCATATGGATTAAAAGGAGAAAAATCATGAAAAAAATTATAATTGTGTTTTTGGCTTGTATCCTTCTTATATCCAGTCCCTTAGCATGTTGTGCCGGCTGGGATTTTAATTTCTTTGGAATAGATAGTAAAGATTTTAAAGAAAGAAAAGTAATCCCTATTATTGCTGGATGTTTAACTTCTTTTGTAATCCATGAAGGAGGTCATTTATTGGCAGGTAGATTGGTGGGTATGGATACTAAACTCACATGGGACGATGGTCCTTTGGTTTGGGCAAATGAGTATAACAATAAAAGTGATAACCGAAAAGCCCTGTACCATGCCGGAGGTTTCATTGCACAGGCCATTGTTGGAACCACATTAACTATTATTCCATATACACGTCATAGTGATTTTTCTCTTGGATTCACAGGATTCACCGCAGCTAACAATACTCTTTACGCCATTACTGATGGTATGGATTCATCTTCTTCAGATACCCAAAATTTGGATCGGTATGGTTATAATGGTAGATTAATTGCTCTTTCAGGAGGACTATTATCCAGCGGATTGACAATTATCAATTTGAATAAAGAACGGAAAAATTGTGATCTTATAAATATTAAATAGTTAATAAAACGCTTGACATTACTTCCAGGTTTGATATGATGGTATTTAGAGAGTGAAAAGAAAATATCAAATAAAGGAAAAATAAATGAAAAACTTTTCGGAATTTCAATCCAGTGACGAAATGATCCCGGCTGAATATGTTGATGATTTTGAAATACTTTCCGCTTCATTGCCTGATATTCCGGAAACCATCGGAAACATAACTTTTTGTCCAATTTGTGGTGCCGAAGTTTTGGATATTGAATTAGATCATAATGCTGGCTGCTGTCCGTGTTGTGATACGAAACTTGCCGAAGACGTTCCTTTCTAACCTTTAAAAAATCGGAGAAATTCAATGACTAATATGCCGAAAGTTGACAAAAATAAAGTTGCTGCAATGACCGCTGAAGAAATTAAAATATTTAATATGGTAGTCAAAAAAGACAATTCAATCCGGGCATCCAAACCGCCAGTAAAAGATTATACTTCCGGAATGGCGGCATATGTATGGCGGATGACATGTTTCATGGTCAGTCCGAAACCGTCGCATCATTGTATGCCTGTTTGTGCAGATTTTGATATTCCGGTTAATTATTTCGCTCGGCGCTCAGTGACAAAAGAACTTGATAAATTAGTTGATAAAATTGTCAATGCAGTTGATAAACCAGAATGGCACGGCATTTTGAGATGGGGCCGGGCCTTGGGATATTAAAACAGAATGGTTCATAGATGGCCGTGTATTAACAAGGAGCTAAAATATGATTGAGATTAAGTTAGAGCTAAAGGAAAAAGATGTATTAACACGAGCATTGACTTTATTTATTAATAGTAAAAGTTATTTTGTTGGTAAGGTTGACATATCTTTAAAAAAGCAGATTCATGAAGACATTGAAACCGCAGAAAATATGCTAAGGAAATATGAAGACCGTATTAACACGATTTTGACCGAGAAAGATCCGACTTTGGCCGGAGAATAAGGAGGAGGACATATGAAAAAATTTTTATATGACACTTGCATTATAAATAACAAAGGTATTGATCCATTCCCATTTTTCTGTATTTTCACCATCTTTGTGATTTTATCAAGTTCAACTATTTTTGGAATATTATCATTATTTGCTTGACTTTACTGGTCCGTTTGATAGGATGGTACCAGAATGAGAGAAGAAGGAGAGATAAAATGAGTGAAAAGAAAATGATGAAATATCTAAAATCAATTATCGAAAACATTGCAGTAAATACAAAAGACACAGATCGGCCCCTTTCGGGTAGCCAGTATCAGTTCAAAGTCAAGGTGATTAATGATATGTGTAAAATGGCTTTAAAACGAATTGAGGATCCCAAATATTCGCCTGGCAGGATATAGGCCCAATATTCGCCTGGCAGGATATAGGCCCAATATTGCCGTTGGTTCT
>JAEHCK010000057.1 GCA_020696345.1 Thermoplasmata archaeon | reverse complement strand
ATTGATATCGAGATCATGCCTGAAAATGGTACGATTAAGTTCACACCGGCCAAGAACTGGTACGGTAGCGAATACATTACATTTTATGCCAAAGACGATTCGTTGGCTATGGCCGAAGAGTCCGTACTCGTCACCGTGACGCCCACAAACGACATGCCCAGGATCGTGCAGATAGGCACTCAGTTGATAACCGATGATTTATTTAAATTGGAATTTATGGTCAAACAAGATGAATGGCTGAATCTTACTATCAAGGTCCAGGATATCGACGGTGATGTCGAGCAGGGGATGATCAAATATATACTTAATATTTCAGAGCGTAATAATCTATACTTCGCGAAAAACGATAATAAATTGGTTTTTAATCCGAACAATGATGATGTGGGTTCGCATTATTTGACAATAAAGATCACCGATAATAATGAAACACCGGCGATTTACATTTCACAGGATATCAAGATCGAGGTTTTGAATGTGAATGATCGACCAACCGTTGAGATCATTACGCCAAATAATGGCGTTGTGTTTACCGACCCAAAAATGTTATCATTCAGCTGTGCCGCAGATGATATCGATCTATTAATTCCAAACCCAACAGAAGAATTAACATACAAATGGGTAACAAATAGATCGGAATACGATTTAATTGGCACCGAAAAAGAACTGATCTTGGCCAACGAGACGCTGCTGAAACCGGGATATTATAAAATTACAGTCGAGGTAACAGATAGGGCCGGTAATATCGCCTATGATTCCGTTAATATAGTAATTGAAAAGACTGGATCCAAGTCCAAATCCGATGGATCGTTCTTCAGTAATTATTCATTACTGGGTTTGATCATCATAGTAATAATCATTATCTTTATTATTGCAATTTTGATGTTTATTATAAGCCAGAAAAAGAAGAAAGCTCGAGCAACCCGGGCTTTGGGTTTATCGGGTGAGCAGGTGCTGCAGCCTGTGGAGGCGTATCAACCATATCAAACACCTCCAACCACCAGCAGCCCAATGATTGCCCCCGGGCCGCAGATCTCACCATCCCATTTAGTTCAAAGCGAGCCGTTGGCACCAGCACTCATACAAGAATTACTTGGACCGATTCCAACGGCAGCACCAACCACGCAACCAACCGCTCAACTGCCGCCAGCAACACCGGCAATAACTGCACCTATTCCTGTACCCACCCCGATTCAAGATGGAACAGGCTCCGAGCTCACACCGCAGCAGAAGCTCAAATTATTGGAAGATAGATTAATATGCGGTGAGATAGACCAGGATATATATTTGAACCTGAAGGCCAAATTAGATCTTGAAGCAAAACCGTATGAGCCTGCCCCGCAGCTGCCGCCGGCAACCACGCTCCCGCCAACCGAAACCGTGCCTATATTGACGACACCGATACCTTTTACACAGCAACAACCTGAACAACAATCACAGATACCTATTCAATCTCAACCGGAAAGGACCATTGATAATGCACAACCCCAACAACCTTTAGGTCCGCCACAACCACCCTTGGAGCCACAGGTACAAGCACAACCTCAAATGCAACAACAAGTGCCGCAACCAGAAATCCAACAATCGCCCACTACACCACCATCACCACAGCCTCAAGTCACGCCGGAGCCTCAAACCCAAAACCAAACTCAGTTACAACAGCAGCAACAAAAGCAAACAAAGCCAGGATCTGAAGAGGAACAATAAATATAATATTCAGAAATCATTAAATAAAATGCTATCGTTAATAATTATACTCTGGGAGGCAGCCGAGTGATAAAAAATAAGGTTTTAAGCATAATAATTATTGTTGCATTATTGTTAATTTCTGGGTTAAACATTATTCCTTATTCTGGAGACCTTAAAGATGATTCAAAAGACCAGAATTTTGAAATAATCGATGACAGTGATGCTAGATCTGATATTGAACCTAAGGATCCGCACTATGGTTCCCGCGGTACCCCAAGCACTATTGGATTGATCGAAAAAAATAACCACGGCGGCAGCTGGCTGGATAGCTTTGAGGATGATTCAGGGATCGAATGGGGAAAGAGCAATGATTTGAAAATCTCCAACGGGAGTGTGCAGATAAATACCTCATTGGAAGGACCGTTTACTGTTGATACTAAAACTGTTGGTTTATGGCATTTTGATGAGGGAACCGGTTCAACAACTTATGATGAGACCATCAATGATAATGATGGCAGCAAAAGTGGTGCAACATGGACAACTGGTAAATTTGGTAATGCGCTGAATTATAACGGTGGCTCAGATAATGTAAGAGTAAATGACGATAATACCCTAGACTTTACCTCGTCTGAATCATTCACACTTGAAGCATGGGTTAAAACTTCTGGTATAAGATCAAATATATTATGTAAATATGTTGAAGGTGTCTCCGCATATTATCAATTATGGATACCATTAGGTGGATATGCCCGATTTGCTTTAAGATGTTCAAATAATATTAATATCGGAATCGATAGTGTAACAAAAATCAACGATAATAAATGGCATTATATCGCAGGTGTCCGCGATACTAATTTAGATAAATTATTGATATATTTTGATGGAAAATTGGAAAATTCTGTAACCGATACAACTACTGGCTCAATTAGTACTAGTGGGCCTTTAAAGTTCGGGAAATACGTTGGCGGCTCAGCATTAAATTTCAATGGCATTATCGATGAGGTCCGGATCTCAGATAAGGCACGGTCAGCAACCGAGATCGGGAACAAAAGGGGTAATGTAAATAAGTGGGCTAATCTAACATCAAAAACAATTGATCTTCCGGCAAAAATGGCCTGGGACACTCTTATAATCAATAAAACCCAACCGAGTGGCACATATCTCAATGTAACAATTTTAAATGCTTCTAACAACCAAAAGATCCCCGGTAGTCCGAATTACACTGCTGACGGTGAGTTTAATATTTCATACATCGATCCGATCAAATATCCGTCAATTAAATTGAATGCGACATTTTGTGCTTATAACATAACCACACCTATTCTTCATTATTGGGGCGTGGATTGGAATGCTTCAAATATGTGGCGGGATACCTTCTATGGAGGATTGAAACGTAACTCAACAAATTTAACTTACAGCGATGGAGAGATCTATTTAAATAATTCAACTATTGATCGGTATGAATTCTCTGGCAATATAACCTCAGAAAAAATTATATTATTAAGTTCTAGCCAGCATGAAATTTTAATAATTAATAAAACTGAACCCGCTAGCACTTATATTAATGTTACAATAGTGGATGGTTCAACTTTACAACCTATTACCAATTTTGAGAATCTAACAGGGTGGGCAATTAATATCTCTAGCATCAATCGTATATTACATCCAAGAATAATGCTAAACGCCACTTTTGAGTCTAATGGTTTTGCAACGCCCACCCTATATGATTGGTCCATTGGTACAAATACAGCACCAAAGATCGTTAAAGTGTCCTCTGATCCTATCGCAAATCGAACCCATTCAGAAATTATTAAAATAGATTTATATGACGGCGAGGAACAGAAGAGAGATCTAAATCTGACTGTGGAATATAAAAGCCCCTCTGATACAAATTGGCAGACCGCATATCTCAATGACCCGACCTTTATTACAGATCAATGGGTGTCCACGTTTACGCCACCTGCGATCGCGGAACTGGGAAATTATACTTTCAGGTTCATATGCAATGATTCTTTGAACAGATCTGATATATACACACCATACAATATTACGGTTGTCAACAACCATCCAGTGACAAAGATCTTCCCATCAAGTTCACTGATATTTCGTACAAATATTTTGAACATAGTCATAAATGCAACAGATGCGGAGATCCAGGCCAAAGACCTAAACATTACAATTCAATATAAATCGCCTATTGATGTTCTATGGCAGACTGCACTTCTGAGCGGTTTTAGATATTCAAACGGTAATTGGCTTGTAAATTTCACCACGTATAAAAATACATATCCTGGCTGGTATGTGTTCAATGTTACGATTAACGATTCGATAATTGATATCATTAATAATTTCAATGTATCTGTAAGAAATAATTACCCGATCATTTGGAGTGTTAATTCTTCCCCAACGACCAATGACATTAATCGAACAAGAACCCTAAAAATGTTTATTAACGCAACCGATATTGAAAATTCGACCGGTGACTTGAATGTAACCATTGAATATAAATCGCCCTTCGATGTGGTCTGGCAAATGGGGTATCTTTCTAGTTTGATCTATAATAGTACTACTGGTCTTTGGGATGCCGAGTTTTCGCCACCAAAAAACGCTGACATAGGGCGGTATACAATCAAAACATCATGCCAGGATAATGATTCTGCTATAGTTTACAAGAATATTTCCATTAATGTATTAAATAACTTACCTGAAATTGGTTTTATCAAAACAAATACAAGTAAAGTTCAATTATATCGTACTAAAAGCATTAAACTTATTATCAACACCTCTGATATTGAAAATCTGTCTGATGAATTGAACGTAATTGTGAAATATAAATCTCCATTGGATATCATATGGAAGACGACCTTTTTAACTAATTTCGTTTATAATAATGGTAATTGGGAGATAGATTTTAATCCACCAAGATTTGCTGATGTGGGATTGTATACTTTCAATGTCTCTTGTGAAGATAAAGATTCCGCCATAGTTTTTGACGAGATCGATATTGAAGTTCGGAATTACATTCCGGTAATTGGGTTTATTAAAACAAATATAACTTCAATCCAGGTTAACCGTACAAGAAGCATTAAGCTCATTATCAATGTTACTGATTTAGAAGAGTCAACTGAGGATTTAAACTTAATAATTAAATATAAATCTCCATTAGATACTACCTGGAAGACCGAATACATTACTGATATACATTTTAATAACAGTAATTGGGAAGCAAATTTTACACCAGAAAAAAACGCTGAGCTGGGTTGGTATACTTTTAATATATCATGTGAAGATGGGAATACAGGTATAGCCTATGATACGCTCAAGCTGGTGGTGTTAAATAATAAACCCAAGATTTTGGATATTGATCTGTCAAATACACAAGTGAACAGGACATTTTCAATAAATGTAGAAATTGATCTGTTTGATACTGAAATAAATAAAGACGGCCTGGATATCAAAATCGAATATCGCTCGCCATTTGATATGCAATGGCGTTCTGAATATATCTCCGGGAACGGTTATCAAAACGGTAAATGGCTCTTTACATTTACTCCAGATAAAAAAGCTGACATGGGTTCGTATTATTTCATCGTAACATGTAACGACACGCTTTGTGATGTGAATGATACTTTTTCCATTGAGGTGGTTAATAATCTCCCAATTATCCACAATTTTATTCTTCAGGCTTACGAGGTTAAACGTACGAATCCTTTAAAAATAAATATTGATGCCTCTGATGTTGAATTATTAAATGACGAATTGGATATAGAAATTGAATATAAATCTCCGATCGATATAAAATGGCAAAATCAATATATCTCGAATAAAATATTTCTCAATGATCATTGGGAGGTCCAGTTCATACCACCAAAAAATGCACCTTTGGGCAATTATTTATTTAACATAATATGTAATGATAGCGATACACAGGTATTCTGCCCTTTCCAGGTTCTAATCTTAAATAACATACCTTTTTCACCAACGGTTTCAATTTTACCCAGTAAGCCGAAGTCCACAGATGATCTGGAGATCATGACCTCCAAACCAAAAGATGTGGAAACTTCCGAAAAACAAATGGAATATTGGTATTATTGGTATAAAGATGAAGAACATATGCCCGAGTTCGATAATCAAACAACCATACCCAATTCTGCTACCGAAAAGGGTGAGACCTGGCAATGTGATGTATATCCTTTTGATGGTGACGGGGTTGGACCATATGGTACAGCGGAGGTTACAATTCTGAACTCACCACCCGAACTGGTGGAACAATTCAATAGTTACGAGATATTCGAGGATATGCCGGCGATCTTGGAAAATAAACTCACAACCATATTCAATGACCCCGATTCTGATGTGCTTACTTTCTCGGTCATTGGCCAGAATAATATTGATATCGAGATCATGCCTGAAAATGGTACGATAAAGCTCACACCGGCAATGGACTGGTACGGTAGTGAATACATCACATTTTATGCAAAAGACAATTCCATGGCTATGGTCGAAGAGTCCGTACTCGTCACCGTGACACCCACAAACGACCTGCCCAGGATCGTGCAGATAGGCACTCAGTTGATAACCGATGATTTATTTAAATTGGAATTTATAGTCAAACAAGATGAATGGCTGAATCTTACTATCAAAGTCCAGGATATCGACGGTGATGTCGAGCATGGTACGATCCAATATATTCTTAATATTTCAGAGCGCAACAATCTGTACTTCACGAAAAACGATAATAAATTGGTTTTCAATCCAACAAATGCAGATGTGGGTTCCCATTATCTAACAATAATGATCGCAGATAATAATGAAACACCGGCGATTTACATTTCACAGGATATCAATATCGAGGTTTTAAATGTGAATGAGCCACCCACCGTTGAGATAATTACGCCAGATAATGGCGTTGTGTTTACCGACCCAAAAATGTTATCTTTCAGCTGTGCCGCAGATGATATCGACCTATTAATTCCAAACCCAACAGAAGAATTAACCTACAAATGGATAACAAATAGATCGGAGTACAGGTTGATCGGAACGGGAAAAGAACTGATCTTGGTCAACCAGACGCTGCTGAAACCTGGATATTATGAAATTACCGTCGTGGTAACAGATAGGGCCGGCGATATTGCCTATGATTCCATCAAAATAATAATTGAAAAAACCGAGTCAGAGTCCAAACCCGATGGATCGTTATTCAGTAATTATTCATTTCTGGGTTTGATCATCATAGTAATGATCATTATTTTTATTATTGCAATTTTAATGTTTATTGTAATCCGGAAAAAAAAGAAAGAGCGAGCAGCCCGGGCTTTGGGTTTATCTGGTGAGCAGGTGCTGCAGCCTGTAGAGGTGTATCAACCATATCAAACACCAACCATTGGCACCTCGACCATTGCCCCCGGACCACAGATCTCTCCATCCCATTTAGTTCAAAGCGAGCCGTTGGCACCAGCACCCATACAAGAATTACTTGGACCGATTCCAACGGCAGCACCAACCACGCAGCCAACCGCTCAACTGCCACCAGCAACACCGACTATAACTGTACCTATTCCTGTACCCACCCCTATTCAAGCTGGAACAGGTTCCGAGCTCACACCGCAGCAGAAGCTCAAATTATTGGAAGATAGATTAATATGTGGTGAGATAGACCAGGATATATATTTGAACCTGAAGGCCAAATTAGATCTTGAAGCAAAACCGTACCAGCCGCCGCAGCTGCCGCCGTCAACCACGCTCCCACCAACCGAGACCGCGCCGATCTTGACGACACCGGCGCCTTTTACACCGCAACAGCAACAACCTGAACAACCGTCACAGATACCTATTCAATCTCAACAGGAAACAACTATTGAAGATGCACAACCCCAACAGCCTTTAGGTCCACCACAAACACCCTTGGAACCACAGGTACAAGCACAGGCACAACCTCAAGTGCAACAACAAGAGCCGCAACCGGAAATCCAACAACTACAAGCAACCCCACCATCACCACAACCTCAAGTTACGGTTACGCCGCAGCCTCAAACACAAACACAGTTACAACAGCAGCAACAAACGCAAATAAAGCCAGGATCTGAAGAGGAACAATAAATATAAATTTCAGAAATCATTAAATAAAATGCCATCATTAATCATTATACTCTGGGAGGTGACCGAGGTGTTTAAAAGTAAGGTTATATCAATTATTTGTGTCATCGTTTTATTATCAATTACTTGGCTAAACATTGCTGATAATAATACTTCTTCCAATTCGGCGTATACTAGGGGTAATAGAAGATCTTCTGAAAATACTGCACACGGCGGTTCATGGCTGGATAGTTTCCAAGACAGCTCTAAAATAGATTGGGATTTTAGTGATCATGTGAAAATAATATCTGGTGATGCTAAAATTAATATTACAACCGATTTAGACCCTTATACGGTAGCGTTTTGGCATTTCAATGAGGTTTCGGGAACGACCGCATACGATGAAACTGATAACGATAATGATGGTGCAATTTATGGCGCTAGTTGGACAACTGGCAAGTTTGGTAATTGTTTAAGTTTTGATGGTATTAATGATAGAGTAGATGTTTCTGATAGTCCTAGTCTCAGTATTACGGGAAGTATTACAATCGAGGCGTGGTTAAATTTTACGAGTCTGCCAGGGGTTGGTAGAAATTACGATATCGTTAAAAAGCGGGTGTCTGCAAGTGACAGCTACCAATTTATCATTGAAAGTTCTGGAAAATTACGATGGAATGTTGATACTGGGTTGTCCGCTGTATTTAACGGAAACACCGCTTTAAATGATGGGGAATGGCACTATATTGCGGTAACCTGGGACCAATTACAAATGAAAATGTACGTTGATGGGAGTCTTGATGTTGCACCCATAACTAAAACTGGTAGTATGAAAGATACCAGTGATAAGATTGGTATTGGTTATTATAACAATGCTCCAAACCCGAGTGTTTGGAGTTACTATAAAGGTCTTATGGACGAAATGCGCATTTCAAAAACTGCTCGCTCGGCACAAGAGATCAAAGACATATATGAGAACGGTACAAGTTCGGAAAACATTTATAATGCAAACCTCACATCAAAGACAATTAAATTACCACAGGGGATGCAATGGGACACAATTATTATCAATAAAACCCAACCGACCGATACTTATCTTAATGTAACAATTATAAACGCTTCAAATGATCAACCAATTCCGGGCAGCCTGAAATACAATAATAATGGCGAGTTCTATATTTCATATATAGATCCTATTAAATATCCAGAAATAAAATTAAATGCAACTTTTGAAGGTGATGGTGTTTCCACACCATTTCTTCATTATTGGGGTGTGAGCTGGAATACAAGCGATACCTGGAGCGATTCTTTTTATGGTAGAATTAAAGTTGATTCTTCAAATAATGTTAACTTTCTCGATGGCAATGTGCAACTCCAAAACTCTGGTAGTTTGATATCGACATCAATTGATATTCCAAATGAATGCCATTATGATACATTAATAATTAACAAAACCGAACCCAGCGGCGGGTCTTTAAAAGTAACGGTGCTGGATGCACAATCAGATACTGGAATATCCGGTTACAAAGGTTTAACTAATAACAATATAAATCTTTCCGATCTTAATCCTCAGATTTATCCTTCAATCAAACTGAAAGCAGCTTATACAACAAGCGGACAAATAGGCACACTCCATGGCTGGTCTCTGAACTGGACCCATAACACTTATCCAAAAATATTAAACATCAACTCAGTCGATACAATAAACCGCACAAACGCATCTAAAATTACGATTAATTTAACTGACTTAGAAGAACCCGAAGATGAACTAACAATCCTTGTAAAATACAAATCTCCGGTAGATGCGACTTGGAAAACCGAATATCTAAGCGACCCAAGCTATCTTAATAACCGTTGGGAAGTAACATTTACACCACCGGCTAATGCAAAACTGGGACAATATTCATTCATGTTCAGCTGCGAGGATGCTTTTCAATACCAGGACATTTGGCAGGATACGTATTTTATTGAGGTCCTTAACAATAAACCGGAGATTTTAAACATATCAACTTCAAATATTCAGGTGAATAGAACAAAGATCTTGAATATTCTTATCGATCCGGATGATGCAGAAATACCTGTATATTCTTTAGTCGTTGATGTCAAATACAAGTCACCGCTGGACACGTTATGGCAAACCCAATATATTTCCGATGTTTCATTCAAAAATACTTCTGATATGAAGAAAATCGGTTTTTGGATAGCATTATTTATACCAACAAAGACCGCTGAACTCGGATGGTACACGCTGAACATAACCTGCAACGATACCGATACGGAGATCTATGAACATATTGAAATAGAAGTTGTCAACAACAAACCGGCTCAACCTGGGGTTGCTATACTACCAAGTGATCCGAAAACAACCGATGATCTGAGCCTTCTTATCTCGAAAGCAAAGGATATTGAAACACCATTGAACAAAATGGAATACTGGTGCTATTGGTACAAAGATGATGAATATATGCCAGAGTTCGATAATCAAACCATAGTTCCTGATCTTGCAACCACAAAATACGAGACCTGGCGTTGTGATGTGTATCCGTTTGATGGTGACGGGGTGGGGCCATATGGTACAGTGGAGGTTACAATTTTGAACTCACCGCCCGAACTGGTGGAACAATTCAATAGCTTCGAGATGTTCGAAGATATGCCGGCGATCTTGGAAAATAAGCTCACAACCATTTTCAGTGACCCCGATGACGATGGGCTTACCTTTTCGGTCACTGGCCAGAATAATATTGATATCGAGATCATACCTGAAAATGGTACTTTATTGATCACACCGGCAATGAACTGGTACGGTAGCGAATACATTACATTTTATGCCAAAGACAATTCCATGGCTATGGCCGAAGAGTCCGTACTCGTCACCGTGACGCCCACAAACGACCTGCCCAAGATCGTGCAGATAGGCACTCAGTTGATAACTGAAGATATTTCTATATTGGAATTCATCGTCAAACAAGATGAATGGCTGAATCTTACTATCAAGGTCCAGGATATCGATGGTGATGTCGAGCATGGTGCGATCAAATATATACTTAATATTTCAGAGCGCAACAATCTGTACTTCACGAAAAACGATAATAAATTGGTTTTTAATCCGACCAATGCTGATGTGGGTTCCCATTATATGACAATAAAGATCACAGATAATAATGAAACACCGGCTATTTACATTTCACAGGATATCAAGATCGAGGTTTTGAATGTGAATGATCCACCCACCGTTGAGATCATTACGCCAAATAATAATGTTGTATTTACCGACCCCAAGATGTTATCTTTCAGCTGTGCCGCAGATGATATCGATCTATTAATTCCAAACCCAACAGAAGAATTAACATACAAATGGGAAACAAATCGATCTGAGTACAAGTTGATCGGAACGGGAAAAGAACTGATCTTGACCAACGAGACGCTGCTGAAACCGGGATATTATGAAATTACCGTTGTGGTAACAGATAGGGCCGGTGATATCGCCTATGATTCCGTTAATATTGTAATTGAAAAAACTGTGTCAGAGTCCAAACCCGATGGATCGTTATTCAGTAATTACTTATTTCTGGGTTTGATCGCAATCGTAATAATTATCATGATCATTATTGCAATTTTGATGTTTGTTGTAAGCCAGAAAAAAAAGAAAGCGCGAGCAGCCCAAGCTTTGGGTTTACCGGGTGAGCAGGTGCTGCAGCCTGTGGAGGCATATCAACCATATCAACCAACCACTAGCGGCCCAATGATTGCCCCCGGGCCGCAGATCTCACCAACCGATCTAATTCAGAGCGAGTCGTTGGTGTCAGTACCGTCACAAGAATTACTTGGACCGATATCAACGGCTGCGCCAACCACGCAGCCAACCCCTCAACTGCCGCCGGCAACACCGGCCGTAACTGTACCTATTCCTGTACCTACCCCGGTTCAAGATGGGACAGATTCCGAGCTCACAGTGCAGCAGAAGATCAAATTATTGGAAGAACGGTTGATCAGAGATGAGATCTCGGAAGAAACTTATTTGAATTTAAAAGATAAATTAGAATTTGAAGCCAAACCGTACCAGCCACCACCGCAGCTGCCGCCGGCAACCTCACCCCCATTAACCGAGACCGCGCCGATCTTGACGACACCGGCACCTTTTACACCGCAACAACCTGAACAACTGGAACAACCACCACAAATACCCATTCAACCTCAACAGGAAACAACTATTGATAATGCACAACCCCAACAGCCTTTAGGTCCACCACAAACACCCTTGGAACCTCAGGTACAAGCACAACCTCAAGTACAACCACCGCAACCCACAACGCCAGAAGCTCCACCATCACCTTCAACGCCAACGCAAACACAAACACCACCAGTTCAACAGCAGCAACAAAAGCAAATAAAGCCAGGATCTGAAGAGGAACAATAAATATAATATTCAGAAATCATTAAATAATACGTCATCGTTAATAATTATGCTCTGGGAGGTGACCGAGTGATGAATAGCAAGATCGTAACCATTATAATTATCATCTCATTATTATCAATCACATGGCTAAATGTTCACCCCCACTACAAAAAGGATTTTTTCAACAATTCGGAAAACCAGACCCTCGAAATTGTCAATGAATATGAGGACGGCTCTGGAATCGAGCCAAACAACCCCACCTCCGGCACACGCGCTTTGCAAAGTACCCCAAAGATCATAGAAAATAACGGGCACGGCGGCAGCTGGTTGGATAGTTTTACCGATGATTCCAAGATCGATTGGGGATCGAGTAATTATGTAAAAACATTAAACGGCGATCTGACACTTACTGGTTATCCTGACCAACCATTTAAAGTAGATAATAGCACCGTGGCACTATGGCATATGGACGAAAATTCGGGTGTCAATGTCATAGATTCATCCGATTATAAGAACAATGGGACATTTAATGAAACTGCCACCAGGACCTCCGGAAAATTCAATAGGGGCTTATATTTCAGTGGCAAAACCAGTATGTATGTGGCCGATGGTGTAATAGTTCCAAACTCTGATAGCCTGAATCTCACAGAAAATTTTACAATTGAAGCCTGGATTAAAACTTCTTCAACAGATTTTCGGTTAGTTATCGTAGATAAATATCGAATATCAGGTGGTATCTATTATGGTTATAGATTTTGGTTATACAATGGTAAGCTTAGATTAAGTGTAAATTCGGCCTTAAATGGTACTATAGACGTTACCGGTAAAACCGATTTACGCGACGGCAGATGGCATTATGTTGCTGCAGTTTTAAATGGATCGAATATTAAAGTGTTTGTTGATCATATATTGGAAAATGATAAACCCTGGAGCCACCCACCTGAAAACTATAACCGAGAACTTACAATTGGAAAGTATATAATAAACGGAATTAATAATTATGCATTTGTAGGTTATATAGACGAGGTTAGGATTTCGAATAATGCGCGCAATTTTGATTTAATGGCAAATTTAACATCAAAACCCATAAACCTACCAGCGAAATCGCACTGGTGCTCGTTATTATTCAATAAAACCCAGGTCGTAAATACATCAATAAAGATCACAATTCTTAATGCATCAAATAATCAGCCCATTCCCAGCACACCTGAATATCTCGTTAACGGCGAATATGATATTTCATCTATTGATCCTGTAAAATATCCCTCCATCAGATTACAAGCCGAGCTCGTGGGTCGCATGGGGCTTCACTCGCCACAGCTCTACTTCTGGGGCGTTAGCTGGAACACCACCGATGCATGGCGTGATACATTCTTGGGTGGCGTAAAATGTTCAATGGAGAATCTAACCTATGGTGATGGTGAAATATGGCTCAACACATCAAGAACTAAATTCATAAAATACAAAAATAATCCTATTCTTACCAAGGGATCCGGCTCAAGCTGGGATAGATCTTCTATTGGAAATCCATGTGTAATATACAACGGTTCCATGTACATAATGTATTATTCGGGACATAAAGGCACACCTACTATACAAGAACTCGGTATGGCTACTTCCAAGGACGGCTTAACATGGACCAAATATAGCGGTAACCCCACACTACTTAAGGGCGGTGTAAATGATTTTGATGGTTATCTGTTAGGAGCGATGGATGTTATATATGATGGAAATACTTATCAGATGTGGTACTCTGGTGCAGATGGTAACAAAGCAGACTGGCAAACAGGATATGCTACATCTGACGACGGATTTAGTTGGCAAAAACATACCGGCAATCCTGTGATAAACCTTGGCACCAGCACCAGCTGGGAGGGGCACTATGCATTTTGCCCCCGCGTGCACTATGATGGTCTGAGATATAAGATGTGGTATACCGGCCTGGGGCAGATGAGCATATCCAAACAAAAAGCACCGTATCAAATAGGATATGCAACCTCGTGGGACGGAGCATTATGGAGAAAATTTGATGATAACCCAATTATCGAACATCCATATGGATGGTACATTGGATTGGCTGGTTTAGACGTTATCTATGAAAACGGGCAGTATTTAGGTTGGCATAATTATGCCCCGGGGAGTTCAAAGGTTTCTATTAACTTTACAACTTCAGTAGATGGCATCACATGGGTCAATTATTCGAATAACCCCGTTTTAAAAAATGGCTCGTCAAGTGATTGGGACTATGATTCTGTCGGTGCTGCAAATGTTATTAAAATAAACAAACAATATTTCATGTATTATACTGCAGCGGCTAGTACTCCAGGTAGTAGTGCAATAGGCATAGCGAGGTCTGCATTTGATAAACAGGCATCCTTATCTTCGGAGCCGATCAATTTATTAGCCCCGGACAAACACGAATTTTTAATAATTAACAAGACCGAACCGCTGAAAACCTATATCAATGTAACAATCTTGAATAGTTCAAACTCACAACCAATTCCGGGTTATGTAAATCTCAGGGGAAAGTACATTAACATCTCCGGTATCAATAGGACTCAACATCCAGTGATTGTATTGAAGGCTACAATTGATTCTAATGCCGAAGATACACCCATACTTTACGATTGGTCCATTGGACTAAATACAGCACCGAGAATAGATAAGATTACCTCTGACACCAGTGTTAAACGAACTTATTCAACACTTATAAGAATTGATCTATTGGACGGCGAGGAGCAGGAGAACGACCTCACACTAACGGTGGAATATAAAGCACCGTCCGATACTAACTGGCAGACAACTTACCTAAATTCTTTTCGATTTGCGGACGATCACTGGGAGACCCGGTTTGGACCGAATAGTACTGCCGAGCTTGGAAACTATACCTTTAGGTTTTTATGTTATGACTCGACTGGAAAATCTGATATTAATGTGAACAGGCACAATATTACTGTTCTGAATAATATCCCCTCAATTTATTCGTACCCCACAAATGCAGAGGTAAACAGGACCGATACTCTAAAAATCAACATTGGTGCATTAGATAGAGATGCCTTAAAAAAAGATTTAACCGTAACAATGCGGTACAAATCGCCCATGGACACGCTCTGGCAAACCGGTTACCTCTCAAGCATCGTATTTGATGGCAATATATGGTCAGCAAATTTTACACCGCCCAAAAACGCATATTTTGGCTCTTATATTTTTAATGCCACATGCAGTGATTCTATTGATGGGACATTTATTAATTTCAATATTCTGGTAAAGAATAATTACCCGTTCATTAAGATTGTCAAAACAACACCCACCAACTATCTTGTGAACCGAACCCGGACTTTGAAATTGATGATCAACGTTTCAGATGTTGAAAATCTAACCAGTGGATTAAATGTTACTATGAAATACAAATCGCCAGTTGATGTTACCTGGCAATCTGCTTATTTATCAGGTCTAACTTATAATACCACAACAACGGATTGGGAGGTTAATTTCGCACCGCCAATTAAAGCGGAGCTCGGATCTTACACTTTCAATGTCACGACAGAAGATAACGATTCGGGGATGGTTATTAAAAATCTTAATATTCAGGTTGCAAATAGCTTACCAAGGATTTGGTCAATTAAGACAAATTCCACCCAATTTCAGATAAACCGCACTAGAAGTATAAAAATTATCATCAATGTCACTGATGTGGAAAATTCATCTTCCCAATTAAAGGCGGCGATCAAATATAAATCGCCAATGGATGCCAACTGGAATACGGCTTACCTGTCAAATTTGATCCACAATAACGGCAACTGGGAAATAGATTTTTCACCACTGGACACTGCAGATCTGGGGTGGTATACTTTCGATATCTCATTTGAAGATTATGATGTGGGAATTGGCTCTGATAATTTTCAATTTATGGTATTAAATAATATGCCCAACATTTTTGATATCATTCTCTCTCAAACACGAGTGAACCGCACATTTTCAGTTGATATAGAAATTGATTCGTTTGATGTGGAGGTCAATGCAGAGGATCTGGATATTGATATCAAGTACCAAACACCTCTTGATACTGTCTGGCGAGCTCAATATATCTCGGAGATCAACTATCAAAACAGTAAATGGCACGCAACATTCACACCCACCAAAACGGCCGATCTGGGGTTATATAATTTTTTAATAACGTGTAACGATAATGATTGTGATGTGGTTGATTCGTTTTTCATCGAAGTTTTAAACAACGACCCGATCATCAAGAGCATTACCCGATCTGGTATGCAAATTAATCGTACGGATATCATGGAGATATTTATTGACGTGTCCGATGTGGAAAGATCGGCAAACGATTTGGATATTTTTATCAAATATAGATCACCAACCGACTCGGTCTGGAAGACCGATCTTATTTCCAATATAAGATATACTAATAGTGTATGGAAAGCTGATTTTACACCGCCCAAAACCGCACCTTTTGGGAAGTATATATTTAACATAACTTGTAATGATTCCGATTCCGAAGTATATAGCCAATTAGAAGTTGAGGTATTAAACAATATACCTATGGCACCTACAGTTGTAATCGTGCCCGTTAACCCGTTCACCACCGATGATTTGGAAGTTATGATCGCGAATGTCAGTGATGTAGAGACCGCAGTGGATAACATAGAGCACATATACCGGTGGTATAAAAATGATATTTACATGCCCGAGTTCGATGATCTGACAATAATATCAAACACTGAAACTTCAAAGGGTGAAAAGTGGAGCTGTATCGTATATTCATTTGATGGTGTTGACTTTAGCCTGGGGGGTGGTGATGAGAAAACTATACTTAATTCACCACCTGAAATAATGAACGAATTTACAGACTTGATTATGTTTGAAGATGGACCGGTAATTTTGCAAAATAAATTTACCGAGATTTTCAGCGATCCGGATGGGGACGACTTGGTTTACTCTCATTCAGGGCAAAAAAATATACAAATAGAAATATTCCAGGATAACGGTACCCTCAAACTCATTCCTGCCGAGAATTGGTTTGGTACTGAAGTTGTTACATTTTATGCAAGTGATACCTTATCTACTCCTGATGAAGTAACAGTAAAGATCGAGGTGAAACCTGCTAATGACTTGCCGGTTATCGTGCAAGTGGGTGAAGCGCAAATTCAAGATAGCGACCAGATGTTGACATTTACGGTTCAACAGGACATGAAATTGAAACTTGAGATACTGGTGGAAGATGTTGACGGCGGAGAGGCTGAAAAAATGATCAGTTACAAGATCAACATTTCCGAAAGAAGTAATCTGTATTTTCAACAAAATGAGCTGATCTTCAACCCGAAAAATGAAGAAGTGGGTCAACACTATTTAACTATACTTGCCACCGATAATAATGAAACGCCAATCCAGTTCGTGTCACAAGAAATTCGTATCCGGGTAACCGATAAAAACGATCCACCCACCATACGGATTACTTCGCCAGAAAACGATCAGGAGTTCTCTGAGAATGATGATATTTCATTTGTATGTGTTGGAAATGATATTGATTTATTGATACCAAAATCCCCGGAGAAATTAAATTATAAATGGTTTTCAAATAAGTCAGAGTTTGGAGTGTTAGGGACAGAACGGGAATTATTCAATATTTCCACATTACCACCAGGATTTTACACTATTACTGCGGAAGTAACTGATAGTGGCGGCGCAAAGTCACATGAAAAAATCCGGATCAGAGTGAATAAAGCCAAAACACCAGTTAACACAACAAATGGACATGATGATATATCCGATTCTAAAGAGGCTGAGGCAAATATTGTATTATTGGCGGTTTTAGTATTGGTGATAATAATTAGTTTAATTTTTGGGATCTTTTTATTCCATAATTATAATAGTAAGAAAAAAGGTAAGACACCGCCACCAACACCACACCAAGACCAACCACCGCAACTGCTTCGCTCTCAACAACAAATGCCGCAAACAACTTATATCCCACCGCAGCAATCGCAACAACAAATTTTACGATCGACCTATGTTCAACCTCAAGTGCTACCACAACAACATTGGCCAACAACTCAAACGAGAGAACCGAAATATCCAAGACAATATTAATCGATTTGGCAGTATTGGGATTTGTATCCCCGCCCATAATAGTCAGAAATCATTAAATAAAATGTCATCGTTAATAATTATACTCTGGGAGGCGGCCGAGTGATCAAAAATAAGGTTATAAGCATAATAATTATTGCTGCATTATTATTCATTTCTTGGCTAAACAGTATCCCAAATTCTAAAGTGCTTCAGGATGATCCAAGGGATCTGGTCGAAGAAATAATTGATGATGTCGATAATGATGTGAAGGAGAATATCGACAATAGTAATCCACCCACCAGTACCGGTTCACGTGCTATACAGGATAATAGCAGAGCTGTGGAAAATAATGACCACGGCGGCAGCTGGTTTGACGGTTTTGATGATTCTTCTGGAGTGGAATCCGGGTTTAATTATTCACTGGAAAACAGCAATATTTATCTTAGTTATAATTCATCAGAATTCTCCGATTCGTTCGAGGGCACGGACGGTACAAAAATCAATGTATATGATTCGGAGTATTCTTGGTTTTGTTCAGGGCCTGCGAGTACAAAAACAGTAGAGATCGATACCGGGCAAAAATACCACGGCTCCAGCTCGGCTTTATTGCATATTGGAGATCCAAACGCATATAACTTATGGTTTAACAGAACTGTGAATTTTACATTGCCAAAAATTGATTTTAATTATTATATCCGTATCTATACTGGCCCATCGAGCCATCCCAATCGCGTCGGTTGTGCTTATAGAATTCAATTATTCTCAAGTAAAAATCAAATTACATTCGTGGATTTTTATAATGGCGACATTCGATATATAGATGGAGGCAGCGTGATAAATACTGGGAAAAAGGTCACACACAATACGTGGTATAAGATAACGACGAGTCTTTATAAAATTAACAATAAATATTCAACCTATGATTTTTCTATATGGAATACTAATAATTTACAGACCCCAATAGTATCAAAAACTGGGATCAATGCAGTCGATTCCAGTTATTCAGTAATTGATGAATTTGAAGTTAAGATCGCAAATGTTTGGGATCGGTCAAATTCAAAGGGTTGGTTCGATAAGTTAAGCCTAAAAGAGATCGATTATAACGAGGTGGGCTCAATACAATCCAAACCAATAACATTACAACAAGGTATGAGATGGGATACATTGGTCATCAATAAAACTGAGCCAACTAAATCATATCTTAATATTACGATCTTGGACGCCACAAACAACCAAAAGATACCAGGCAGCCCAACTTATATCAACAAAGGCGAATTCGATATTTCGTACATCGATCCGGTGCAGTATCCAAAGATCAAATTAAATGCAACATTTATTGCCACCGACTTTACTTCACCGGTATTACATTACTGGGGTGTATCATGGAATGCTTCAAATACATGGCAGGACTTATTATTTGGCGGTTTAAGAATTGAGAGTTCCAGCAATGTTGTGTTTTTTGACGATGAGGTGGAATCTGACAGTTCGGGTGATCTGGCCTCAATAAAGATCGATATTCCGGATGAACATTATTACGATACTTTGATTGTAAACAAAACCGAACCAAGCGGAACTTCTGTCAAAATTGACATATTGGACGGAAATACCGATTCACCGATCACAGGGTATACAGATCTTGCAGAAAACAATATCGATCTTTCAGCGCTGGATCCAATAAACTTTTCATCAATTAAATTAAAAGCCATCTTCGCGTCAACTGGAAATACGGGGATACTGCACGGCTGGTCAGTGAATTGGACAAAGAATACCAAACCACGGTTCATCAACATTTCAACAATCTCAACTGTGAACAGGACCATGTCAAAGATTATTTCAATTAATATTTCGGATCTGGAGGATTCGGAAGATGAAATGACCATTGAGGTCGCATACCAGGCACCGGGCGGCACCAACTGGCAAACAGTGTACCTTTCTGATCCTATCTATAATAATGACCACTGGGGGTGCACATTTTCTCCACCGGCAAGTGCAGAACCTGGACAATATTCATTCATGTTCAACTGCGAGGATGCTTTTCAATACCAGAACATTTGGCTGGACGCGTATTTTATTGAGGTCCTTAACAATAAACCGGAGATCTTGGAAATATCAACTTTAAATCTTCAGGTGAATAGAACAAAGATCTTGAATATTTTTATCGATCCGGATGATATAGAAATACAGATCGATTCACTGATCATCGATGTCAAATACAAATCACCATTCGACATGTTATGGCAGACACAATATATTTCTAATGTTGAATTTCAGAACGACCAATGGGAAGCAGAATTTACGCCTACGAAGGCTGCATACCTCGGATGGTATACACTGAACATAACCTGCAGCGATACCGATACGGAGATCTATGAACATATTGAAATAGAAGTAATAAACAACAAACCCGCCCAACCCGGGGTTGCCATACTACCAAGTGATCCGAAAACAACCGATGATCTGACCCTTCTGGTCTCGAAAGCAAAGGATATTGAAACGCCATTGAACAAAATGGAATACTGGTGCTATTGGTACAAAGATGATGAATATATGCCAGAGTTCGATAATCAAACCATAGTTCCCAATTCTGCAACTACAAAGTACGATATCTGGCGTTGTGATGTGTATCCGTTTGATGGTAACGGACTGGGTCAGTATGGTACAGCGGAGGTCACGATTCTGAATTCACCACCCGAACTGGTGGAACAATTCAATAGTTACGAGATATTCGAGGACATGCCGGCGATCTTGGAAAATAAGCTCACAACCATTTTCAGTGACCCCGATTCTGATGGGCTTACTTTCTCGGTCACCGGCCAGAATAATATTGAGATCGAGATCATGCCTGAAAATGGTACGATAAAACTCACACCGGCAATGAACTGGTTCGGCAGCGAATACATTACATTTTATGCCAAAGACAATTCCATGGCTATGGCCGAAGAGTCCGTACTCGTCACCGTGACGCCCACAAACGACCTGCCCAGGATCGTGCAAATAGGCACTCAGTTGATAACCGATGATGTATTTAAATTGGAATTTATGGTCAAACAAGATGAATGGCTGAATCTTACTATCAAGGTCCAGGATATCGATGGTGATGTCGAGCGTGGAATAATCGATTATATTTTGAATATCTCGGAGCGTAAGGATCTATTCTTCCCGAAGAACAAGAATATTTTGGCTTTTAAACCTGCTAATGCTGATGTGGGCTCGCATTATCTAACAATAAAGATCACCGATAATAATGAAACACCAGCGATTTACATTTCAAAGGATATCAAGATCGAGGTTTTGAATGTGAATGATCGGCCCACCGTTGAGATCATTAAGCCAAATAATAATGTTGTGTTTACCGACCCAAAAATGTTATCTTTCAGCTGTGCCGCTGATGATATCGATCTATATATTCCAGACCCAACAGAAGAATTAACATACAAATGGGTAACAAATAGATCGGAATACGATTTAATTGGCACCGAAAAAGAACTGATCTTGGCCAACGAGACGCTGCTGAAACCGGGATATTATGAAATTACCGTCAAGGTAACGGACAGGGCCGGTGATATCGCCTATGATTCCGTTAATATTGTAATTGAAAAAACTGTGTCAGAGTCCAAACCCGATGATTCCATATTCAGTAATTATTCATTACTGGGTTTGATCATCATAGTAATAATTATTATCTTTATTATTGCAATTTTGATGTTTATTGTAAGCCAGAAACACAAGAAAGCGCGAGCTGCCCGGGCTTTGGGTTTACCGGATGAGCAGGTGCTGCAGCCTGTGGAGGTGTATCAACCATATCAAACACCAACCATTGGCGCCTCGACCATTGCCCCCGGGCCGCAGATCTCAGCATTACATTTAGTTCAAAGCGAGCCGTTGGCATCAGCACCCGAACAAGAATTACTTGGACCGATATCAACGGCCCCATCAAGTATACAACCTGCCACTCAACTGCCGCCGGCAACACCGACAATAACTGTACCTATTCCTGTACCTACCCCGGTTCAAGATGGAACTCGCTCGGAGCTCACAGTGCAGCAGAAGCTAAAATTATTAGAAGAACGATTAATATGTGGTGAGATAGACCAGGATATATATTTGAATCTGAAGGCCAAATTAGATCTTGAAGCAAAACCGTACCAGCCGCCACCGCAGCTGCCGCCGGCAACCACGCCCCCGCCAACCGAGACCGCACCGATCTTGACGACACCGGCACCTTTTACACCGCAACAACCTGAACAACCGTCACCGTCACCTATTCAACCTCAACAGGAAACAACTATTGATAATGCACAACCCCAACAACCTTTAGGTCCACCACAACCACCCTTGGAGCCTCAGGTACAAGCACAAGCACAACCTCAAGTGCAACAACAACAAGAACCGCAACCGGAAATTGCACCACAAGTACCGGCAGTGCAGCAACAGCCATGGCGGCAGGCAGCTCAAAAGAAATTCGAACCTAAACAACTGGAAGAGTAAATAAATAAAAGTGACTCTTCTCCGAATTTGGGCAATACATATGTTTTTTAGCATTTATTATAAAATCACAATATGAACTAATACCCTATCTATATCTTTCCAAGGTAAATAATATCAATTCAACTAGGGGTCTGGGGCCTAACAAAAATAAGCTGATTTTGAGAATCGTTCTTATTTTTGTCTGGAGGGTAAAAATTCCATCAGGAATTTTTAGCTCGAAACAATTTTTGAATAAAATTGATGAAGCTTAGAATTCCGTTCATAAAGTTAATACTTTGCTTTGGAATTCTAACCCTCAGGATATGAACTTGAATGGTTAATGTTGATTACCAAGTTATTATTGAAAGGGGTCAGGGTGGGGTTAGGGGTCGGAAACAGTTGCTAGATGTTAGTTACTAGCACTACTTTGTTAGTTGAAAAATATAATGAATTATGGATGGAGAATTATGAATGGTGGATAATGAGAAAAAATGTGAGGTAAGAGTACGCTCACTGCGTTCGCTTGAGGTGAGAGGAACCTCCTCCCTTTAACCTTCAATCCACCCTCAAACCTCAAGCGAGTGAAACGAGCGTACTCTCACCTCACACCTCCCAAGCAACAATCAAGCCCCTTTCACCCACAAAGTAGTATTAATTAAGATTCCATAATGCCTGTTTAAATCTTCAATAATCATTAGCAAACTGCCGTAGGGATAAATTAGATATTCAATTAGCAAGATACGGTATTAAAAAGATGAGAATGATAAGTCCTATTAATGGGGGCAATTATTAGATGTTGATCAATTCATTTTCAGATGGGTCTCGAGAAAAATATCTGGTTTTTACATCCAATGGTGAGCGAAAAGTTCAAATCGAGATCCCGAAGAATGCGATCGTCAAGAGTGCAACGTTATTTTTAGAGTCCCAGGAGTTACGCGATACCGAGATCGTTCGGATCGGTATTGTGCATAATTATCCCCTTGAAGAGCTAAACCGCCTCGAAGAACGCATGGAAGAGACACCGCCCGAAAGATACTCGGTACGGCTTGGCTGGGGCACGGACGATACCGGGTTATCGGTTGGCCAACATGAGCGCGATCGAAAGAGATATGCGGTAATTCCTATAGACCCTAGCATAATAGTAAGCGCCCACCCGTCGTATTATAAACAGGAACTCGATATGATAATCATTCCAAACGGCCCCATTCATTCGGATCTATCCAATCTGGTTAGCTCGGGAATTCCGATCCTGACACTGAACCCCGAGGTGGCTATAGAACTTGGTCTGGCGCTCAGGCAGTCATTACATGCGGGACTGCTCACATTACGCGCCGCAGATCAGAACCATTATCTCACAGAGCAAGTACCGGGCGAGATCATCCGGATAGGATTGACCGCAGGTGTAACCGGTGCGGCCGGAGTGGGGTCTGGGAGAGCGGCAGCGGACCCGGGGTTTGATAACGATCTTGGCAGCAGGCGCTCCGGGGTAACTTCCGACCATGTGTTTGTGGACGCTCTTGAAAGTATGCCGGAAAATTCGCATGTGATCGTGGATACCGGCTTTTCCGACCAGGGAGTTATTATAACCGACATGCGAAACAAATATTCATATTTCGGGATCACCAAAATAGCGGATTTTATCGAGGATGATAATATTTTTAACCTCTTTCTCCGAAGTGTGGAATGGTCGGCGATCGGCGGGAACCTGACCAATGTTGGCTTCGACATTAACACTGAACCTTCGGGCTGGCGCAAACCAGGGTTCATTGAAGAGCGCGTGATGACAAGCGATCTTGCGCCGATGATCAATCGTTTGCTGGAAACACTAGAACTGCAGGAGGATCGATCATATTTGATAGACCTAACCTTTTATACCGATTCGCCGGGGATCCTACTATTAAACGATATTCGGATAGAATGTGCATTCTTGACAGAGATATCGCACTTCGAAGAAGAGATAGAGATAAAAAAACTAACTTTCGACTCGCTCCAGCAGCGCCAGGAAACGTTTGTGAATCTACCAATTTCCGCAAAGGTATTGAATGCCACCATGAATATCATGGGCGAGCTGTCATCCGAACGTATCGCAAACAAGTGCATCGATGAGACCGATGTATATGGTGTGGTGGTTTCAGGTCAATATATGGTTGCCCAGGAGATCTTACCAACCCAGAACTTGAATGTGACGCGGATAAGTCTTCATCTGGCAAAACTGGTAAACGATCTGGAGATCGAGGTCGAGATCCACCCCGGTGACCCTGACGGTAGGCCGTTGGATGAGATCATTACCAGCAAAACATTGACAGGCGCCGACTTGACGCAAACATACGAATGGGTAGACATATCGTTTGATAATTTACGAATGCTGGCCGATAACACTTATTGGCTTTTGCTGCGGACCAAGAAGGGCGAGGCGAACTGGCATGCGGATGTCAAAAGCCCGTGCGGGGCAATGCTGAGATACAGTAAGGACGGCGGGAGTGGCTGGAACAACCATAACATGGATGGGTTGTTTAAAATATTTCATGTCATGGAGGCTTATGAACCGTCGCCGAAATTTTCCATCGCCGCCAGAGAGAATGTGAAATGGAGCTACACCGGCCAGTTCAGGGAGGAGTTTCGGCTACCTGACTTTTCGGACGAGTTGAACAGATATCTGATCAAGAACGCTGATATTACAACCACCATGTGCAAGGTGCCGCTAACATTCTCCTCGGAATCCATCGGTGCATTATCATTGTCCGATCTGAAGATCAAATGCGAAGTGCCCACATTGGAAATGAAAGAGAAGCTCGAAGGCATTGCACTGGGTGACCAGATCAAACAGTTGTTGGATATCTTGGAAAAATTAAGGAATAAATTGAACTTAATTCTCGATGGCCTGCCCAATGATGCATTGAATGAGCTCATACAACTGGCGAAAGAAAAATGAAAATGCAATTTATTATTATAGAGCATGGGAATGGAAACGACTGTTTAATTTCCAATTTGTTAGTTGTCAGTTATCAGTTGCTAGTGTTATTAATTTGCTCTGACAATTGAAAACTATAAACTGAAAACTTTTTTAACCATGAAGTAATAAATATAAGAATCGAAAAATTTCCTCAAAGATATTTAATCAGGAAACTTTTCTGCCAGAAAATTGATTTTATTGATATTTATTTAAATCATCAATTTTCTGCTCCCCTAACTCTTAAACTCACACACTCTTACACCCACACACTCACACACTCTCTGAGCAAGATCTTATCTCAACATCCAGCACCACATGGACCAACTTGGGCCCATACGATTTTATTTTATAATAGCTGATAAGTTCAGCCTGTGATCTTTTATCATAACCCGATCTGGTCATCGACTCCTCGATCTTTTTAAAAGCACTTTCTACGGCCGAACCTTTGAACCCCACATCGTGGAAATGTATAACCCCGCCCGTAGGTTTCAGGATATTGAACGCCGCCTCACGATGGCGATGTTCGGTCCTGAGATATCCCATCACAACCCGATCGGCAATACCCTCGGGGATGGCCTTTCGGTTATCACCCAACAATGGCTGGACTATTTTGGATACATGGTTGAGTTCAATATTTTCGATCAGGTAATCATACGCCACCGAGTTCAGTTCACATGCCACAACCTTGCTCGGCCTGGAATGAACTGCTATTGGTAAACAGAAATACCCGATCCCCGCGAACATGTCCACTACAGTATCGTTTGGCCTGGCCATGGTGGAAATACGCATACGCTCATCGATATTGCCACTGGAAAACATCACGCGTAGGGGGTCAAACCTGAACCGCACCTTATTCTCCAGATGTGTGGTTTCCGTATCTGTACCGATAAGCAGTTCCACACCTGGTTTGCGATATGTCCCGCGGACCTTATCATACCTGCGCAATATCGCTTTTGCACCCAATACCTCCGCATATGTCGATGCGATCTTGGACCATTGCACCTTCAACGATTGCGGCAGTTTCAAAACCAAAACTTCACCGAACAGCTCCCATTTATGCGGTAATCGAGCAAGCTCTTTCGGGCCAAGACCATGATCCTCCTGACATCTTTTTGAGATCTCCTCGAACGGTGTTTGCAATGGTTTTTTCAATTTGAAATTGGGTTTGGTTCGCGTAATAACATCCAAAGCACGAGAGCCGGATACCTTTGATATGGGCAGCGCTTTCACGGTAACTCCTTTGACAGCATCCAATCAACAATATAAAAAAATTGCTATGTAAAAAAGATGTTATTTGAGGCAATTTTTTTAAAGTCAAATTTCAAAAGTCAAATATTAAACCACAACAATTTTTTATAAAAAAATTGTCTGTAACTAAGAATTCTTAAAAAATTCATTACAAATAACTTAGTCGAGTAGCACAGGGGAATTTCACCCCCACGCCCTCACAGAACCGGACGTGAACCTCTCGATTCATCCGGCTCTTATCATCCAGTCGTTTATATTCGGTTACCTACCAATGTGCAAACAAATTTGGTTCATTCTTTTTGATCTTGTTTAACCATTTCGTAGCACGACGTTGACTGCCTTTCATCCGTTTATATCTTTTAATTGCCCATTTTCCTAATTTCCTATTAAGATGGTTCAGAATGGGATAGAGTGCAGATTTGTGGTATTTCCCATAATAGTTTAACCACCCTAAGACAATCGGATTGATTTTATTGGCTATGCTTTCTAATGTTATATTGGTATGTCTTTGTATTTGCAAGCCCCGAATCTTCTGGTACATCCCTTTAATAGCTTCTTTACTTACCGCTGGATTGAAGCCTAGGAAAAGTTCTCCGTATCTACTTTTTGCCTTTCGTGGACGAAATTCAAAGCCCAAGAAGACAAATTTCCCATTCTTATAGTTTCCTTTGCGCTTACCATCCTTACAATATACTATCTTCGTCTTTTTGGGATGCAGTTCTAGCTTAAACTCTGCTAACCGTTCCTTTATCCGGGCCTTTAGCCAGTATGCTTGTTTCTCGCTTCGACAGTGTACTATGATATCGTCTGCATAGCGTTCAAAAGGCATCGTTGGGTAGTTCTCTTGCATCCATTTGTCAAACGCATAATGTAGATAGAGATTTGCCAATAATGGACTTATCACTCCACCTTGTGGTGTTCCTTTGATTCGTTCGCAGATTGTGCCATCCTCTAGTTGTGCTGGTGCTTTTAGCCACCGTTCAACGTATAAGGTTATCCATTTACTATCCGTATGTTTCCTGACTAGCATCATTGTTATCTCATGATCAAGGTTGTCAAAGAATCCCTTTATATCCAGGTCTAGCACCCAGTCATTTCGCCAGCACAACTCCCTGGCCTTTCCAACCGCCTGGATTGCTGATTTACCCGGTCTATACCCATACGAATCTGCATGAAAATGTGGTTCAATGCTTGGTTCTAAGTATATCTTAACCACCATTTGTGCAATTCTATCCGCTACGGTAGGAATTCCTAATTTCCGTTTCCGGGTTTCATCTTTCTTTATTTCCACTGTCCTAACTGGCGGTGGAAAATAACTGCCAGATGACATTCGGTTCCAGATCTTGTAAAGATTGTTCTCTAGGTTAGATTCAAAGTCTTTTAGTGTTTCGTTATCTACTCCTGCAGCACCTTTGTTTGCTTTTACTCTTTTATAGGCTTCTCCAATTACTTTCGTGGAGATGCTAAACGACTTTGTCTTACTCATTTGGTTCCTTCCAATATGTGTATTTTTGCTTGGTTGACCAACCAATAAGACTGGACAATACAACCCCTTGGCTCCGCTTCCATTACGGAAGTTTCATCACTACTACGAGTTGTTCCGCCCCTGTGCCCTGCATCGGTACTCTCACTCTTGTGGGGCTTCCACTTGAGTTTCTCCCTTTACATCAGGGCGACAGGTTCCCACGTTCCGCACAGGAGCCAAGTCCAAATTCACGCCACCTTTATGCCGGACGCCGCTCAGACAGTAAACAGGTATCTTCTGAGCTTATCCTAGAATTGAATTCGTAAT
>JAEHCK010000064.1 GCA_020696345.1 Thermoplasmata archaeon | reverse complement strand
TCTGTCAATCAACAATTAATCCAGGCATCTGTCAATCAACAATGAATCAAGGTATCTATCAATCAACAATCAATCAAGGCATCTGTCAATCAATAATCAATCAAGGTATCTATCAATCAACAATGAATCAAGGTATCTATCAATCAACAATCAATCCCGGCATCTGTCAATCAATAATGAATCAAGGCATCTGCCAATCAATAATCGATCAAGGCATCTGTCAATCAACAATTAATCCAGGTATCTGTCAATCAACAATTAATCCCGGCATCTGTCAATCAACAATCAATCAAGGCATCTGCCAATCAACAATTAATCAAGGTATCTGTCAATCCATAACTCATCATGGCATCTGTCATTCGCTAATTCATCCAGGTATCTGTAAATCAATAGCTCATCACGGCTACTACTCATCGATGACTACTTCCTATTACCATTTGACTGAATATAATAGGAAAAAATGGATTTTAAATAATGATCGCCCAGGTTCTCATAAAATGTTGTGTAATCAACCCCATCCATACCCTTGCTTTTATCTAATATATCTAGACACCGCTCATAATATTGAATGGATTCTTCAAATTGACCACGTTTTGCACTTTGTATACCCAAAGTCAAGTATGTCTTAGCCTTCCCAGGTAAATCCATTATATCCTCGGCTGATTCAAGACTTTTATTATAGAATTTATTTGACTTTTCATAATCCTTCATTTTCCAATACACATCACCCAACCCACCATATGCATTTGATATGCTCTTGGCGTCACCGATCTCTTTCGAGAGTGTTAAACTTTTATTCAACAACTCGATCGCGGTATCAAATTCATTCAACTTTTGTTCGATCCACCCTAATTTCCGATACAATTCTGCTAATTTAGTTTTATTATTTTCCTTTTCGGCACTTCCAATGGATCGTTTGTATAGCTTTTTTGCTTGATCCATCTCGCCTAGAATGTTCAATGCATCGGCTTTGAGTATTGTTAAGTCCATATGATACACATCTGTTACCCGATCTAATTCTATCTTTTCCAAGTTATCCAATAGCGACTCGACATAGTTTAAATTCAACAACACATGACCCAAAATAATTGCAACTTCTGCTGCACGGTTGAAATCATTGGCCATTAAGAAGTGGTACTGCGCTTCCAAAATTCCACGACCACGCTGGTCTAACAGTGATTCCAGACCTTTTTCATGTGAATAAATATCGATCTTTGTCAGCGACCTTCCTTTACTTACTGAAGGTGTCATTAGCATTTTTGGAATGAGATCTTTGGATATTCTCTTTTTCAAAATATCATTGATCATCTTCAGCCATATCATATAAAACTTGCCAACCATTTTATGGTATGAGATCCGCTCTTGCCGGGTTAGATACGAATAGAAAAAATCATGTATCAGATCATGCACCTCATAGCCTTCCCGAGATTCTTTTATGAGCGATTTTCGAACAAGTATCGATAGAGTTTCCCGGCTATATTGCGCTTTTTGAAAAATAAATAAGCCATCTGCGGGTACGGGATACCTGAAAACAGAAGCGATCTTCATCAAAGATTTTTCACGCAGTGACAGCCTTGATAGAACCTCCTCTTCTAAATATTTATTAATATTTTTCTGTTCATGCAAATCCATAGATGGTTCTAAGAGTTCGAGAGATAATGGATGACCATTTGTGAATTCATAGATATTTTTAAAATTATCTAATTTAACCTTTCTAAATTTAAGAAGTTCTTTCGAGTCATTCTCGTTGAGACCACTCAATTCCAGCTCGGTTATCAGGTTTTTAACTATTACATCACGCCTATCATAAAACCGCACGAACGACCGAGAAAAGATCAGGAACTTCACGCCCGATATTCTCTCTAGGATCTCACGGAGCAATGTGAATAACTCGAGTATTTGCTTGTTGATCTTATGGAAATCATCAAAGAAAAACAGGGTATTTAACCCACGAAGATCGTTTTCCAACAACTCGCCGACTTCGTTCAGGTCTATATTCTGATTTGCTTCCAAATATTTAGTCAGTTTTTCTCTATTGAAATATTCTAAGAATCTTGAGATCGATGTCAATAAATTTCTTAATGTATCCCACTCATGGAATCTATGCCAGAACAGACTGTAATTTGCATACTCCTTTTCCAATTCCAATAGTTTAACTGCGAGCGTGGTTTTGCCTATACCTGCGATACCATAGATCAATACGATCTTACACTCATTATTATGCAGCAGTCTGTTGATCTTTTCCAATTCCGTTTTTCTACCAATAAAATAGGATATTTTCTGTGCTTTTTCAATGTAATGTTTTTTTCCCTTACCCTTAAGATCAGAGATCGGTTTACCATCAACACTTGTTCCTTCAGGTACTGAAGGTTGGGTTAAAACTTTAGATCTCTTCAAATCCAACTGTGTATATTTCTGGTAATTGAATGTGTTTTCGGGATCTAAATTTATAATTATATCTAATATCGAGATGTCGCAACCGATCATACTTGCAACTTCTTTTACTTTACATTCAATAGTTTTATTTTGGCTATTTATTACTTTCATATCCATTGATAACAATTTATTTTTGATATTTTGTGCAGCAATTATACCATCAGTGGTTAAATAGTAGACCTTTCTCCTACGCGTGACGCCAGATACATGTGCCAATGCTTCCTTTATCTGGTTTTTTAAGATCATTTTTTTCGTGGCACGGGGTATTGCACTTCTAACAACGCCAATTGCATCAGCTATACCCTCTTGGGTTAATGGAAATGGCACTTCAATTTGTTCGATATATTTTGAATAATCATTCAGATGCAATATGATGCGCTCTTGAACGGTCAATCGAAATGTTCTGAAAACACCCATGATAGTCACTATGCTCCCGTAATTGTGGTTCTTTCAATTAGATATCAACAATTATTTCGATCTCATAATCATTTTCAACTTTTCATCCGGTTAATAATCATATTAACACTTTCATTATTAAATATCTTATCTCTTCTTAAGAATAAGTAATAAGGTTCTTTTACCAATTTTCGTAGGATAATAGTAAAATGATAGATGTAGGATAATTTGATGAGTTAAAGCCGGGTTGATAATTTTATGAGTTGGTATTGGATTGATAATTTGATGAATTGTCAATGGGATGATATTTTGATGAACTGATGTTAGTTTGATAATTTGCTGAGTTGATGTTGGTTTGATCAAGAAATCGATATCCAATCAAATTATCAAGAAATCGCCATCTCATCAAATTATCAAATTATCAAAAAATCAACAAATCACATATTATCAAATAATTAAAACCTTACCAAATGTAACATAACTGTTCATGAACAACATAAATATTTAAATACATAATTAATAAAATAGCCTGCAGAAAGTTTCTATTTGAACTTAGCGTTATAGGTAAAACTTATTTATGAACATGATCATAAACATGAAAAATTCATAAAATCGAAGGTCAATTTAAATTGACTGGATATCTGTTTAAGCTAAAGAAATATTTTACAGAAAATTATAAATAAGGACATGTTGATATATGCCGCCCAGTCGGAATTGCTGGAATAGTGTAAAAAAATATATGGATAATAAGATTAATAATTCTTTTAAACAAAACGAATTGAATTAGGGGAATTATCATGGCCGCAGGGATTTTAGCAAATCAAAAAATGAGACAACTACTTGTAATTGGAACAATTGTGGGTTTAATTTCAGTCATGTTCGTTGCCATGCTGTATTTTGGTTCAACCGAAGAGCAGGATGTACGTAAGGTAGAGATCCAGAGGTTTGATGTAACACCACGAACAACGGAAATAACCATGTTGGACTCGGACCAGATAGAGATCGAGGGTACCTGGTATGATCACCCTGATAAGTTATATGACATAGAAGAAATTTGGATATATGGCACTAATGAAACCAATCCTGACACAGATGGCGACGGCATGGAAGACGGCTGGGAGGCGACTCATGCTAAGATCGATCTTTTAACTGGCTTTCTCACATTAGACCCATTGCGATTTGATGCATTCGAGAACCCGGATGGCGATGGCTGGGACGAGGATCATAATAGCCGGATCGAGGGTCGAGAACATCTAACCAATTTAGAGGAGTACTGCGGCGGTTCATATGATTGGGGTCCATTTAAAGGTCATAACCTAGACCCACAGGGGCATTATGAAAATTATATTTATTACAAACAACAAGGTGATCTTGAAAAGTCTCAAGAGGAATATGATACATATATAAATGAAACTTTTTACATTCAAACTCATGGCGGCTTTCATTTAATTGATTATCCGTATGGCGAGGCTATACTGGATAACTTTGACGAGTATCCAATAAAAGAAACTAAATCATACAAATCTTATGACCCTAGTAGGGATAGACCATTAACCACGGATCCAAGTAATGCGGATACGGATTTTGATGGCATGAGCGATGGTTTTGAGATATTTTTCCGTCAAAAATGTGAATTTATCCAGCGAACTTATTTGCCAACTTATAACCGTACTTTTGATCCTTTAGATCCCAGTGATTCTGATGGAAATTATGATATACGCAAAACAGAAGATAGTATAAGGGGCATCTCGGACCTTCAATTCGAGATGAAGGCAGATAATCTAACGAATTTACAGGAGTTCGAGAATGGAACCGACCCAACAATGTATGATAGTGATGATGACTCGTATTTCGACCAATTAACCGGAAAGATCCAATGGATGCCCGACCATTATGAGCTTATGGAACGCTTTTATGTTACTATAAAAGGTATGAAATTTATTACTTCAAATGTGGATTGGGACTTTGATGGGATCATCAATACCAACACAAACCCGAACTCACCCGATACTGATGGTGACTATATGGGTGATGGTTGGGAAGAGAATTTTGGTTTGAATCCATGTAACGCTTCTGACCGGTTTATGGATAATGATAATGATGGCCTGCCGAATTATTTAGAGTTCGCATATCCAAATGCCACAAATGTTTGGTTCCGAACCTTGCCCAATGATTTTGATACGGATGATGACGGCGTTCCCGATGGCTGGGAAGCGTTTAATACAAAAATAATCAAAAAAGAGATAAATGTAGGTTATAATCTAGACCTTCTCGATGGTCTGGTGGATGGCGTTGCATATACTTTTACAGTCAATCCAATGATCGCAGATTCTACTCTGGATAAAGATGGTATCTGGTTCGATGACCCTAACGATGACATAGATGAAGATGTGTATCATGCATACGGTGATAATCTTACAAATTTACAGGAATACCAAAACTCATTAAATCCAAATTCACCTGACACCGATGGAGATGGTTTAAGTGACGGTGAAGAAGTCGGTTATTGGTACTGTACATCAACACAGAAGACCATTACCTGGTGGAGCTGTGATAATGAGGATTGTCCTGATTATGGCCAACGCATTCCCGATAGATATTGTCCAAATTGTGGCGAAGTTTCCTATACTACAGAAGAGTGCGATATTAATAGGGTGGTATTTAGAGGGGGATTCTATGGAAAATTAATAGCTGGTCGTTGGATAACTGACCTAAATGTTGCGGATAAATATTATACAAATGCAAGTAGTGCAAATAGTGATGGTGATTTCGGTACCGGAGTTGTGATAAACGAGAGCAGGTTTTTGGATGATTGGGAAGAAATTTCCGGAATGCAACATGAATGTCTCGATTTGAAGGATAATAATGGAAATGGTGAATTTGGCAGCCCCACCACTTGGATAGATTATAACAAGAACGGTGAAGTTGAAGAAAATGAATTGGGAAACTATGCCCAAGTGCCGGCTATAACGGATGAGACACATGAAGGTGGCATTCTAGGTGCGATCGCAGACGGCGTTGATAATGACGGTGATGGTTTGGTCGATGAGGGTATTGATGAAGATGGTGAAGGTGTGAGATTTAACTCGATAAATGCCTCATATTATGATACTGACCATGACGGTTTGGGTGATGTGGATGAAATCTTTGGCGTATATACCGGTAGTGAATATAACCCTAATGATCCATTAAGTGGATATGGTACGGTATTTACCGACCCGGGTGCTGAGGATACTGATGAGGACTTTCTGGATGATTATTCTGAAATCATACGGCTGGGCCATTATAAACCATATGTTACCAATCCACTTGATCAGGACTCTGACGATGACGGTTTATCGGATGGTAAAGAATGGAATACCGATTTCTATCCATTGGAAGATCATGATAATAAAAATAACTGGGATGCTAATGGTGATGGTATAGGAGATAGATTTGATAATGGTATCTTAGTCAAAGGTATTATTGTTAATAATGACATGGATCGTACCAATCCGCGTAATGAGGATACAGATCATGATAACCTGCCAGATGGGTGGGAATCTGAATATGGCAAAACCAAGATAAGGATATTTATAAAATGGCATGATAAAGTTTTCAACACCAATTGGGATAAGCTGATACTTCAGAGGCATGGCGGATATGTCAATGGTTTGGCGCCTATGGATGTTTGGGTAATTAATCCCGTGGATCAAAACGATAAATATAATGATCCTGACGGTGATGGTTTGAATAATTGGGACGAGTACCTGATAGGCACCGACCCGTTAAACTGGGATTCTGATCGCGATGGTCTACCTGATGGCTGGGAGATCGCACATCGGGTTTTCGATATTAGTCAAAATAAATTTAATCTTGACCCTTCTACCGCAGACACCCTTGTTAATGATGAACTGGATGACGAGGACGGTGACGGTAACTTCGATCCGAACGAGGAGATCTTGGATGGTCGTGATAACGACGGCGATGGTGAGATCGTACCTGGCGCCGCCGATGGCATTGATAACGATGGTGACGGTTTGATCGACGAGTGTGATGAGATAAGTTACATAAATTGGATCGATGATGATGGCGACGGGCTTGTGGATGAAGGTATCGATGAGGAATGGGACTTGAATGATGCAAATGAAGACTATGATCGGGATGGAGTATGGTATACAATTTCATGGGTGGATGACGACGGTGACGGTGAATTTGATGAAGACCCGATCGATGACGATGGCGACGGGTTGATCAACGAGGACAAGTTGGATGGTATTGATAACGATGATGATGGTTTAATTGATGAGGACACCGGTGGAATAGAAGACGATAATGACGGTGATGGTGAGATCGATGAAGACCCGAAGAAATATTATCATCCGTTCTCTAATTTAATGGAATACCAATTTGGCTATGACATCGATGGTGATGGGATGAACGATAATACCACATGGCCGAATCAAGCTGATACAGATTGGGATGGATTATTTGATGGCTGGGAGCTCTGGTTTACCGATTTTCTAGTAAACGCGAGCGATCCGCAACCATTCCAAGACAATGATACTTTACCCCGCGGCTGGGAAGAACTGTTCAATGGTTCGATGGTGATATTCCCCACAGATTATACTCCAAGAGGTTTAATGGATCCGGACGAGGCACACAATTACTTAGGTAAATTTAACCCGAATTCGGCTGATTCTAATAACAACGGGATACCAGATAATGAAGAGAATTACGATGGTGATGAATGGATGGACCTGCATAACCTGCACCCTGAAGATGTTCAATTAGAACCGTGTAACAACAGTGCAGAGCATCGTGGCCATTCAGACCCAACAGATATATTTAGTACACCAAAGACAGAAGCTAGATCATTGAAGGATGAGGATAATACCCAGAGTGATCCCGATCAACAAGGTACCAGTACTTCATCGGCAAATGCCGAATTAACGCAATTTAACTACATCGAGGCAGAAAATACCATTCAACAGGACTTAACCGAAGAAAATGAGATCATGGAGATCGAACAAACTCAACTCAGCACGAAACAAGCAGTAGATTCGGATGATACTACATTGTTGGATTGATAATGAGTTGTAGTCGAGCTTAATTGATGTTGGACAGATACCGTGTGGGGTTGGTGCTGAACAGATACCTGGATTTTATTTTTAAACCCAGGTTTCAATTAATCGATAATCCATCAGGGTATCTGTCAATCAATAATCGATCAAGGCATCTGTCAATCAACAATCCCGACCACAGTCAATCAATAAATGATCACGATTAAAATCAGAGCATAACTCAAACCAATATTGTTCGATGATTGTCCTAAAAAGTATATATACCCTTTTTTTATATTATTATAATTGTCTACGTTAAATTATGATGAGGATCAATATACTTGGTGTGCAATATGGATCGAACCCCAAATACCTACAAATTCTCTATTTTAGTCCTGATGTGCTTCATTATAGCCATGGGGATGATCATATCAAGCCTGAATCCAGTATTATTCAAATACTGCGCCGGAGAACCGGTTGATGTTGATCTTGATGTTGAAAATAATGAAGGCAGAGCAGATGATAACGGTAACACTTCTGCTTCTACTGCTGGTGCTCCAGCTCCAGCATTTATCGTCGACATCCGGGATGAAGGACTGGACGAGAATAATGACACATCATATGATACACTATATTTAGGGGTTCGTTTAAATATAAGCATTTCAGATATTTATCATGTCTATGCTACCATGAGCCCTTCACAAATTGATGCAATGGATTATAAAAAGGTTAGTCTGGAGATAGGTAAAAATGAGGTGTTATTAAGTTTTCCCGGTTCAACCATATACGACAGCGCCCGTGACGGTCCATATACTGTTGAAGTATCGCTGTATAAATCTAACGGTGAGGATCTGGAAATACAGAACCATGAAACCCAGGCCTATAAATTCGAGGACTTCAATCCAACGCCCGCTACCGAATTAACAGGTGAGGAATATATTACTGTTGGTAGCAACTCTATTAAACTCGAGACAAACACATTCATTGCAGTTATATTCGAGCTTACACCGATAATAATATTCTATTACAAATCAGATGATGGGCTTACCGCACGATTCAAAGTTTCATATAACAGCGTAATAGCCTTTAATGATCTGAATGGTGACGGAAGATTCCAAAGGGATGAGTTGAAATACTGGGGCAATCTGCTCGAAAGCCAATGGAACTCACCAAAGGTATTGATGGATAATTTCAATAATTTTGAATTTCAGATCCAAACCATTGTCGATCTCGTTGATGAGCATGGCACACCCATTGAAACCAAACTCGAAGTGGTGTTTCATTATTCAAGTTTGACCAAGGCTATAGATGTAGACTCGGCCCGTAAGTTCGATATTTCCATGAAAATGTTTGGCCCCCCGATCAAAGGCATTTCACATATTGCTCTTGAGCACACATTGGAAAGCGAGCTGGGTGATCATATTTTTAAGGAATCGACCACAGGCACGGCCGGGAATAAAATAAGTTTTTTAACAAACGATAACCATAACAAAGAGCACGGTTACTATAGCTGGAAGAACTTCGTAGAACGAACATCGAACACAGGTTATTTATCCAAAATGAATGTAAGTTATAACCTGGAGCCCACTGAGGATAAGGATGTAAAACTGTTATATCTCAATTATCCATATTCTATGGACACCAGTGAGTACTTCCATGACCCGGTAGTTGGGGTTAACCCGGAAAATGAACCGAAATTACCCGGCAAGCTGCCTGAAGAGATCATTTCACATGGTAAATGGGTCGTGATATACTTTGGTGTTGCGATCATTGCCGGTGTGGTGATACTTGGGAACATATATCGGCAGAAAAAGAAACGGAAATACTAGAGATATATAAAAAAAAATATCAGCCAATCCTCAACGAATATTATGTATTTCATTTATTCAACAAAAACGGGCTTGATTTTAATAAATATTTATATTTGGTCAGTACATTGACCTTATGTGAATCGGTTAGATTTCCGAACCTAGGTTGTTTTACAGAAATTATGACTTATTCATAAACCCCAAAGCAAGTCAGGGGCTGGTTTATATGGAAGATATTGAATATCTCGTTCAAGATATTTTGATACCATGTATCATGATTTTGTCACTATCGCTTTTAATAATTGCAGCTCTATCTTATAGGCGTACAAAAAATGATAAGATATTGGTAATAACCATCGGTTTCTTATGTTTCTTCATCAAAGGTTTGATACTAAGTATCGGGCTGTATGTTGGCATGCTGTCTTCCGACAGTTTACCGCCTTCGTTTGTGATCCCGTTTGATATGCTGCTATTTCTTGATTTCCTGATCCTATTATTATTATATTTTGCAGTATTCAAACACTAGAACCAGAGTCGGAGATATTGATATTGGTGCGGTTGTTATGGCCAAGGATATCCTGGAGCTTGACTCCCGACGTAAGATCTATGAACAGGTCAGAGCTGTTCCAGGCATACATTTTCGTGAGATAAGCAGGCGGCTCAAGATACCAACAGGCGTGATCGAATATCACCTTAAATACCTCGAAACCCACGAACTTATCGTATCACGACGCGAGGGGAGATATAAACGCTTTTTTATACTGGGTGAACTGGGTTCAAGAGATAAAGAGCTTTTAGCACTGTTACGCCAGGAGATGCCGCGGCGAATTCTGATGCACCTGCTGCTTCATCCAAAAACTTCTCATAAGAGATTACGCAAAGAATTCCATATCTCCGCATCAACACTCTCGTTTCATATAAGTAAACTACTGGACTCCGAACTAGTATTACATTCAAGAAAAGGTCGGAAATTTCAATATAAGGTCAAGGACGAAGAGTTGGTTGCGAAAGTGCTGATCAGGTTCAAGGAAGGTTTCATTGACGAAGTGGTTGACGAGTTCGCCAAAACCTGGCTGGAAATTCATCCATAAACATCAAAATTCGTTCATATCTTTAAGTTTTGAATTTTGATGTCTAGCTTCGCAACCGCCACCGAGAAACGCTTTCGTTATTGAGGGATTCGGGATTTGGTCACATCGATAATATATCAACTAAAATATATCAGAGCCCGATCCTATAAAAGTATCATGAAATCAAGATCCTATAACTGTAACAATAAATCCGACCCCGAATTTGGAGTAATCTAATCTAAGAATATACCTGTTTACTAAATATTCAATCTATTTCCCACCAATATCCATTAATTATAAGGCACGTAAATACTCGGGTTTAAAACTGATTTCATCTGCCGCCAGTATTTTATCCAGTTTTTTAATGATCTTTGGTTTATCTTCGGGCAGAGTGCCGCCCACGGGTATGTAATTGGAAGCATGGTTAGCACGGAAGGTCGCATTGGTCACATCTATGTTCCGTATCAAGGTGTGCAGCTCCAAAAACACATCACGTGGTTCCAAGATCTCCAGGTTACCGGAACTAACCTCGTTATATATTTCAGTACCCTTGACCACCATCAGCGTCAGTGCACCTATATAATCCGGGTCCATTGCACTTAATACGCGGGCGCTTTCAACGGCATGCTCCTCCGAACCAGCCTTACCGCCCAGGCCAAGGATCATGATCACAGATAGCTTGATTCCGGCCGCCTTGACTTTTTTTGCACCCTGGATCATGTGCTTGGATAATGCACCTTTTTTAATGCGTTTTAAGATCTTATCGGAGCCGGATTCCAGGCCGATGTAAATTATTCCAAGGCCTGCGACCTTGAGTTTTTTCAACTCATCCTCGGATTTTTTCAACAGATCACCAGGACACGCGTAAACGCCAATACGTGTCAAGTTGTGGAATTTTGCGTATAAGAATTTCAAGATCTTTATCAGATCATCTGTCGGTAAAATTAGCGCATTTCCATCTGCCAGAAAAATTCGCTCTATATTCTTGTAGTATGGATAAACGGTCTCAACGTCTGATCTGATCTCTTCAAAAGATTTTATCCTGAATGTTTTTTCACGGTAGGTACCACAGAATGTACATTTATTATGCGAACACCCGATAGTAACCTGTAAAATTAAACTATACGCCTCGGATGGTGGTCGAAAGATGGAGCCTTCATAGATGGTATCGATAAAATTATAGAATTTCATCCAAGCCATCCAACCCGCTGTCGAATTTTCGCAGTTTCTCATCCATGTCTTCTTTGGCCACTGGGTTGATCTTGACACCGTCCGGGGCGTGAATTATACCCTCGACCTCAGAATTTTGGACCATTTCCAAGGTACTGCAGCTAACATCACCGTTGATCATGCACTCCTGACCCAATATAACGTGTTCCTCGGTTTCCAGCGAACCAAACAAATTTACATTATCGCCTAAAGTGATATTTCCTAGTGCTTTTATATTTCCTTCAAACTCGGTCTCATCACCGATCTTAACGCTGCCAAGGACATTATAATCGCCCCTAAGCTTGCATTTACCACCGATACGGCAGTTGCCATTGATCTTTATCTCATTTGGCTCAACAACCGAGCCAGAGGGGACGAATAAGAACTCATCGGAGACAGGTATCTCTTCTTCGATAAGATCCTTTTCATTGATCTCTTCTAATATTTTATCAACCTCTTTACCATGCCCGCGCTTGAGTAAATTGAATAGATAAATTATAAAATAGATCATCAAAGGGATGGGGTTTCGGATATTGATCCAACCCTTGGCGTCGAAACCTTTTTCGATGGTAACATCGTCACCAACATCGAGATCTTTACCCACCGTGAGCTTTCCCCCAACCTTCACGCGCTCACCGAGATATATATCGTTACCACCGATGATATCTCCTTGTACTTCAGAGAATCTATCGATCCTTATATCATCCTCCGCGCTCATGTCACCGTGTACTTTAACCCATTCGCCTATGAATATACGCTTTTCCGTGTACAGATTATAATCTATCTTGGTTCGGTCATCAAGAATTATGTCACCGTTCACCATAATACGATCTTCGGAATCTTCATACACAGTCTCGTCGGGAATAACAAGCGTCTTTTTATCAAAGACCATAAATTTACCTCGAACAACTCATAGGGAGTGGTTGATTGTTAATTTAAAACTTTTTTAATTAATTTATCTGGGATCTTTCAATATTAAGTATTGATATTCACTTAATATTATAATATTTTATCGTTTAGGTTTATATTGCATTATTGTATAGATATTGTTCATTGATCGATGTGTAAGTGTGTGAGTGTAAGGGTGTGTGAGTTTGGGAGTTTAAGGAGTTTAGGAAGTTTGGGGAGTTGCATATGGTTTCTAGTTATTTATTGTTAGTTGCCAGTGTAAAATCATTACACTGAAAACTCAACAAAAATAAAGTTAGATATAGATCATCTCTTATTTTTGCCTGGTGGGTAAGAATTCCATCAGGAATTTTTAGCTCAGAACAATTTATTCTGGTAAATTGTTTAGGCTTAGAATTCTTAGAATCAATACAAGTTATTATCAGAATTCTAACCCCTGTCAACTGATAACTGACAACTGATAAGAGCTTGGAGCTTGGAATTTACCAAATATAGCATTAAACCAATATTGATAACTTTAATCAATAATACACCAATTATTTCAATAATGAACTACACGTCATCTCAGCTGGTTTTGGCAGTCCCATTAGGTCCAGAATTGTTGGTGCGATGTTGCCCAATAATCGCTTGGGCATATTTTTGAAAGTAATGGGCTTTTGAGATCGCTTTTGCAGCTCTTTAGCCAAGATCAGAATGAACGGCACATTATTGGCCGTATGTGCAGTGTGTGGTTCTCCGGTGGTATAATCCAGCATCTGGTCGGCGTTACCGTGATCGGCGGTTACGATCATAGTGTAATCATGTTCCTGCGCACTTTTCATGACACGGCCAAGGTTCTGGTCTACAACTTCAACAGCTTTTATCGCCGCAGGTAGGTTACCGGTATGGCCCACCATGTCAGGGTTGGCAAAGTTGACTGCCAGGAATTCAAATTGCCGTGTTGATAAAGCATCTATGATGGTATCCGCCACCTCGACTGCGCTCATCTCGGGCATGGTATCATAATGTTCAGTTTTCTTAGACGGTATCATCTTTTGGGTCTCGTTCGCAAACGGTCGTTTACGGCGGCAGTTAAAGAAAAATGTCAAGTGAAAGAATTTTGTGGTCTCTGCAGCTTTAAACTGGCTTAGGCCCTGCCTGCTTATTACTTCACTCAAAACTTCAAATAACCTAGTTGGTGGATAGGCCACTGGTGCGGCGATGTCATCATCATACTGGCTCATACAGAAATATTTTAAATTTGGATGAGTTGGTCGTGCGAAATGGTCAAAGGTATTATCCACCAATGCATGCGAAAGCATTGTTGCACGGTCGCCGCGAAAGTTCCAATTTATAAACAGGTCACCGTCACGTACTTTGGATATTGGTTCACCCAAGTCGTCCACGATAACAAAAGGAGGTATATGTTCGTCGATGCAAACCCCCTGCCGGTAAGCACGCTCGATGGCTGCCAGCGGTGTTTTCACATGGTGGCCTTCGTTATGTATCAACAATCGATATAACTTCTCAACATGGTCCCATTTCTTATGGTCGCGTTCGTACAGTACACGGCCGGTGAGTGTGCCTATGCGGCCCGTGCCCAATTTATTCATTACATTTTCCAATTGTGTGATATATTTCTCCGCGCTCTTCGGCGGCACATCACGACCGTCCAGTAAAACATGGACCACACAAACCACATTATGAGCAGCTGCGAGCTCGAGCAAGGCGAATGCATGATCTATATGGCTGTGTACAAGCCCATCCGAGAGCAGACCGAATAGATGAACGGTAGTGGCAGCACCATGAGCATGAGCATGGCCATCACGCAGTTTAGCTGCCTTCATAGCCTTGGGCAACAATCGTCGGCGATCAAAGAACGAGCCTGAATCTATTGCGCGTGTGATGGTTGTGGACGGCTGCGGCACGATTCGGCCAGCGCCAATATTCTGATGACCAACCTCGCTGTTACCCATATGTCCGGGCGGCAGGTCGATGGCCGATCCGGATGCGATGAGTTCGGTATTAAGATATCTATTCATCAATCGGTCAAAGACCGGGGTTTGGCCCAGGGCTACGGCATTGCCTTTCATTTTGGGGGTTAAACCCCAACCATCCAAGATCACGAGCAATACTCTGCTCTTTGGTGAGTGGGACAATATATAACACTCCGTTTATTATTGGCTTATTGATGTTTTATGGCATAATTGCTTTATTAATGATTAAATGTTCTATATTGCGATTTATTAACGGGATGTTCTATATTTCGATTAATTATCAAGATGTCTGATTTATTATTGTTAATTCATTTATGCATCCTGAAATCTCAGCGATATTTAGAACATCCTGTCATCTCTTCGACATATAGAACATCCTATCATCTCTTCGACATATAGAACATCCTGTTATCTCTTCGACATATAGAACATCTCGCCATCTCAACGACATATAGAACATCCTGTTATCTCTTCGACATATACAACTTGACCACATTTTTTTTATTTAAATCTTAAATCGGTATCAAAAACAATATAACCATTGCGATCAAGATACTCAATGAGATCGAAATAAAATTCACATCATCATTTGAAATAAGCCTATTTCTCTGCATAGTTGCACCTAGAACACTATCGATCTGGCAACCAATAAATCCAATAATAACCGGTAAAAACAGTGTATAAGCGTTCATGGGCATCTGCTCAGCAGTCGTTACTGTAATTAGGTTATTATTAAACTCTGATATTAATACCCATCCGATCATTGAAGGAATAAATGCACCAAGTACTGCCGCTCCTTGACCTAATGAAGAAACCCCACCGTCAGTACCGGGTCGGACCTTATGAGATAGATCTGTGATCAGGTATGCATCTTTTGATAACACACCTATCTCATTTGCAAACGAATCTGAGGCCGCTATAGTGATACTACAGATGAACAGCGCTCCTGCCATTGGTAACCCCAGGATCGGGCTGAACACCGCAATTAATGCCGGTATGGAGCCGTTAGCTAGTACATTTCTCAGACCACGTTCACCTTGAATGCCTTCGGCCACACCGTGAAGCTGTTTATAATTGTAATCCAATTTGGTCACCGCAAAGATAACCATTAAAAAAAAGATCAATGAAATTAACCAATAAATATTTGCAAAAACAGCAATGATCAAACCGATCACAAATGCAGCGGCCGAACCCTTAGAGTTTAGAATATTTCGCCAATAAGCAAAGACACCTAGACTTATACAGATCAACAGTGAGAATAAAAGTTCGAACATTGAATGGTCGGGGATCAGAATTGATATTATTTCAAGTTGGCTCATCTTAATGCCCCAGATATATCATCCAATAGAGAGATCATTTCCTTAACTTCTTCAATATTCTATCTTTCAAACCAACGGCCTTTTCTTCTTTTTCCAGCTCATTTAGTAATGAACGCATTCTTTTTGTGACTTTTTTTGGTGTCTTGATTATTACTTTAATATATTGGTCACCATTGCCTCCGCCTTCAATATCCGGCACCCCCTTACCCTTCAATCTAAAGATCGTATTGGTCTGAGTGCCCGAAGGTATCTTCATGTTTGCCGAACCTTTAAGTGTTGGCGCTTTGATCCGAGCACCTAATGTGGCCTGTGTAAATGTAATAGGGATCTCACAAAATATGTCATTATTTCTGCGTTCGAAAAACTCATGCTCGGAAACTAAAATTACCACATACAAATTGCCTGGCGGTCCATTGTTGAAACCATCATGGCCCTTGTTCCTGATACGAAGGTGTGCACCTGAATCAACACCTGGCGGTATTTTAATAGAGATCTTATTGACCTTTCGAACCCTGCCTTCACCGTCACATTCTTTACATGGATCTTTAATTATCCTACCTTCGCCATGGCATTTACCACAAGTGGTTACACTGATAAATTGTGTGAATCCCATCTGCCGAACCTGTTTTTGTTGACCACTACCATCACACACTGGACATGTGATCGCTTCCGAGCCCGGTTCTGTGCGTGAGCCTTTACATTCTGGACATATTTCGAGACGTGGAATATCCAGCTCTGTGGTCATACCCTCAACCGCATCTTCCAAAGTGATATTGAATTGATACTTTATATCTTCACCGGAGAGTGGTCTGGTTCTACCCCTACCTGACATATCACCGAAAATATCAAATCCGGTTCCTCGTCCACCCCTTCTACTATTGTTCATGAATAACTCAAATATATTATCCAAACCACCAAAATCGCGCCTGAATACTCGGAACGCATCGTTAATGTCAAAATCAAAGCCAAACCCGCTGAGCCCCGCCTCGGGCCCCAGGTGGCCGAACTGGTCGTACTGTTCCCGTTTCTCAGAGTCGGTCAACACCTCATAGGCTTCGGTGGCTTCTTTGAACTTTTCCTCCGCCTCCTTATCATTCGGATTACGGTCTGGGTGGTATTTGAGTGCAGATTTACGATATGCCTCTGCTATTTGTTCTTTCGTCCCATTTTTATCCACGCCTAGGACTTCATAATAATCGCGTTTTTTAGCTGGCATACTTTGTAACCTCTGAATATTCAATCCTATAAAATTCTATGCGTTAAAACAATAATCAATTATAAATTTTACCTAGAAATATCGATAGCTTAATTATTTTTATACTTTTAGATTTTAATTATAAAAGGCGTCAAAAATATCCAATTATATGAATATTTGGATTAATTTTGATAATTATCCGTATTTTTTTAAATTAAGACATAAACTCATCTTTACTTAAAATTAGGAATATTAAAGATAATATTCCAAAAATAAAGCTATAACCAAGAATTAATAGAATAGCCCCTACCAAAACAAATGTCCACCTCTCTCGTCTAAGGGCGAAAATTGCACCGAGGATTCCGATAATTCCACCCATTAACATAAATATTCCACAGGCGGCGTAAATGCCTCCAATAAAGCCAATAATTGGTATTACGGATAGAAACAACCCCGCCATGGTAATAACGCCGCCAGCAATAAGATCAATTATCCCCCCGACGATCATTAGTATCCCTACAATAAGACCACCCTTGCCGCTCAAAGTAGAATGTGGTGGATATGGGTATGGATACGGAGGGGAATGGTAAGGCGGTGGTGGGTACCCGGGGGGCGGCGGTGGGTACCCGGGAGGTAGACCTGACGGTGGGCCATACGGATATGGTGGGGGAGGGTAAGGGGGAGGATAGGGTGTTTGTCGAAATTCATCTCGCTTTTTATCTTCCATAGGTATTATTACCCCCATTTTCGATTTTAAATATATCGTCCAAAAAATGATATCTTTGAAAGATTTAGCTACGGTAATATTGTCTTGATGTAGCAACAATGATCAATGCTATTAAACAAAATAGGGACCCTGTAAAATAGAATCCTATTCCAAATAAACCTAATATGGAGCCAAGTAAAACTAAAGTCCATTTTTCTCTTTTAAATGAAAATATTGCACCAATCAAAGCAAATAATCCAAATATCAATACAATAGCCCCACAAACCATGAAAATCGCACCAAATCCCGTACCAAAAGGTAACGATGCTATAATATCACCAAAACCAAAGATTAAACCACCCATTATAATATTACTCAAACCACCGAGAAGTAAAAAAATCCCGGCAAGAAGAGGTAGTGAACTATCTTGCACAGGTGGATAACCATAGCCTGGCGGTGGCGGTGCGCCCGGAGGTGGTGGCGGTGGTGGATAAGGTTGTCCAGAAGCCATATTTTCTTCCCTTCTCTAAAAATTATATTTTTAATCCCATATCGTAATATAAGTATTAATGATTTTGTTTTTTTCTAATATAAAACACAATAAGTGTAACTTTAATGTCTTCGGGTGTTTTTTTAGTCTTTAAGGTAGATCCAATCCGTGTTCTCAAAATATTTCTTTAAATTATTCGTCAATTCATCCAAATTCTTGACCTGTATATGTTTGAATCTCTTTAGAAGTTCGGATGTTTCAGATATTACGAAGGTCAAATGAACCTGTTCGCCTTTGGATAACATATATGCATTGATCTGTGACCCGCCAGAGACCAATCCACTCTTGATCTCACATGCCAAGATCTCTTTAATAGGAACTTCAAAATAATCTCTGATACCCTTTTTCACGTCGATGTTTTCAAGCCTTCCTGTCTCCATTTTCATTGCAAACGATCGTGGCGCGGACGCTGTAGCATCTGTACTACGGATACGTTGTATCGAGCCTTCCAGATTAGTTATAAAGATCATTCTTTGATTGGTTAGGTACATATCCCCCAAACTGGGATTGATCATAGAATCCCCGCCAAAATAGCCCCAGGTGGTCTTGAGGTGAGGAATGAATTCTTTATCATGTAACAGAATCTCCTCGCCCTCGTGTAATATTGGTTCACCCTCCTGAGTATAAACCTTATTCAAACCGTCAACATCTCCGACTTCCATTGGATCACCAAATTCTTCAATACTTGATACATAATTGATTAATAGTAATTTAATTTTATTGATTGATATCTTAATAGCTTTTTTATGATTTCTATTGGAAACCTAAAGGAAAAGTTAAACTCGAACAATTTGTTGGCACAAATTATTCTTGAGCTAAGAATTTTTATAATGAATAACATTGAGGTAAGAATTCTTACCCAGCTAAAAGTAAAAAGTAATCAGAACTTTTGACTGGGTAAGAATTCTGAGTTATTTGTAATGCATTTTTTAAGAATTCTTAGTTACAGACAATTTTTTTATAAAAAATTGTTGTGGTTTAAGATTTACCTTTTAAATTTAACTTTAAAAAAATGGGTCAATCATTATTTTTGTTGCGAAGCATTTTTTTATCATCTTTCACCAGTCGATAAAATATCTGGTCCAGGCTTTCCGAGGGGTTTTGTTTTAGATTATCGATCGAATCATCGGCAACTATCGTTCCTTTGTTTAAAATTGCTATTCTACTGCATAGTTTTTCCGCTATCTCCAATAAATGAGTGCACATGAATATAGTTACTTTTTTCGAAATTAATTTACTTAGATATTCTCTAACTTTTTTCTGAAACAGCGGGTCAAGGTTAATGAATGGCTCATCTAAAAATAATAATTTTGGTTCATGAATAAACGCCGAGGCCAGCATGATCTTTTGCCGCTCACCTTTGGATAGGTCCTTGCAAATAGTATCTAGCCGGCTTTCAAGTTCAAAGAATTTCAGCCAATATCTGATCTTTACCTTCGCTTTTTGTATTCCCCTTAACTGGCAAACGAAATACAAATATTCTTCAGGTGTAAGAAATGACGGTGGTGATTCGAATTCAGGCACTATTCCCACCAATCGTTTGATCTTGATCGGGTTTTCATTTACACTCACACCAAAAACACTTGCACTACCCGATGTCTGTTCCAGCTGACCAGTTAGTATCCTGAGCAAAGTGGTCTTTCCAGCACCATTTGGCCCGAAACAACCAAAAAATTCACCACGCTCGATGGTTAGATCGATTTCTTTGATTGCAAATATTGTGCTGAACTGTTTAGATAGATTAGAGATTTCAATGATATCCATGAAATTTCACAGGGGATAATTGTATTGTCTTTAATTTACTTTTACATTTTCAAGTAAATTATATATACATTCATTGAGATTAGTATTATTATAGTTACTTACATTATATTCTTTAAAGTTGAAGAAAAAGAGAGATAGAGAGAGTGAAGATGGTGAAAGGAAAAAAAAGTGATGGAGCAGCGGACTCATCGAAACCAGCTCAATCCGGGGCAACTGCAAGAAAGATGGTTGTTCTGTTTAGTATGATCTTAATTGGTATTTTATTGATAATCTATAAAAGTAATTATACATACTGGGCCGACCTATTTATTACTTATAATACGATCCTGCTGGGAATTTCTGCGTTCTTATTGGTATTAATGATCTTAACTATGGTAATGAACCTTAAACGTATTATTTTACATGAGTTGGCAGGATTCGTCATTTTCTTGGTCGGTGCATTGATATTTATATTAATACCCTCAAGGAATTATCTCGGTTTATCATTTATTTCCGAATTTAGCACTGCATTGTATGTAGTTGGCGGAATAATAATCGTTATTGGCGCCATTGTATTGATGCGCTTGGGCGGGTTTATCAGTGTGTGTTTCTTTGGCGTTATGATCAATACTATTGTGGCGGCATATTATGTATTTATTAACACAGGCGCTAATCAATATACCGCTAACACGCTTCAAATGATCGATCTATCAATTCTTTTCTTCATTGTTAGTTTCTTTTTATTGATCTATCATGACCTGAAGTTCTTCTATCTGGCAAATCTCATTAAAGAAGAGAAATCACTCAGGAAGAAGAAAGAGTATAAAAAAGCATTATCATACTGTGAGAAGAGCCTGAGAATATACCCCAATTTTGCAACAGCATGGAATAATAAGGGAAATATACTTTTTAATATGGATAAAAAGGTCGAAGCCATTAAATGTTATAAAAAAGCACTTACGATCAATCCGGATTATTTACCTGCTAAGAAAAACCTTCAATTGCTTAACAACTCCTGATCATATTGAACAATAGTTAAAACCTATCAAGGGCTATGGTCTGGGGATCATTATAACGGATGGGAATTTATATGCCAAACATTATTGAACCTGATACAAAATTTAAACCTAGAGTGAATGCTTCTTTGGAACCGCAAATAGATTGGGCGGCGGAATCCATAATACTTGGTCGCGACAGGCAAGGCATGGCCGAATTTGGTCTAAAAGGCACAATGGAACTGGGTGTAATATGTGAACATCAGAGTGCAGGTGCGTCGTTATTCGGATATAAAGTATTATTTGACAATAAATTCCCACATATTATTTTCATATGCGGTAAACGCGGAAGTGGAAAGAGCTATACATTAGGCGTAATAGTGGAAGAACTTGCCAGGAGTAAATCTGGCATTGGAACTATCGTGATCGACCCGATCGGTACGTTTTGGACCATGAGAAATAAAAATCGATCTACAAAAGTCCACAAGATCTTACAACGTTATGGCCTTCAACCACAAGATTTTGATAATATACAAGTGGTAACGCCAATTGGATTCTATAACGATCTGAAGGCATCTGTTGACGGCGCATTCAGTATAGCGGTGAGTGATCTATCGGCTGATGATTGGTGCATGGTCTTCGACATCGAGAGGTTCAAAACACAAGGGCTGTTGATCGGTGACATTATTGATAAAATAAATAATGGGTATTATGCGCAAGTTGGAAAGATAACAAAGAACATACCCCCAAAAAAGAAAAAGTATACTATCGGTGATGTGATCTTTTGCATCAAGAATGATGTAAGCATCAACTCTGCAGAAGAGGGTTATGCTGTTGCTACCAGACGCAGTGTTATTGCACGATTCAAAGCTGCAGCCAAGTGGGGAATATTTTCAGTTTCGGGCACATCTATTAACGAGATGAGCATACGTAACAAAATTACGATCCTTGATGTAAGTCATTCAAAACTCGGGTCATCCAAGAGGGCACTGCTCGTTGGCATAATTACCCGTAAGATATTAGAAGCCAGAATTGAGGCATCACGTATTGAAGAGGCACGCCGAATGGGACTGGATGTGGCGGCCAAAAAGCTCATACCAGTGACGTGGTTGGTGATCGATGAGGCACATTTATTATTGCCACGCTCGGGAAAGACTGCCGCATCGGAAGCATTGATCGAATTCGCCAAATTGGGTCGTAAACCCGGCTGCGGATTGGTATTTGCCACCCAGCGGCCGGCTGCAACTAATGACAATGTATTATCACAAGTGGACACTATCATCGGACATAACCTGGCCTTGGAGGATGATATATCTGCACTGCGGCGACGTATACCCGCTAAAGTTCCGCAGGAATTCAGATCATCTGATTTTATCCGCAGCATGCCGGTTGGTCTATGTTTGATGGCCGATCAAAAGACACAGCAAAGGACCATGCTTGTCCAGATCAGACCGCGGCTCACCCATCATAGTGGCAAAGCGGCTATGCCGAAATCGGACGAGGAAGCGGCCTTGATGGAAACCATGGATCTAAAACATGAGGCTGAAAGTATCGTACCGCTTGATCTTAATGAGAGTGTGGGAACAAGCATTACCGTTAATGCGGATGATATAATGAAGCCGTCGATAGATGTTTCGGTGTTTGATGATCATATCGATGAAGAAAAGGATGAAGATAAAGAGGAAAAAACATGCACGAAAGTTGGTGAACACCGATTAGATTGGGGCGGGGCGTATATAATAATCAGTAAAGACCCTGAATTTGGTTTGGATATCTTTGGTAATTTTTCCAAGAAGGTCTCAGCCCGGAATCTAAGCATTACCCGTATGCATCCTGATAAAATTAACAAAGGTCTGCTGCCAGATAACACCACCAATAAATGGTTAAGCAAAAGCTCTGAAGAGGATTCGATCCCGCCGGGGAATATCACACAGATCGCTCATATCATAAATGAATTTATTAAGTCCAATGATAAGAGCGTGATATTTCTGGATGGATTGGAATATTTGATAAATCACAACGATTTCCCAAAGGTCTTGAAGTTTATCGAAACTATACATGAAAAGATCATTCTCCGTAATGGCGTATTATTCATTCCCATTAACCCTGCAGCATTATCCAACAATTATTTGGAGCTATTGGAGAATGAATTATCGAATACAATAAAAGATCCATCGGTGAGTAACATACTCCCACAAACACCGGAAACCGAAACTATGGTCAATAAAAAAGTTCAAACCAAGCACGAACAAGAAACACAACCGAAAATACGCGGCGCCACAAAAGATGATCTGAAAGAATTATGTAAAAAACTGGGTTTGAAGACCACGGGGACAGTTGAAGAACTTAAGAATAGAATATTGGAAAATGAAAAAAGAGAACGTGTCACACCTGCCACATCTATAGCACCGGATACGCCGGATGCACTGAATGAGCCGGAAGCGTTAGAAACGCAAAATGTACTAGAACCGATACCGATAAAAGCGGGCGAAGACGGTGGTAAGTATCGTGACCCGGATAAAACACGGACCGAGGCAGAACCAAAAAAGCCAAAGAGTGATCGGGCAAAATTGCAGGGATCGGGCCAGACACGGACACTGGAGCCCGAGAGTAAGAAATTACAAAAGGAGCGTGAGAAATTACAACGTGAAAAAAAGGATCTTGAGAGCCAGCGAAAAGATCTGGAAAAGCGATTTAATAAGGCTGCGACACTAAAAAGGGAAAAAAAAGATAAAGCCGCGCTTGAACCGAAATTACTGGTTGTAAGATCAAAAATAAAAGGAAGGGCTGTTGAAGAATACGCAATTAAACAATTGAAGACTTCGTTATTTGGTAAACCGCTAGAGGTCATTAAAAGTATCCGGCCAGTTTATTTACCGCTATTACGTGTTTATGTAAAAGCAATACGAGGCTCGATATTTGCAAAAGAACATGAGGGTGTTTTTTACTGGGATACCATTACTGGTGAGGTTATAACCAATATGAAAAATGTACTGAAACGAAGTATAGGTATAGCAACACTCATGACATTACCAACCAATCAAGCCAAGGTGCTGGCAGCGCTTAATGCCTGGGGCACGAATGATGTGGTGGATATAAAGAATGATATTAATATATCGGCGAGCGAGGTCAAACGTGCATTAACGGCCCTGAAGAAAAGATCTCTTGTTACTATTGTACATAATTCCGAAAAGAAAATTGATAACTATAAACGCATGGTAGAACTTAAAATACCACATAAATTCGATAAGGTCAAAGCTGAAATTCCGGAGATCGGCATGGATAGAATTCAATATCATATCCTGGAATCACGATTCAAGATCAATGATCTGGAAAAAATATTGATCGATGTTCTACCAGGGGCAAGGATCATCAAGTGTGAAAAAGTTAATTATCCATACTTTCAAGTAGATATTGTTGGTAAAACCGGGCCAAAAACCATATTCATAGATGCGGTGACTGGAACCCAAGATATCGTATTAACCAAATATTTACAATTTAATTAAGGTTTAGCATATTCGGATGCCTATTATGGAACTAATGGTTCTCGTAAGGTATGCAGAGATATTTTTAAGATTTGTTCTACCTGTAATAATATTTACAGGGTTAATTTTTGGATACAATAAATATAAACACATTTACGAGCGATGTTTTATCAATAAAAGTATGCTGGCATTACTAACACTAGGCACACTATCAACAGTGTTGATCAATGTGCCAATTTATATCGACGCCGAATTGATAATTGCCGTTAACTTTGGTGCGATCATTATTCCTCTAGTTATCTCATTTGTTTTTATTTTTGAGATTAACAAGCAACTGGCAAATTTATTCCGGAGTTCAATAGTTATTATGTTTGTTATTGTAATTAGCATGATCTCATTTATGTTATCTTACTTCAAACCTGGTTTTGGAATAACCATGGACTTTCCATATTATTTTGTGCCCATGTTATATGGTGTCTTGTTTGCATTTATACTGGTGGGTAGGAGCAATAATTTCTATTCTGCTGTACCGATCGCATATAGCATTTCAACTCTTGGAGTTTTCATAGGGGCCGATGTTTTACAATTACCAATAGCAATAAATGAAAACCTCAGAATTGGTTATTTAGGGGGCCAGGGAGTTTTAGATATGGTTTATATCTCTGGTTTATATTCATTGGTCTTCGCGTTATTTATCGTAATTATAAATACCAAAAGATCTGAAAAAAAAGAGAAAGCACACCGTGAATCGTATATGATCGACCGAGCTTGGCTGATCAAGCCACGGGCGGTTGCGTTTCTCATCGACTGTACGATCCAATTTATGATCATCTATTTATTTTATTTTACAGTCTTTGGAGATATTCACTTGACCTTAGACCAGGTCATGCCGTTTAGGGGTATTGAAAGAGTGTTTTTATTAGGCTGGTCAGTATCGATACATATTTTTTATTTCACTTTTTTTGAGTGGTATTTTGGACAAACACCGGGCAAGATGGTGACGGGGATCAAGGTTGTTCCAGTTCAATATATAGGCATTACGAAAAAGAAAAAAACTGCTCGAACCTCGAATAAATTTCTTAATATATTTACAAGAAATATATTACGTATCGTTGAGTTGGTGCTCGGATTCTATGTGGTGAGTATGATCTTGATCAAATTATCGCAAAGTGAGCAAAGAATTGGCGACTATTTCGCAGATACAAAAATAATTTGCGTTGAAAAAGAATTCGAGCTTAATTGATGCTGAACAGATACCAGGCTGAATTGATGCTGAACAGATACCGGGCTGAGTTTATGCTGAACAGATACCGGGCTGAGATTGTGATGAACAGATACCGGGCTGAGATTGTGATGAACAGATACCGGGCTGAGTTGATTCCTGAAATTTATTTTTAAAGCTAGGCATCTGTCAACCAACAACCGATCAAGGTATCTGTCAATCAACAATCAATCAAGGCATCTGTCAATCAATAATCGATCAAGGCATCTGTCAATCAATAACTCAACACGGCCACTGTCAATCGGTAACTCATCACGGCTACTGTCAAGCAATAAATAATCACGATTACAATCCTACAACAATTCTACCCGACTGCTACCTCTCGATATCTAATAATTATTTGGCATCCCGATATTTCAATATT
>JAEHCK010000232.1 GCA_020696345.1 Thermoplasmata archaeon | reverse complement strand
TATTGCCTCCAAGGGCACTCATTATTCCATCTGAGTCAATATCCTGATATAAATCTTTGACATTATCTGACCAAATATACTCATACCCATCTGCAAACCATACGGTATAAATGCTTCCATATCCGCTGGCAAAGTTCGCATCACCTGTACAAAAAAGTCCTTCTGATCTTGGACGCCAGCCGAATGTACTGTCAAATTCATCGTCAATGATATCAGATATTTCTTGTGGCGTATCTTTAGAATAACGATTATCTATGACTCTTTTTTCTAAACAGAAACCGCCAGCATTATATCCACGATAAAGAACTTTACCTTCCGACTCTGCAATAAACTCTTTACAGTTATCTTTGATAAGTTTAGAAACGTCTTGGGCCGCTTCCAATTCTTCTGCATTATATTCGTCAATGTCTTCAAGGTCGCCTTCACTATCCATACCAATGTCTTCGGATTTATGACTAAGGGTCACTCGTTTCTCTGTTAAATATTTTGTTAGTCTCATTTATTCCCTTTCATCGTATTCTGGTTGAAAATGTCTATTCTCCATAATACGTATTACATTATGTACTTCTTCCTCGATCTGACTATCCGTAACACTACGGCGCCTACAAAGGTCATTTAATTTACTTAATAATAATTCAGCACATTCATGAAAGGCACACTTTCTAAGATTCCGATCAGTCGGTTCCGTGCCAACCCATTTTTGAGTCAACATTACAACCGCGATCCGGCCGTCATGATCTCTTGCAATCTGTGCTCTACATTCGGCATTTTCATCGTCATCAAATACGAAGTGCAGTTCCCATCCTTTTAATCCATAACTCTCCACCCAAAATAAAAATTCCTCTTTAAAAATCTCGAAATCGTTATCTGTTAATTCAAAGGTTTCGTTAAAGATATCCGTCATCGCTTCCGCTCCTTATGTCGATCTATACCATATCGACACCATCTTTTTGATTTCACTCATTTCTTTAACATGTGGACTTAAATATTTCCAACCGTTCTCTTTCATATCTTTAATGTGGGTTTTGCCTACAGGATTTTCAACCGGAGCACTATAAAACCTATCCATTACTTTGAATGCTTTTGTTATCGTTTTTTGTGTCAGTTCTCCATCGTTATTATCGATTTCTATAAAATCAGAAAATTTTGTTTTATAATAACTTTTCGCTTTCATAACTTCATCATGTATGCCTTTGACAACCTCAGGCTGAACTAATCGATCCCGGACAGCAGCCCGTTTAAGAGATGTTTCAAGGTCGGTATTGACAAAAACCATAGCTGTATCATATCCAAATCCTTCAAGTAATCCTCGTCTGATATTCATAAAAGAAATACTATTCGATGTACCATCAACAGCTAAGGGTAACATTGAATTTATATATAATGTCAATTGACTTTTGTTGATTTGTTTTACGTCATTTCTGATTACTTGCCAGCCATCTTGAAAATTCCAATGATCTCTGAAAAAATTATATGTATCTTTGGTATTTTTGAGTCTATCTATTCTATCTTTAGATAAAAATGTTTTGTCTGTGTTGACCCAACGTGGTTCTATTTGCCCAGATTTGATACTGTTAAGAACAAAGGTTTTTCCAGCTCCGGGCGGTCCCGCCATGAACACTGCTTTGAAAATTCCCTTGTCTTCGATACCTTCGGATAATAGAAACTCTTGTAAGCGCATATAATAGTCCTCTTTAATGTAAAATATCAGTTATATTTATATATTATTATATAAATAATGTTAGATTGAGGGGTTTAAAATGCGTGAAGTACAATTATGGAGAATGAAACGCCATGATCAAGGTACGGAAGGTTTGTTGGTGACAGCAGGCTTCAATTGTTGTACCCTTGAATTACCTTGGCGGGAAAATACGAGATCGATATCCAGTATTCCGGCAGGTGAATACGATGTGGTGTTAAGACAGTCAGCTAAATACGGAAACATATACTGGGTAACGAAAGTTCCAAACAGAACATGGATTTTGATACATGCCGGTAACTGGGCAGGCGATGTGGCAAAAGGGTTTAAGACCCATGTGGCCGGTTGTATTTTACTTGGTAAGAAACATGGTTTTTTATCAGGACAAAGAGCAATTTTAAATTCCCGTGTGGCAGTAAGACAATTTATGAACCACATGGAGTATGAGAAATTCAAATTAAGAGTAATGGAGGCTTTCTAATGAAAGACAAAATTGAAGACAAAATTGAAGACGTAAAAGACAAAGTTGAGGAAATGGTCGATGAAGCGAAACCATTTTTTGAAAAATACAAAGTTTATATCATTGGTGCCGTTGTTGTGTTGGTATTAGTTGTCGGGGCTGCTCTATTGATATAAGAAAGAGGTGATGTAATGATTCTCGAAACAATTTTAGGTGGTTTAACAGGACTAATAGGAAATGTGGTCGGTGGTTGGTTTAAGTTAAAACACGCACAGGTTGAGAAGGAAATGTTGTTTGTCAGAAATTCTCATGAAGTAGCAATGATCAAAGCTGAAACCGAAGCAATGATCATGGAGTCTAAAGCCAACATTGCTATAACACGGGCACAGGTTGAAGGCGCCGTTGAGTTGGCAGATGCCAATGTATATTTACAAGGTCAGAAAGAGGGAAATAAAAACCTCTTTAGTAATAAATGGATCGACAAGTTGATGAGTGTGGAGGGTAAATGGAAATTCATCACACTGCCAGCCGGTGTATTGGTGGCAACGCTTTTCGGTATCGTTGATTTTATAAAAGGATTAGTCAGACCATCATTGACGATATATCTGGTTGGTCTTACAACATGGGTTTCGATCAAGGCATGGGAAATCATGCAGATGAACGGTGTGATTATGAATGTTGTCATTGCTGAGAAAATATTCGGCGATGTCACATCGATAGTAATCTACCTGACTGTATCTTGTGTAACTTGGTGGTTCGGTGACAGACGTATGTCAAAGAACATCATGGAACTAAAGGGTGTCGGTGGAACTAAAATAGATGACGAAATTGTCATATAAATAAAATATGTATGGAGGAGTAAGTAGAATGGATGATATGAACACATTTAGAGCGAAGTTGGAAGAGTTGAAGAAAAAGGGTGCAGATGTTGATCCAGATGCGATCATTGCAGATTTGACTACTCCACCTACGACACAAGTTGTTGAAACTTTCGAGGAGTCTTTTGATAAAATGGCATTTGCCGTAATGAAAGAAAAGGTAATTAAATTACTTGACGACTTTGAAAAATTTTATGGACCAAAAGGCAGGGGTTTAAGTATTGCTTTACATGTACAAAAAGAAAACTCAGCTGATAGATTTTCAGAGAGTTTTCCATATACAGATAAGTTATCTATTGTGAATATCGTTGACATCGGAACAAAAGGAAAGTATTCGCCAGTTGAAATCGTAGTAGACGATGAAATGATTGCAGCAGAGAAACAGAAAATTGCCGAGCGGGATGCCCGGAGAATGGAAAAATAATAAATGGCAAGTCCAGCATATACAACAGATTTAACTACTAATGATATATTCATCGATGGTGGAGCAAGTTCATGGACAATGATTGGTGGTGGTAGAGAAACTGATCCTGAAACCGATGATTTCATTCAAGGAAGTTCTTGTTGGTCACATGATCCATTCAGCACAGGTATTGAAG
>JAEHCK010000085.1 GCA_020696345.1 Thermoplasmata archaeon | reverse complement strand
TGCTCTCCCACTTTGGGGATAATTCACGCACTAACATTGGAATCGCTTCCAATACTAGGTGTTTGCTACATGGCTTTCTGGTTTTACCATGACAGGACTTTCACCTGTAAGCACTTGTAGGCTTAGCTGGGCACACTGTGTGGTGTGAGTACGGGCACTATGTGCCCTTGAGGTTTGAGGTGGGATAAAGGAAAAATCCCAAAATCAAACCTCAAAGGAAATCCTAAAAGCAAAATCCCAACTTAAAAATTAACTATTCAAATTATTATCAAAACACTAACCATTTTTCAATCTACTTCTCAATTTCAGGAAGGTTTGTTCACCGATCTCATTATTTAAGAACTTAATAGTCAACATTTTCAACATCTCGTATTGTAACAGTTCCTCAGGGATATATTCGTAACATACATTCCGTACATGGTTGTTTTTTTTAACTATACCCAGGTCAATTAATTGAGATATATTATATGTCAATATGTGTCGTTGCAAAGATGTCTTTGCCATGAGTTCTGTTTGGTTTACACCCGGGCTTTGTTTTATTGCATTCAAAATTTGCTCCTGGTGCGGTGTTAATTCATGGGATCTTAAATTTGTATTCGTTAGATTAGAATCTATTACTTTTTTGGCGATTGGATAGTAATGCAATTTTCCGCCCTCGATCTTGGATATGATCTTTTGTGCACGTTGTAAATAATTAAGATGGTATCTAAGCGTGCCATCGTTTAGATCGTAAACTCTTTTCAGGGTAGAGAACGACACCCCAGGATATTCTACAATATGGGCATAGATCATTTTTCTAATCTGGTTTTCTAAAGCCACTTTGTCTCGACTCATTATAGAACATCCCAATAGAAAACAAGGATAATAGGTTTTAGAATATAATTATTCTTTCCCTTCGGATCTTACGTTATTCACTTGGTCTAATTGAGTTTCTTCTGAAAATAATACTTCTGATCTGATAAGATGATAGGTATGTTCGGAAAGTTGACCATTTTTGAATTTTCTTTCCAGCATATCGGAGATGTCATTTCTTGAATATGCCAGTTCGGATAATGGTTCATCTTGTAAAAACTTGTGTTTCATATTACCAAGAATTTCTTCATTAGGATCAAGTTTTTTTTCCCGCTGGCGTTTTGATCTTGATAACAATAATTTTGAGGTTGCAATAAGTAATAGAATAATGATCACTATAATGATCAGGATAATTGCAAAAGTGTTATCTTGGGATGTTTCTTTTTTATACCGATTTGGGTCGTTCGGATAAGGATCGAGTTTTAATCCTGTAGTTGAATCGTTCTCTGACATGCCAGGGTTCCACGAGTCCGGATATTTATCGCCGTCCGAATCCACACTCGCTGCTGCGTCGGTAGGAAAAGCGTCTATCTTATCAGTAACACCATCACCATCAGTATCGAACTTGGTCGGGTCAGTACCTAATATATATTCCTCCTGATTTGTTAATGAATCGCCATCTGTGTCGAGGTTAGCATCGGATGGATCAAAAGGGTCTAAACCAAATTCTAATTCCCAAGCATTCGGGAGACCATCATTGTCAGTGTCATTCCCATCACCATTCCCATCCCCATCAAGTTTGGTTACGATAATATCATGAAATATACTACCCGTTGCACCATCGTTATCCATTACTATTAATGTGATGGTATATATGCCAGCGGGATCCCATTTATGTTCTGTAGTTGATACATTAATCCAACCAGATTCTGAGTCATCACCAAAATCCCAATGGAATTGTGTAATAAAACCATCCTCATCATATGAATCGCCACCCGAGAGGCGAACAGTTTCACCTACCATGACAATCTTCAATGGCGTAATCTTTGCCAAAGGTGGTAGATTTCCACTGATGTTTGCAACTCTGACAATACATGTGTCTGTATCCGTTAGTTCTCCATCACTAACTTCTAAAGTTATTGTATGAATGCCTTCACTTAACTTGCTATTTTGAATGATTTTTCCTGTTCCCAATTTATCATCGATGCTGGAGGTCCATTCGTATGATATTATTATACCATCAGGGTCATAAGATCTACTGCCGTTAAAATTCAAGAGTTCCCCTACGGTAATATTTTGATCCGGGCCGGCGTCAGCTACAGGTGGTTGATTTTCCTTGAAATCAAAAACCTGAATAATACAAATATCATTATCTGTTAATAGCGGAGAATGTGATACATCCCTAACTGCTAAGGTTACTGTATATACTCCAATTTTATTATATGAATGCGAAGTGTTGCTATGATTTTGCCAATCGGTGGAGGTTCCATCACCAAAATTCCATTTATATGTTAAAGAATCGCCATCAGGATCATATGAGCCACCACCATCAAAATATACGGTTTGATTTACACTGACATTTTGGTCTGGGCCTGCGTTTGCTATCGGCGGGTGATTTGGAGGTTCTGTATCATTTATCCCTAGAGCATACAGTTTACCACTTAAAAGTACATAGATAGTGCCATCAGAGCCTATTGCGGGGGATGGGCGGCCAATACTGACAGGAGAGTTATAAATCCATTTCTTAGTACCATTTGGATTGATTGCATAGAATTTCTTATCATTTGAGCCTACGTAGATCGTTCCATCGGAACCGATCGATGGTGATGACCGTATGACATTGTAAGAGTTAAAACTCCATTTCTGAGTGCCATTTGGGTAAATTGCATGTAATTTCTTATCATTTGAGCCTACATAGATTGTTCCATCGGAACCAATTGCCGGGGAGGATTCAACCCAGGCGCCAGTCATATAACTCCATTTTTTGGTTCCATTTGGGTTGATTGCATAGAAATTACCACCAATAACACCAACATAGATTGTGTCATCGGAGCCTATTGCAGGTGATGACCGTATAGCAGAGTTAGTATTGAAACTCCATTTTTTGGTTCCATTTGGGTTGATTGCATACAGTTTACTATCATCAGAACCCACATAGATCGTGCCATCAGAAGCGATTACAGGTGATGATCGAACATCGTTGTTAGAATTGAAACTCCATTTTTGGGTGCCGTCCGAGTTGATTGCATATAATTTATCATCATTTGAACCCACATAAATTGTCCCATCAGATCCCAATGTAGGTGATGATTCCACCCAATCTCCCGTTGTGAAATTCCATTTTTGGGTGCCGTCTGAGTTAATTGCATACAATTTATAATCATTAGAACCCACATAAATTGTTCCATCAGAACCGATTGCCGGTGATGATTTCACGTTATAACCTGTCATGAAATTCCATTTTTGAGTACCGTTTGGGTTTATTGCATACAATCTATAATCATTAGAACCCACATAAATCGTCCCGAAAGAGTCGATTGCTGGTGATGAAGATATAGAAATACCTGGGGAAAATGTCCATAGCAAATCACCTTGGTTTTGACTAGTATCATATTTACTCAAACCTGTATTTCTAAGATCTCCCCTGAATTTAGGCCACGGTGAATTAGCTAGTTGTGGTCCGGGTTCTCTTACCTGAATTATACAAGTGTCCGTATCAAAAAATAGATCATCATATGATACCGAAAGAAATACTACATAATCTCCTTTAGAAGTATATTTATGAGAAGCTAAATAACTATTTTGCCAGCCAGTAGATTCCCCATCACCAAAATCCCATTTATACTTTAAAGAATTGTCCTCGGGATCATACGAACCACTGCCATTAAAGAACACAGTTTCGCCAATGAGGGCATATTGATCAGGTCCAGCATCTGCTTTCGGTAATTTGAATGTAGTATCCACTGAAAAATTTAGATAGGGATTATAATTTACTTCTCCTAAACTAACATCGTCATATATATCATAAATAAATTGATCAATTGTGGTTGTATTTGTTGTACCCCACCAATTATTTGAAGCATTTAAAGTCATTAAACTAGTATAATTTAAATTATATTGAGAATTATTATAAATATTATTATAACTAATTGAGTTAAAATAACTAGTACCATATTTTAAACCAATTGTATTCTCATAAATTGAATTTTTTATTATGTATAATAATTCATCCGTCCCAATCCAGAGACCAATTACATTTTTTCTAATTTTGCAAAACTTAATCTTACCCTCCTCTTGAGCAGAAATGCCATATTCATTTTCAATAAAACTATTATTGATACATATTAAGCCCTCAGCATTGCTAGTTAGACCATAAGTATTATTTTTAAAAGTACTATTGAAACAAGACGTCCGATGAGAAGCCGTCAAGCCATAAATATTATTTTGAAAAGTACAATTATAACACTTTGCGGTACCAATTAGCCCGCGATAATTATCTTGAAAAAGAGAATCATATACTATTTCATTATTAGCCGATATCCCATAATATGAATTTTCAAATTTACATCGTTTTATTGTTGCGTAACCCTTATTTATACCTATTTTATTATTTATAAAAATTGAATCGGAAATAATATCAGCTACATTTCCGGCATATAATGCTTTATCAGAAGAATATTCAAATTTAGCATACGAAATATTTGCCGACCCACATAACCAAATATAATAATTAATGCCAGATCCATTATAATAATTACCATAAGTGTAGTTAAACTTCGGATCCAAGTTCGTAAAAACAACCCGATTAGAAACCGTACCTTTTACAATTAGAGTGCCACTAATTTTAAGCCAAGTGTTATTTGAAAATTTAACCACTGTGCCAGCCTGTATAGTAAGTGTTTTTCCGGTCATCAGTGTTGTATTATCGATTATATGGTATGGACTATTAGCAGATGTCCATATAATATCCTCTGAAATCAAACCACTTACATTTGTTGGACCACTTGCCATGGCGTTATCAGTTGGTATATTTAAACCAATTAGCACTAAAGATATTAACATAAGATTGACAATAATTGATAAAAATCGATTCGAGATTCTTCCAATCTTCCATCCTTCCATCCTTCCATTCTTCCCACAATACATATTTCCACCTCACATCTCGACGAACTTCCTAAACATATTTCAATCGTCTATTACCTTAAATTTTACAATATTCATAACATAGTGATAATAAATAATCTCTCTAACACATTTTCCAAGTATCTGGCTAGTTAATTATATTTAACCTTTATGTCAGATCATTCAAAATGAAAAAAAATTCCATTTTCAAATTTATAATTTCAAATTTAAAATTTCCAATATCCCCAACAATAACTACTCGCACTCCGTATAACCACACGCCCTGCACACCAGACATCCTTCCATATACTCCACCATCCCGCCGCACTCGGGGCACTCCGGCGCCTTTCCGGAATCGTTCAGTATATTGTTCCGCTCCACCTTCTCATCCAGATGTCCTTCGAGCGCCTGTGCGATCGCGTCCGGGCACGAGAACACCATTCCGCCCGATGTCATGACCTGTGCGGGGCACCGTATGCTTCTGAGCTGTCTCACGATCGCCTCTGGCTCAATGCCCGACCTGAGTGCCAGTGAAATTAGCCGAGCTACAGCCTCGGACTGTGCGTTGGCACACCCACCAGACTTGCCCATGCGCGTGAACACCTCGCAAAGCCCGTGCTCGTCACGATTAATGGTCACGTATAAATTACCGCAACCGGTCCTTATTTTTTCGGTCACACCTTTAGTGGCCGCCGGCCGCTGGCGCGGTGAGATCTTCTCTAAACTCTTCTTTTTTTTCGTAAGATCACCAACTTTTTTTATTGAGAGTACCTGGTCTCGCCGGCTACCGTCACGGTATACCGTGAGTCCCTTGCAACCTAATTGATATGCAAGTTTGTAAGCTTTATCCACATCGGAAACCGTCGCTTTATTGGGGAAGTTGATTGTTTTGGACACGGCATTATCGGTAAATTTCTGGAACGCCGCCTGGATACGTACATGCCATTCCGGCGATATGTCATAAGCCGTGACAAATACCCTTTTGACCGCTCTCGGAACCTTATCTACCGCCTGCACCGAGCCGTTATTGCCTGCAATGTCCGCCATGAGTTTATGATTAAAGAATCCATCGCGCTCGGCGAGCATTCTAAATAACTGATGTATCTCGATGAGCTTATCATTGTCCATTACATTTCTGATATAAGTGATTGCATACAAGGGTTCGATACCGGAGGAGCAGCCAGCAATTATACTGATCGTCCCGGTAGGTGCTATTGAAGTAACGGTTGCATTGCGTAATTTCGGTTTGTTTTTTTTATCGAAAACACTTCCTTTGAAGTTCGGGAACGGCCCACGCTCGGCTGCCAGCGCTGCCGACGCGTTCCGCCCCTCAGCCCGGATGAACTTCATGACTTTTTTTGCAGTATTCTCGGCAATATCCGAATTATACGGTATTCCCATTTGGATCAGCATATCTGCAAAACCCATGACACCCAGCCCGATCTTGCGGTTCGCCTTTGTAATTGTCTCGATCTTGGCCAGCGGGTAACGGTTCATGTCTATGACATTATCAAGAAACCTCACGGCGGTATGGATGGTTTGTTTTAATTTGTTCCAATCGACTTCGGCAGACCCAGGCGGTTTTAGCATATTTGCCAGGTTGATCGAGCCCAGGTTGCATGATTCATACGGCAGCAGCGGCACCTCACCGCACGGGTTGGTGCTCTCGATGGTGCCTACATGTGGTGTTGGATTGTGTTTATTAATGGTATCTATGAACACCACACCGGGCTCGCCCATGGACCAGGCCATATCTACAATGCTTTTAAAGACATCTCGTGCAGATAATTCTTCCACAACTTTGTTATTGCGTGGGTTTTGTAAAGGGAATTTATTACCATGAGCAAGAGCGTCCATGAACCGGTCGGTTATTGCCACCGAGAGATTGAAATTCGTCAAATTCGTTGGATTTGATTTTGATGTTATGAACTCCATAATATCCGGATGGTCCACACGCAAAATGCCCATGTTAGCGCCGCGCCGTGTACCCCCTTGTTTGATGGTCTCCGTAGCTGCATTGAACACGTTCATGAACGATAATGGCCCGCTGGAGATGCCCCGGGTGGTCTGGACCATATCATTCTTCGGCCTTAATCGCGAGAACGAAAAACCAGTGCCACCACCACTTTTGTGAATAAGCGAGGCGTCGCGTAATGTATTGAATATACTCTCCATCGAGTCCTGGATATCGAGCACGAAGCACGCCGAGAGCTGCTGAAGCTCACAACCAGCATTCATCAATGTTGGCGAGTTTGGCAGAAATTCCAGGCTGCTCATGGTTTTATAGAACTCGGTTTCGATCTTTTTTACTTCTTTGGCACCTTTACCGTAGTTTGATTCAGCGCTGGCGATATTAGCAGCTACACGCTGGAACATCTTTATTGGGGTCTCGATCACTCTACCGTGTCGGTCTTTTCGCAGATAACGTTTCTCAAGAACGCGCAATGCGTTGTCGGTCAGTTTCATGTTGTTACCTTTTTATTTGACTTTGACTAATAATGAAGTTGAGAGGGGGTAAATTTCAATGTATTAAGGTATCTCTATATAATAATTTCTTGGAGAGTTAATTGTAATTATTATTGTTGATTTTAAAATCCCAAAACCAAAATCCCAATTTTATTGTTAGTATTCGGATTTTCTTGGTACTATTGGTAATATTGGGATTTAAATAGATTGAAACTCAAACAATTATTAACTATTGGTCAATCATAAACTATTAATAAAAACATTTGATTTTCAGTAAATATAAATAGTAAATATATAATTCATGACGACACAGGAGGTCCTAACTTTGAAAGTAACAAAAGACATGCCGATCAAGGAGATCGTAGATAAATATCCACAGACCATACAAGTTTTCATGATGCACGGTCTAGGCTGTGTTGGCTGTGCGATCGCCAACTTCGAGAATCTAGAGCAAGGTGCACTGGCACACGGTATCGATGTGGATAAAATTCTTGCCGATCTGAACAAGGCGGCCGAATCTTAAAAATCGATAAGTATTGATGATAATAAAGGATAATTACAAATTTGGCATACGTATTTGTATGTCCAAACAGCATTCAAGCTATCTCGCCATGCGGGGGTAGCCAAGTCTGGTCAACGGCGCAGGACTTAAGATCTGCATCTTTAGGATGCATATATAATTTGGGTTCGTAGTTTGTTTACTGCGACGGATATTATAAGATAATATAAGATATGATATCCTGTCCTTAGTGGTCCGAGGGTTCGAATCCCTTCCCCCGCATTTTTTACCCTTTTGATTTGATTTAATAATAGATTGTAAAATGGGTGATTGAAGTCACGCTGACTTTAATTTCTGATTGATCTTTTTTAATCATTTTAATACGGTGAACGAGCAGGCAAACCCCGAGTTTTGGGGAGGTGAACCGTAGGTTCGCCCTATTTCCCAGGGTACGTCAAAATTCATTAGATTGAAATTTCATATGAATTTTGAGGTCTCGATTAAACTTGAAGAGTTTTATCTTGTTTTGTAGGGCAGCATGAGCAGGAACAAAAAGGCTGATGCGGTAAAACTTTTTGTGAGGGGTTTACCAGCGCAGTTCAGCGCCAAAAAGTTTCCGTTCAGAATCCCTTCCCCCGCACTCTTTTTAATTATTTAATGATAATTTAGTTTAAGAGTCGAGAGTCTAGGGGTCGAGAGTCCTGGGGGTCGGGGTGTGTGTGAATTTGAAGCATAATTTTAACTTTTACAATTTAACTTTTACAATTGCCTCATCAAAAACACAACGAAATCCAATCAGTACTTAATCCGCTTCATTGTCCACTGCATAAAAATGATCGCGGGTATGACGGCGATAACCAGCCCGGTCAGGCAGGCGAGAGTTAAGGTTGGAAGCATCATAAGCTCGAGTCTCTTGTTCATCCCGAGATTATAGAAAACAAACACGGCCCCAGGGCACAGTATCAGACCGAATAGAACCAAACCTACCATGAAAGATAATCCTTTCGTAGGCGGGGTGGGTTTATCAGCTTTCTTTTTTCCGTCTGTTTTTCTTACCATGGTTATACCTGATTCGGGTTTTCTGTTGGAGATGAACTCATAATTTATATATTTTTAGTCATTTTGAAATAGAAATCTACTTTCTTGAATTGTAAATAACCATTATTACACTCCAGTGATACCGGTTCTCAAAGTGATCATCGCTCTCCCAGGTCATTCGCCCGGATCGGTTTATATCCACGTTCTTCGAACCAGGCCTGTAGTTCACGGTACCGTTGTTTTTTAAACGCCTTTCTTTGGAAATATATTAGTTCAACTCCGGGAGTGCTTTCAAGTGCATGCTCCAGCATATACTCCGGCAATCCGGCATCGAGTGCATAAGAAGGGATCATGTGGCCGAACGCGATCAGTTTATTACGAGCAACTTCGCTGTGCCGCGGCGCATAATGCCCGCCGCCCATACCGAGTGCCACGGGGTAACTTTTACATGGATCTTCCACTGCCAGATCTATTACACCCATGATGGTTTTTGCGATCACTTGCCCAGCCTTTGCATCACACCAGGTAATCTCATCGCTGCCGATCTCAATGAAAAAAGTTGGTGTTTCCAGGTACGGCCCGTGGTGAGTAACCTCGAACGTGACCTCATACTCCAAGAGCGGGTCATCTGCTTTCTTTGCGTTATCATATAATTTCCTTAATGCTTCGGTCATTAAATGGGGCGATGCAGGTACAAGTTTCTCGGGGCTGCCGCCGTACTCCGCCTTGGAACGGTAGTTACCGATGGGATGGACAGTTAATGTCTTCATGCCGGAGGCGCTGCGGTGCTTGGATAGGAAGATCACAGTCTCAGGGTTGAACTCGAACCCCTGGTCACCAAGTGCACCTTGAGCACTACTGTCAACATGATCAAAATATAGATGATACTCATTGATATTTACAAGAACTGCATTTTTTTTATAGGTGTAGACCTCGTTGCCGTCGAATTTCAGGTCATCTTGAAGCTCCCAATCTACTGTTTCCATTAATCGCTGGAATATGTTAATACCTGCGAGGTCTTCTGTAGAATAAACAATTAGAATCATTCTTGATCACTTTGAATTAATTATTAAATAATTAGGGATTTGGGATGTGGGTTGTGGGGGGTGGGTTGATATTATAGCGATAATACCCGAATCCCACATGCGAGTTAAATCATTATCGATTTAAAGCGTGCGAATCCCGAATCCCGGTGATGAATGACGTTGATAATTTATTGATAATCACCAAGCGTACACATCTCGCATCCCTAACTTATTAGTACATTCAATGAACACATAAAAATCTATTTATATACTCCACAACATGCACTTCTCGTTCGGGAGGCTGACAATATAGATATAGAGACAGATATAAAAATAGATATACACAACGATAACGGATTAAGTGTATGCTCGTTGGCAAGCGGCAGCTCGGGCAACTCTACACTAGTAAGGTCAGATGAAGCGTGCATTTTGTTCGATGCCGGGCTGAGCATGAAGTATATTCTATCATGCCTGAACAAACTCGATATCAGTCCCCGTGAGATCGATGGAATCTTCCTATCCCACGAGCATACAGATCATATCGGTGGTGCTGGAATACTATCACGGAACCAGAAGATACCACTCTTAAGCAACAAGGGCACTTGGAATGCGGCCAAACGCAAGCTGGGCAAGGTCTATCGCTACAAGTTATTTGAAACCGAAGAACCCGTGATAATAAAAGACTTGGAGATCCTGCCTGTACCCGTATCGCATGACGCGGCCGAACCCGTCTGTTTCAGGATTTGCCAACCAAGAACAAAGTTGCAGATCGGGATCGTAACCGATATCGGTATTTTGACACCGCCGGTGAAACACCACTTACAAAATTTGAATTTATTGATGCTAGAGGCCAATTACGATCTTGACATGCTGGTGCAAGGAAAATATCCGCCCAATGTGAAACTTTTCATCATGGGCGACCTTGGTCATCTGTCCAATACCGAGGCCGGCGAGAGCCTGGTGGAACTTTTGGGTGAGAAAACGAAACATGTTCTGTTATCACATATATCCAAAGATAATAATACACCCGAACTGGCACACAAAACGGTATCCAAAGTTCTGCGCAGGCATGGGATCACCGACCTGGACTTGGGGTTGACATATCATAACCAGATGGGTAATGTATGTTTGGTGAAGTGAATTCCGGATGGTGGATCTACCATTCAAGTCACCGAAATGTTTTTAAATCAATTAAAATCCTGCTCCAACTTCTTTTAATAATACTTCCTGCAATTAGTAATCATATCACACATGGGGCTTCGGCATGCAAGGTAAATTATTGGCGATAATTGTAATGCTCATTCTTATACTAACATCCATCTCGGTGAGGGCAGGTACGGGCGAGATTTTTGATAATACTCGTAAAAATGACCAAAGCCCCTTTGATGATTTAAATGAACCTCCCGCACCTTCGATTCGAGAGAGAGAGGTAAATCAGGTATTGTCCAGCGCCCGGACCGCCTTCACCGAGAACCGCGGCCAACTCGGCAACGATGAGGTACTGTTCTATGTACAAAGTGGAAATGTATGGTTTACTGATGATGGAGTGTATTTTGAATTAATTGATGATGGAAGAGTCGAGAGTCCAGAGTCAAGGAGTCGTGAGTCGAAATACAGGGGTCGGGGGTCACAATTTGGGGGTCAGGGACCGGCGACTGGCTTATTTAAAAGCGTCATTCTCAAGCAGGAGTTCATGGGAGCAAATCAGGTAGTGCCTGAGGGCCGACAGCCCCTTGGCTGGAATAGTAACTTTTTCTATGGGAACGACCCGTTAAACTGGCAAACCGAGGTGCCTAACTACGGGGAGGTATATTATCCCAACCTCTATGATGGTATAGATCTGCGGTATTACACGGCTACTGACGGGCTGAAATATGACCTATTAGTCCACCCGGGTGCCGATCCCCACCAGATCAGAATTAGGTATGACGGTGCCGATGGCTTGGAAGTTAATGACATGGGAAACTTGGTTATCAAAACACAGGTCAAAGATATCATAGACAGTGACCTGTTCATCTACCAGGATTATACAGACAAATACCATCGGGTAGAGGGTAAGTTTGTAAAACATGATGATCTGGAATATGGCTTTCAAATGCTGGGTAACTACAATAAGCAAAAGACCCTGGTAATCGATCCGTTGGTTAATTTGGATTTCTCCACATTTTTCGGCGGAACCATCTCTGACAATAGTAATGATATCGGAACGGATGGGGTTGGGAATATTTATGTGGCTGGTGATACAAGATCAACGAATTTCCCCACTACCAATGGAGCAAACGATACTTCATTTAATGGTGGATTAAGTGATATCTTTGTTCTAAAAATGAATCCGGTAGGTACACAATTATTGTATTCTACTTTCATTGGTGGTGATAACCGTGACTATGGTCGCGGCCTGGCTGTAGATTCGGGCGGGAATGCGTATGTGATTGCTGATACATATTCAACGAATTTCCCAACCTCGGTAAGTGCACTTGATAAAGTACTCAATGGCACCATTGAAGCTGTTGTTTTCAAGCTTGATCCAACAGGGGCAAACTTGGTTTATTCTACATTTCTGGGTGGCGATGGCACCGAGGAGGGACGTGATATTGCCATAGACAATTCAGGTAATGCATATGTAACCGGTAATACATTTTCAACAGATTTTCCGACCTCATTGAATGCTTATAAAAAAACTCGAACCGGTTCGTGGGGTTGGGATATATACGTGTCGAAACTTAATCCCACAGGTTCAACGCTCATTTACTCGACTTATATGGGTGGTAGTTTTAATGATAATGCTTATGGTATAGAAGTGGATTCATCCGGATATGCATATATCACCGGTTTTACAGAATCATCTGATTTCCCAACCTCACCGTGGGCTTTGGATAGGACACTTTCTTTGCATGAGAAAGCGTTTGTATTTAAACTAAACCAGACCGCCACAGGACTCGAGTTTTCAACCTTTATTGGCGGAGGGAGTGATGATTATGGTTATGATATCGCTATCGACAAGACAGGACATTCATATGTTACTGGCATCACGACCTCATTAGATTTTCCTACCACAACTGGCGCGTTTGATGAAACTCTAAATAGTTTTGGCATGGGTAATCCTGATCTATTCGTATCCAAACTGAACCATAACGGTTCAGCGCTGAATTTTTCCACATTCGTAGGTGGTAGCAATAAAGATGATGGTTATGGCATTGCTATCGACCCATTTGGGAATTCATATGTAACTGGTAGGACATATTCGGGCAATTTCCCCACCACACCAGATGCGTATAACCGTACACGTGGCAAATATTCGGCCGCGTTCATGTTCAAACTGGCGGCCAATGGGTCAACAATGATCTATTCCACCTTTATTGGCGGCGATGGCAACGAGACCGGTAAAGGTATCACCCTGGGTCCGAGAGGTGATGCAATTATCACAGGGGTAACATCATCAACCGATTTTCCACAAACAACAGGTACATATAATACCACAACCTCGGGCTGGTATGATGTTATCGTCGCCAAATTCTCGTTCCAGCCCAAGATCAATATCTCTTTGTTGTCTCTTTTGAAGGATAATGAACAAGTATCAATAGTATATGCAAGAAACGGTCATTACACTATCAGAACTAACCTGATCCATACCGCCAAATTATCCGGATTTGAGAATGTTCAATTGGCTTTTGACCCCCTGGGACAGAATATCAAGCTTCAATGGAATTACACAACCGGGCAATTTACAGAGATCTCCGATCCCAATGACTATATTACAATTGACAGCTCGAGCAAAGCATTAAATATTTTTTCGTTATGGACGATCGACTTCAATGTTACATTTAATTGGACATACCCGGATGAGGAACTGCACAGCATCCAGGCCTATGCATCATGTACGAGTCTGTCACCTACATGGCTCAACAAAACCGGCATTTACCAGGTAGAGAACGACCTGGAATTCAACGGCACGCTGGTGGTAAAGGGTGAGGACGATCGAATAATTCAACCAGACGATCTGGTCCGCGGTGGCGAAAGGCTTAACTGGTCAGGCCTAACCGTCGTATACGAAAACTCGAACTCGACGATCTTTCCGCCGGATGAAGAGTTTGATGTGGTTGTACGCGACGGGCACAGTAAATCGTGGTGGTGCTCGCCAGGCCCTGGTGAGTTATCTAATATGTCCACCATTGCACCAAATGAGACACATTCTAACGGGTTTACATATTCCATAGCGCTCTCTGGCATACCGGAATATTGTGATGCAACCGCCGAAACTTTTACCATAAACATCGACGGCGATAATGTTACATTCACTGATAATACACCAAGTAATAACACCTGGCAGACCATTTCAAATGTGTTGGTCAGTGTCAATATAACCGATCTTGGCGGTGGGGTCATTAATAGTAAGAGCGTCAAGCACCAGGTTTCCACTAATAACGGTTCGAGCTGGAGTGATTGGGAAACCGTATATGGTTTACTGCTAGCTGAAAGCATGATCGTTAAGGATTCTGTTGAATTACTGGAAGGATCCGATAACCTCATCAAATGGCAGGCCATGGATTCACTGGGCAACGGCCCAACCGAGAGTGAACCGTATAGAATTCTCGTGGATACCGAAGGTGTGACATATTCAAACCCATGGCCGTCACATAATGAAGAATCGGCAACCGAACAAGTGGATTTTGGTATCACCATCTCGGACGCAACCTCGGGTGTTAATGCATCGGCCATAGAATACGCAGTGTCACACGATAAGGGCAAGATATGGAGTGCATGGATCCATGTGGAAGGTCTGAACGACTCTTCAACTGTTATGGTGAACACCAATCATACATTTACAAACGGCACAGATAACATAATCAAATGGCGTGCAACCGATGTTGCTGGCAACGAACCGGTGGAGTCGCCCTGGTATGTGATAAGTGTCAATACTTGGAACCCGAAAAATAAACCAAAGGTTGTACTCCTATCACCACCCCAGGGTTTTACGGTCAATGAGACCGGTGTAATGCTCAAGTGGGAGCTGGAAGATCGGACCATGACCGGGATAACATATGACATCTATTTTGACACGGTCACACCACCTGAGCTCTATAAAACCGATATCACCGAGACCAGCTTTTTCAAAGATGGCCTGACCGATGGCGCAACGTATTATTGGCGTGTAATACCCAGGCGTGGTGTGCTCGAAGGTTTATGCAGCAGCGGTGTCTGGTGGTTCCAGGTTTACCTGGATTACACGGGACCAGGGACAAATTTCAAAATTTCCATAACCGGGCCAATGTCGATCTCTATTTACCCTGGTGAGAATAAGAGTATTCCGCTGACAATCACAAATTTGGGCACAAATAAGGACATGATTAAATTAGAACTCCAAGCGGGACAATTATCGGATTATATAGATTTTGAAGATTATTCTATATTGGAGCTGGAATGTACTGGCTATGCCACTCGTACGTTGAATATAGATCTGCCACTTGATGCCCAACCCGGTAATTCCGAGATAATCGTAACCGCAATTTCGTTGAATAGCGGAGAGAAAGAACGTGTAAACCATTTCATATCGGTTGAGATCAAAAAACCGGACGGGCCAGGGCCAAATGGCCCGGGTACGGACCCGAACGCATCACAACCCAATATCACGGAGCAGAACCCAGATGAAAAGGCGAATGAGTTATTGATGTTTTCAGTGATCGCGATCATTATATTGATCATGGCGCTAACCATATTCGTATTAAAACGCAAGAAGAAGAAAGAGCAAGAGCTGCTGCCGGCCGGTGCGGTCACCGTTAAACCATTACCAACACATATAGTAGACAGCCAGATGCCGGGTGTGATCACACGCACCCAATTACCGGGCACGGTGTCTGCGGGAACCGCCGCACAGCAACACACTGTGATGGCAGTCGCACCGGCACCGCCGCCGAAGCTCATACCGCAGGTCCAGCCGTTACCACAGCTGCCGCCGGCACCTCAAGCTCAAACTCAGGCTCAAGCTCAACCCCAACCCACGGCGGCCATTGCAACCCAGCCACAGGCTGAAATAACGCCCACGGGCATTCAGCAACCGGCTGTTGCTTCATCTACACCCGCACCTGCACCTGCACCAACTGTGGCCGCCCAAGGATACCAAGGACCGACTGTGCATCTACCACCCAGTGTGGCAGGACCCACTACTACCCCAGCACCTATTACTACAACCCCAACGCAAACACCAACTCAAACACCAACATTAACCATGGCAGAACTGGAAGCACAGAGGCTCCAAGCAATACGTCAGCAGCAAACTACCGATACCAACACAATTACAGAACCGAGTGCACAACCACCCATTAGTATTGTAAATCAACAGCCATCGATAGCAAAACCTGAAGTACAAAAAAAGGATTTATCCAATTAAATAGCTTATTTTAGGAACTCGGCAAATACCGAAATGTTTTTAAATCAATTAAAAACCTGCTCCAACTTCTTTTAATAATACTTCCTGCAATTAGTAATCATATCACACATGGGGTTTCGGCATGCAAGGTAAATTATTGGCGATAATTGTAATGCTTATTCTATTACTAACATCCATCTCGGTGAAGGCTGGTACAGGTGAGATTATTAATAATAATCGTCAAAATGACCTTAGCCCCTTTGATGATTTAAATGAACCTCCCGCATATTCAATTCGAGAAAGAGAGGTAAATAAAGTATTGTCCAGCGCCCGGACCGTCTTCACCGAGAACCATGGCCAAATCGGCAATGATGAAGTACGCTATTATGTGCAGGGCGGTGGAATATGGTTTGCTGAGGGTGGATTATATTTTGAATTAATTGAAGATGGACAAATCAAGAGTCCGGGAGTCGAGAGTCGAAATACGGGAGTCAGAGATCAGGTTTCAGGGGTCAGGGAGCTGGACTGGCGACCGGCCACCAGCCACCAGCGATAGAAGATTATAAGCGAGTTATTCTAAAGAAATCATTTATCGGTTCGAATAATATAACACCTAAAGGTCTGAACCGAGTTAGCTGGAATAGTAATTTTTTCTATGGTAACGATTCATCACGATGGAAAACCAGCGTGCCAAATTATCAGGTAATTACCTACGAAAACATTTACGATGGAATTAATCTTAAGTATTATATAAACAAAAATGGGCTTAAATATGATTTGATAGTTAATCCGGGTGCAAGTGTGGATGATATAAGGATTAGATATGAGGGTTCAGACGGACTAGAGATCGATGATTTTGGGAATATAAAGATCAAAACAGGTATTGAAGATATTGTAGACGGTGGGCTATTAATTTACCAGGATGTAAATGGTCTCAAACAAGAAATTGAGGGTACATTCAAATTAATTAATAACATGGAATTCGGGTTTGAAATATTAGAAGAATATAATTCTCAAGAGCCCCTGGTGATCGACCCTTTATTAGAATACTCGACGTTTTTGGGAGCGGGAAGTACTGATTATGGCTATGGCATTGCAGTTGACGGTGCAGGAAATGCGGTGGTCACAGGATATACATATTCATCAAGTTTTCCAACCACACCAGGAGCACATGATACTCAATACTCCGGTATTACTGATGCGTTTGTGACAAAATTCAACCATAACGGTTCAAAACTACTTTATTCTACATTTCTGGGTGGCATGATTTATGATTACGGTTACGATGTTGAAGTAGATACTGCAGGTAACGCATTCGTCACCGGCACCACACGTTCCACCGATTTTCCAACAACTCCTGGTGCTTATGACACATTTAAAGGTGGATGGTGGGTGGTGTTTGTGACAAAACTCAATGTAAACGGGTCAAAATTATTATATTCAACCTTTGTCCATGGCAGTAGTGCTGGTTCTGTCAATGGCGATGTAGGCCGGAGTATCGCAATTGATAGTCTGGGTAATGCCTATGTCTGTGGAATTACATATTCAAATGATTTTGATACCACTTCAGGTGCCTACGATCCATCACACAATGGCAATTCCGATGGGTTCGTGTTCAAGCTAAACCAAACCGGAAAACAGCTAGTCTATTCAACATATATTGGTGGCGGCTTTAACGATATGGCTTATGGCATAGTAGTGGACTCGTCCGGGAATGCATATGTAACCGGTGAAACTGCATCCACAGATTTTCCAACAAAGTCGGGTGCATTTGACAGAACCCTTAATGGCAGTGTTGATGCTTTTGTTCTGAAATTGAACCAAACCGGAAATGGACTTTTTTATTCTACATTTGTGGGGGGAAATACAAACGATCATGCATATTCCATTGCACTGGATTCCAAAACCAATGCAGTGATAACAGGTTACACATCTTCGCCGGATTTTCCCACTATTCAGGGTGGAAATGACACATCATTTAACGGTAATTTCGACACATTTGTAACTAAACTAAACCAAACCGGTTCGGGACTTATTTTATCAACTTTTATTGGTGGGAATAGTATTGAAAAGGGTACCGGAATTATTCTGGATTCAGCCGATAATATTTATCTTACTGGTTATACAGCATCACCAAATTTCCCCGTCACATCTGATGCTTACAATAAGACTCTAAATGGGTATGATATTTTTCTGGTTAAACTCCCTCCAAGCGCGACAAGCATCATTTATTCAACTTTTATGGGTGGCAGCCTAACCGATTATGGTGAGGATATTGCTCTAGATTCGCTCGGGAGTCCATATGTTGTTGGCCGTGTCTCGTCATCGGGGTTTCCAACAACACAGGGTGCACACGATACAACATATGCTGGCAATTGGGATGCAGTCGTGTTCAAATTCGCATTCAAACCTACGATTGGAATTACTTCATTATCATTGTTGAAGTCCAATAAACCAACATCGAAAATTTATTCCGGGCTGGGACCTTATACTTTCAGGGTGAACTTTTTATATTCTGCTAATCTCTCAGATCTGGGAGAAGTCCAGATGACTCTGGACCCTCTTGGACACGATATTAAGTTCTCATGGAAATATTCTACCGGGCAAATTTCCAAGTTGAATGATCCAAATAACTATGTTATCCTTGAACCAACCAGTAAAGTGCATAATGACCTTTTTCGTTGGACCGTGGATTTCAATGTAACCTTTGACTGGCTATACCCTGATGAAAATTTAAATGATGTTCATGTCTATGCCACAAGCACGGGTTTACCTACCTCTTGGTTAAATGTCTCAGGATTTTATCAAGTTGAAAATGATTTAGCCTTTAACGGGACTTTAATAGTTAAAGCTGAGAACAATCAAACCATTCCAGAGAATGAATTGCTTCGTGGTGGAATAAGACTGAATTGGACCGGTCTGACCACAGTTTACGAAAATACTACGGATGTTTACCCACCAGACGATGAGTTCAATGTTTCAATAAAAGATGAATCAGGAGGTGAATGGCTCGATTCACCAACACCGGGCGAGCCTTTTTTTATTGAGATGAGTACGCCAACTATTTCAGCTCCTAATGGTAATATTTATACCTTGGCCCTTACCGTCATTCCATCCGAATGTGATGCAACCAACCAAACTTACACACTAAGAATTGATGCCGACAATGTAACATTCATTGATCCCATGCCAGATAATTCAACCTGGCAGACGAAATCTGATGTATTGGTGAATATTAATATTACAGATTTTGGTGGTGGTGTAGTAAATGGCAAAAGCGTGCTGCGATCGATTTCAATGAACAATGGTACAACCTGGAGTGATTGGGAAAATATACCTGGCTTGGAATCCGCTACAAGTATAATTGTCCAAGATGTAATTTCTTTTACGGATGGCACAGACAATTTCATTAAATGGTGTGCATTGGATTCTGTGGATAACGGACCAACTGAAAGTGATCCTTTTCGAATTCTTGTTGATACTGAGGGTGTTGAATTTTCCAATGCATGGCCTTCACCAAATGATGTATCACCAAATGAGCAAGTGGATGTTGGCATCACGATCTCGGATACAACCTCTGATGTGAACGCGTCAACCATACAATATGCGGTGTCAAAGGATAAGGGCAAGAAATGGAGTGCGTGGAATTCGGTGGAGGGTTTGAACAACAGCTTGAAGGTTGTCGTACATATTAATTATACATTTACAAACGGCACCGATAACATAATCAAATGGCGTGCAACCGATGTTGCTGGCAACGACCCGGTGGAGTCGCCCTGGTATGTGATAAGTGTCAATACTTGGAACCCGGCCAATAAACCAAAGGTTGTACTCCTCTCACCACCCCAGGGTTTTACGGTCAATGAGACCAGTGTAATGTTCAAGTGGGAGCTGGAAGATCCCACCATGACCGGAATAACATATGACATCTATTTTGACACGGTCACACCACCTGAGCTCTATAAAACCGATATCACCGAGACCAGCTTTTT
>JAEHCK010000071.1 GCA_020696345.1 Thermoplasmata archaeon | reverse complement strand
TCCCGTTGGTGCATCCCGTAATATCAATACCATATCGAACATTTCGAAATCTCTTCGACATTTAAAACATCCCGGTATCTCAACGTCATATCGAACATCCCGATATCTCTGCGCTATGTACAACATCCCGCCATCCCAACGACATATAGAACATCCTGTCATCTCAGCGACATATACAACATCTTCACCGCTGACATATTTCTAGCAATACTCCATGCGTGCTTTTTGGATGTACGAATGCGATCTTTACACCAGCAGCACCAATACGTGGTGTTTCATCGATCAACCTGGCCCCTTTTGCTTTTAACATTAATAATGTGTCCTCGATATTTTCAACACTAATAGCAATATGTTGTATGCCCTGACCACGACTTTCGATGAATTTGGCCACGGGTCCAGCGGGGTCGGTTGACTGCAGTAGCTCTACCCTGCTTTCGCCTATTTGCATGAACGCAACTTTAACTTTCTGTTCTTTTACCTCTTCGATACCACCAACATCTAAACCAAGCTGGTCACGGTAAAACTCCAAAGCTTCATCTATATCATTTACAGCAATACCGATGTGATCAATTTTTTCAAGCATTAAATCACCGCCAATATTGATCGATCATGGCTCAACAATATCCAATTCGTATAAGCCAGTTGTTTTATTTTTTATCCGGGTTAAATTGAGTTTAGTTAGACGTAATATTGTGATCTCATTTATAATATTTACACTTGCCCCGTGTAAATGCCCGCCCCAGCAGTGATGTTCACGATCGGCAACCGAACAATGTACATGTGGAATTAGTCGCTCTTTCGGATCTTCATCTTTCACGAATGCAATAGACCCGTTCATGCTCAACAACTCATGTGGCTCCGGAAAGTCTTTGGTCTTATATCCTTCCGGGTCAAAATAGCCAAGTTCAAAATCCTTTATCATTCCGATCCCCGAGATAATAATGCCAGAGCGAATATCATACATATCCACAGCATGCTCAAGACAGGTGAACACATTTTCGTTATTGGTCAACTTCAAAACCACTAGATCATCTTCTATTCCATGTTGCATCATAACGCCCTCCGGACCATTCAATATCAACAATAATAAACCTGCATAAAATACTTAGCTTTTGTTAAGGTATGTGAGTGAATTCCTTAAAAAACATATTCTACTGTTTTTATTGCTTATTTTGATCATTGATCTCTTTTGCAGTCTTTTGAAGGTTCTCCAGGGCGATCGAATACTGGGGCCGAAGCTGAAGCGCCCTATTAAAACAACTGATCGCCTCCGGGTAATTATGCAATTTACGATGTATAAAACCAAGATCGTTCCAGGTAACCGCATTTTTGGGGTCGGCGTCTACTGCATTCTGAAAACATTTCGAAGCTTCATTAAAATTCCCCACCTTTGCATTTGCAACACCGCGCTCATGCCACGTGCCTTGGTCTATTGTTGGTGGTTCTCGTATGAAATCTTCATGGCGGTGAGATATTGGCGCAAGGTTTTTCCAACCCTTCGCATACACGCCATAAGCAAGTATGCAATTGACCATAAAGAATGATATCATGCTAACCCAGATGATCACTCCGTCAAAGCCGAAAACATATAATAAAGCAAGTGCAATGAACAATATAATAGCCAAAATTCGTAAATGCCAAACCTTTGATCTTCTATACCTTTTTACAAGAAAAGTCGCCAAAACAGATGAGATTATGAACAATAGAAAACTCATGATTGCCAGAACAAGAGAGTTTTGTACTATATTGAAAGTTTCAAATCGCACGGTATCTTTTTTTCCATTACTTATATTATATCCCTTTAATTCATAATCATGATCATATTCTATATATTCACCCATTAAAAGTCGATAATGTTTTAATTCACCGCCGTTCTCAAGATCGATCTCGGAGTAGCTGTTTGTACCAATTGTAATTAATGTGGTCTTTTCTTTTACCTCGATAGATACAAGCGGCATATTTTCGGCCTGTTCGCCCCAGAGAGCATATAGAATAATATAACCGTCGGACAAGGTGACCTCGGAGTTTTTCAGGAGAGGCCCTTTAATATCCATTTTAATCGTGAACTTGGCTGAATCTAATCTATTTGTGCCTTCCAACCCCGAGATCGATTTTATATCTACACGATCGATCTTGATGATCTTATAATTTCCATTGAACTCGACACCTGCATCGGATGTGTTCATATCGGTAAAGCCACGCTTTGCCTCATTGATATCTCGTTCGAGCAAATCTTCAACAGCTTCACCATATTCTTTTACGATCGATTGAGTAATGGCTGCATTTAGGTTACTCGAATTCAAATAGAACTCTTCGAAGATATCCTCTCGTATTGCCTGGGCTAGCTCACCCTGGACTGTAATTATTATATCACCGCCACCAGTATCTAACGAATACCTGAGTTCAGATTCTATTATGAGTTCTGGGTCAGATGCCGAGGCTGTAAAATTAGTTGTTGAAAGTATGAAAAATAGAATTAGCATGAACGATAAAATGCACTTCAACAACCTGGTCCTCATTAAATTCTCACCAAATCCAATCTCATTACGAGCTATCTAATTATTATCCACTTGCTTGCCTGCTTACCTATATGATTATCGCTATTTATTATTTAGGTTCTTTTCCCAATTTTCGTAGGATAAAAAAAATGATGAATGTAGGACAATTTGCTGAATTGATGTTGAACAGATGCCAGGTTGAGTTGATGTTGAACAGATACCGTGCAGGGTTGATGCTGAACAGATGCCAGGTTGAGTTGATGTTGAACAGATACCATGCAGGGTTGATGCTGAACAGATGCCGTGCAGGGTTGATGCTGAACAGATACCGTGATGAATTTATGCTGAGTTGATTCCAGGATTTGTTTTTAAAACTAGGTTTCAATTAATCGACAATTAATCCCGGCATCTGTCAATCGACAATGAATCAAGGCATCTGCCAATCGACAATGAATCAAGGCATCTGCCAATCAATAACTCATCACGGCCACTGTCAATCAACAACCCATCTTGAATAATTGTAAAACCTCATCTAAAATAATGAGAAATTATTCGAAGTTAAATTCATGGTCGTATTAAATCAACAGAAACGTATTAGTACACAAATATAATTCCCCACCGTTGCTAGGATCGATAATTAGGGACCGTTATCAGGAAGAACACATTGGAATTTCTGAATTATTATATTTTCATTATAGGGTATAGGAAGAGGTTTTAACTTGCGAAAAATTAAATTAAACAAAGATAAATGTGTAAGTTGCCACACTTGTGAGATAGCTTGTGCCGAGAAACACTCGAATGGCGGCTCGATCGAGGATATTTATTATGAATATCCAATGCCACAATCAAGATTACATATAGTACTTCGCAAAGGTAAAGTACATTTACGAAAATGTGTTCATTGTAAGAAACCCAAATGTATCGAAGCCTGTCCGGAAAGTGCGATCATCAAACAGGACGATGGCAGAATTACGATCATTGAAGAAAAATGTACAGGCTGTTGGAGTTGTATAGACGCCTGTCCATTCGATGCATTATCCAAATGCGAGGAGAAAAACATAGTAATTAGATGTGATCTATGCATGGATCTGGAAATACCTGCTTGCGTATCTTCATGTCATACTGAAGCATTGGCCGTTGAGGAGGGAGAGGCCGAAGCGTAAATAATTTTGAGGTTGGAAGTTAAAGGTTAGATAATCCAATTTATCAAATGAATTAATAAATCAATAATCAACTGAAGGAGGAATATGATGGTAAAAGCAGATAAAGCTCAGGAAGTAACAATGGACCCCGCTGCACATGAAATGTTGGCGTTGGCGGAAGAACAGAATTTGGACACGTTCTGGGACCGCCAGGAGATAATGCAACCACAGTGTGGTTATGGAGAGTTGGGTCTTTGCTGTAGGATTTGTTTACAGGGACCATGTCGGATCAACCCGTTTGGTGATGGGCCAAAGAAGGGGATCTGTGGTGCACGGGATTACACGATCGTTGGAAGAAATCTAATACGGATGATGGCTGGCGGTGCGGCTGCACACTCTGACCATGGAAGACATATTACACATGTGTTTCATGAAATGTTGGAAGGTCATGCACCGGATTATAAGATCAAGGATGAAAATAAACTGAAACAAGTGGCGAAACGTGTGGGCATTGAGATCGAGGGCAAGGATATCATGGCAATTGCCCATGAAGTTGCAAACATGGTACTCGATGATTTCTCACGCCAGACCGATGTACCCTGCAGTTGGTTCTCTTCAATGGTAACAAAAAAGCGTATGGCACTTGCGGATTCACATGATGTTATGCCGACCAACATCGATAGGCATATTTCAGAAGTAATGCATCGTACACATTATGGCTGCGATGCAGATGCGGTACCACTCATATTTGGCGGGATCAAATGTGCACTGGGCGATGTAACCGGTGAGAATTTAAGTACCGAAATATCGGATATTATGTTCGGCACACCCGACATTGTAACATCCGAAGCAAATCTTGGTGCGTTAAAAGAAGATCATGTCAATATTTGCGTTCACGGCCATAACCCGATACTATCCGAGGTTGTATGTGATATGGCTGATGAATTAAAAGGCGAAGCCGAAGCGGCCGGCGCTAAAGGGGTCAATATAGTAGGTATTTGCTGTACCGCCAACGAAATGTTGATGCGCCATGGTGTGCCCATTGCAACCAATATGGCATGCCAGGAACTTGCGATCATGACCGGTGTAGTTGATGCGATGGTAATAGATTATCAGTGTATCGCACCATCAGTTGGCTGGTGGTCACAGTGTTTCCACACAAAATTGATCTCGACCATGCCAATCACGCGAATACCAACAGATATGCATATCGAGTTCACCGAGGCCGGCGCCGCCGAAGCGGCCCGAGAAATCATACAGGTCGCGATCGATGCATATAAACAGAGGATACCCACAAAGATACATATCCCACAAATTAAAAACAAGGTAGTAGCCGGGTTTAGTGTAGAAGCCATAAAAAAGGTACTGGCAAATTTCAACCCCGACACCCCGTTACAATATTTAGCAGACAAGATCAAAGATGGCACAATTAAAGGGATCGGTCTACTTGTCGGGTGTAATAATGTAAAAGTAAAACATGATGATGCACATATTATTGTAGCAAAAGAATTACTTAAGAATGATATTTTAGTTCTGGCAACCGGTTGTGCAGCTCAGGCATATGCCAAACATGGTTTAATGGACCCTGCACAAACTAACGAGATCTGCGGAGATTCACTTAAACAGTTCCTAACCGAATTGGGCGAGAAGACCGACCTAGGCGGGCCGTTGCCACCGATCCTGCATATGGGTTCATGTGTGGATAATTCACGACCCGAGCATTTAGCGGCTGAGCTGGCAGATATATTCGGCGTTGACATGCATGAGATACCGATCGTGGCAAGCGCACCAGAAGCCATGACAGAGAAAGCGGTTGTTATTGGCACCTGGGCGGTTGCAACTGGCTGGCCAACACATGTAGGTGTGTATGCATACCATCGCGGTAGTGATATAATTACCGAGATAGCAGAAGCAACTGCCAAGGATGTATATGGCGGTTTCTTCATTTTCGAGCCCGACCCGCACGAGGGCGCACGAAAATTGTTAAATATAATCAAATACCGCCGCTGGAAACTGGGTATTGATACCGATGACGATGTGGTTTATTGGGACGGCACAACTCCAGCTGACGAGCGAAAACCAATTACACAGAAACAACTGTTCAAGAAAGCCATTGACGGTTCGATCATTGCAACAGGGTATGCTGATTATCTATTGAGCCGTGCGATTCGCAAACATGGTCGTGATAAGAAGATAGAATACCCCGGCACAGGTTATTTCCTACCCTGTATACACGCCTGGGAGGGTGTAGAGGTCAGAACTCTGGGGCAACTGCCAAAGGTATTAGGCGAAGTACGGCGGAAGATCATCGAGGACGAAATTACCTTCGAGAACGCAGTAGCCTCAGGTGAGGCGACCATGGTGGCTGCGGAAATCGTGGAGGCATTGAAATATGTTGAAGGCGGCGACCCGTACGAGGGTACACCATACAGTGGTTTTGTTCCCGATATGATCTTGCGTGAATTGGGTATAGCATTCGTGGATGATACTATACCTGGCGCTATTGTACTTGTTGGTAAAGCGAAAGACCCTAACGCACTCAAAAAGATCATCAAGGATTGCCAGAACAAGGGCATGCTTATCATTCCGACCTTTGACATTATACAGCAAATAAAGGATTCTGGTATAGAGATCGGTGAACGAAAAGGTCTTGACCGCATGTTGTTCTGTGTTGGTGAGTTCACGCAGGCGATCCATGGACTTAACTTTGCAATCCGTGCGGCACTGGCATTCGGCGGAAAAAAACCCGGCGACCGTGAGGGGATCTACGATTATTTGAAACAACGACCAAAAGTAGTTGTACTTCAACTGGGACCGATCGATGATATCAAGACAGCGGCAGAATTTGCGGTCATGTTCAACGGTTCACCAACCATCACCGACCAGGATGTGGAGGAGATACCGGGATGGTATGTTGTTCAAAAAGATTATGAGCAGATGGTATCCAACGCGATCGAGATCAGAGATATGGAGATCAAAATGGGCGAAATAGATATACCGGTTTCATATGGTCCCGCATTCGAAGGTGAAACCATTCGACGCGCCCAAACATATGTCGAAGCCGGCGGCGCTGCTAAGACTCTCGCATTCGAGTTGTGTAAGATGCGCGATGTTAATGAAATAGAAGATGGAAAGATCACTTTTATAGGCAAAGATGTCGATGAGATCGAAGAAGGCGGAAAAACGTCCTTGGGTATTTTTGTCGAAGTGTATGGAAAGAACATGCAAGAAGACTTCGAATCAGTTTTGGAACGGCGCATACATCAATTCGTTAATTTTTCGGAAGGTGGTTGGCACACGGGTCAACGTAACTTGGTTTGGGTACGATTAAGCAAAAACGCGGTTAAGGAAGGGTTTAAATTTAAAGACTTTGGCACGATACTTTATGCAATGATGCATAGTGAGTTCGGCGCAATAGTAAACCGTGTACAAATTACTATAGTAACAGACGAGGAAGAACTCCAGAAACGATTACCAGAAGCTCGTGAAACTTATGCGATACGCGATAAACGGATCGCGAACCTGGTAGATGAAAAGGTTGATACTTTCTACACCTGTACACTCTGTCAGTCGTTTGCACCAGACCATGTTTGTGTTGTCACACCAGAGCGGTTAGGATTATGCGGTGCAATCAACTGGCTTGATGCAAAGGCAAGCAACCAGATCGCACCCACCGGTCCGAACCAGCCCATTATAAAGGGACATGCGATCGACGAGAAAAAGGGTCAATGGCAGGGAGTAAACGATGTGGTGCTTGAGGCTACACATCACAAACTGGAACGGTTCAATGCGTATACCATGATGGAGGACCCGATGACCAGCTGCGGATGCTTCGAATGTATTGTGGGCATGACCAGTGATATGCAAGGAGTAGTTATCGTCAATCGAGAGCATCCGGGCGAGACACCGTTAGGTATGAAATTCTCAACATTGGCCGGCTCGGTTGGCGGGGGTAAACAGACACCCGGGTTTATCGGTGTTGGCCGCCAATACCTGACCAGCAGAAAATTCATCCCAGCCGATGGTGGTTTCCATCGTGTCATGTGGATGCCGAAAGACCTGAAAGAAGCGTTAATGGAGAAATTAAAAGCACGTGCTGAGGAGTTGGGCACACCAGATTTTATCGACAAGATCGCAACTGAAGAGGATTGTACCACTTCGGAGGGTCTCATGGAATTCTGTGCAAAAGTAGACCACCCTGCATTGAAATTACAATCATTACTAGGGTAAAATACAAGTCTAAACTAAGGAAAAGCCTCAATTGATCTTAAAAAATAAAAGCAAGTTCCACTCAAGAATTTGTGCCGCTTTGCTGTATTATTAAATTTAAGCTAACTGACCCTGGGTTTTGTCAAACGGTTCCGTTAAACGGTATCGAGGCTCGTATCGTCAAACGGTTTCGGCTAACGGTAACTGAGCAGGCTTATCCCCGAGTTTTGGGATGACCGCAAAACTTTTTGCGAGGGGTAAGCCAGCGCAAGTAACCGTCAAAAAGTTTCCGTGAGGCGCCAAAAAGTTTACGTTCGAAACCGATACCATTATTCCTTCCAGCGAAAACTCATTTGACTCTTTAGACTCTAGACTCTCGACTCTATGGACTTATCAACATAATATAATTCTATTGAAATTAGCTTACCAGACTTCCAAAATATGCACAGATCTGCAAGAGTGGCCTATAAACAATCTAAAGATTAATAACCGATAAATACCATGCGCCCCTGCCCGTATAAGAATTAGGATGTAGGAGTATAAAGATTGAATTGTTAATCCATTCTTAATTCTCTGGAGAAGATTATCATGGATGACCCCACAGCTAGGCGTACCTCAAGTATGCGTGCTTCAGAGATTCGCGAGATCCTGAAATTGACACAACGGCCCGATATAATTTCATTTGCCGGTGGGTTGCCAAACCCAGAGGCATTTCCACATAATGAACTACGAGTGATCACCAACGATCTATTGAAAACCAGATATTCGGAGGTTCTGCAATACGGCACTACCGAGGGGCTTGTGTGTCTTCGTGAGGAGATCATCAAACGCATGCAAAGGCATAGACTGGACATAACACTGGATAATATAGTAATTGTAGCTGGTGCACAACAGGGATTAACCGCTTTAAGTTTGGTGATTTTAAACCCCGGCGATAAGGTTGCGGTATCTTACCCCACATTTACTGGCGCTCTTAGTGTATTCAGTCTTGTAGAAGCAGATACAGTGCCAATTCCCATTGATGATAATGGTATGAATATGGATATATTGGAAAAAAAACTTGAAGAACATCTACAAAACAAAAACCCGATCAAATTGGTCTATACAGTGCCTACATTTCAAAACCCCACCGGAGTGACCATGTCACAGCCGCGTAGGATCAAACTGGTTGAGTTGGCACGAAAATACGATTTTTATATTGTAGAGGATAACCCATATGGCGAGCTGCGGTACTCGGGCGAACCACTTGAACTGATCATCTCATATGATAAACCGGGAGAAACCAAAGGCTATACGATCTATCTCGGGACATTTTCAAAGACGATCTCGCCAGGATTCAGAGTTGGTTGGATAATTGGCCCGCAAAATCTAATACAAAGAATTATAGTTGCCAAACAATCTTTAGACCTATGTACAAATGTTTTTTCTCAGGCGATCATTGCTGAATTTTTGAAAAAAAAGCTTATGGACCCCCATAAAGAGCAGATAAGAACTATGTACAAACAAAAACGTGACATAATGCTTGAAACCATGAAAAAACACCTGCCTGCGGGTGTGAACTGGACACAACCAGATGGCGGTTTGTTTATTTGGGTTACACTGCCGAAGAACATAAACAGCAAGAATTTACTGGAGAAGGCGATCGATGAGAAGGTTGCGTTTGTACCTGGACAAACATTTTCTACTGACGGCAACATAAAGAATACATTTCGCCTTAACTTCTCGAACGCATCTGATGATAATATAGTCAAGGGGATAAAGCGCCTGGCCAAGGTGATCACAACCGAATTGGAGAAGAGTGATTAACTAACTATTTCCCGCTCATTTAGTAATGAACGCATTCTTTTTGATATAAGGGTTTCAAGAATAAAGTTTATAATAACAGTTTATTATATATGATAAATATATTTGATTTTCTGCTACTAGGTGATAAATATCAAACGAATTCCTTCTGGTATACCCGGACTTGATGAAACGATCGAAGGTGGTTTTCCTACACCATCAGTATTATTATTACTTGGCGAACCTGGCACGGGAAAAACCACCATGGCCATGCAATCACTGTTTCACGGTGCGAGAAATGGTGAGACTGTGATATATATGACTGGCATTGCCGAACCCGTATTTATGATAAAAAAATTCATGTCAAATTTCTCATTTTTTGACTCAAGCATAATAGAATCGGGCAAGATCCAATTCTGGGACCTGGGCAGCTCGATCCAGACCATGGGTACCAAAAAAGCACTGGATGCCATCACGGACATTGTACGTGAGACCCATGCAAGCAGGGTGATCATCGACCCATTGCCATTATCTCAATTGTTCTCATCGTTATCGGATTATAGAAAATATCTTTATGAATTTTTGACTGCACTGAGAAACTTACAGGTATTTTCGATAATCATTGGTGAGAAATCGGAAGATCGTGAAACTGACATGGAATCATATATGGTAGATGGTGTAGTACTATTATACCTGAAACCTTTGGATAATCCACTTGTGTATAAGAACCTGATCAGAATACGAAAGATGCGCGGCACTAACCATATCAGGGATATGATGGCTGTGGAGATCACCGGCGATGGCATGAGAGTTTATAGAATGGGATAATGTTCTATTTTTGTTTTTAACTGGCTGAGGGTATTGGAAATTTGAAATTGTAAAATGGAAATTTTAAAGTTTTCTTCTCCACTTTATTGACATGATAGTGGCTGGTCAGCTAGTCGAATAGTCAGGTAGTCACCTGGTCGACCGGTAGACTAACGGATTGGCAGACCGGTAGATTATTGGTTGTTGATAAGAATTGAAGAATGAAAATTCCAAACGTTTTGGACATTTGAGCATTGGTCCTTGGCGCTTATTTTGGATTTGGTGCTTGTGACTTGGTGCTTCCATCGCAGGTGGTGCGTGGTAATTCAAGGCTCCAAAAATAGAACACGGATTGGACGGATATGCAACAGTTTTCACATATTGCTCTATATCACCCGAACCTGTAACAGAACCCATTATACAAAAATTAATAAACAATGAAAGTATTCAGCGAAGCTCACTCTTAAATATATTTATATTTATAATCATAATAAAATTATGTAGGAGAGGCGAAACCTCGAATTACTACATAAGGTGATCATTTGGATGATAAGACAATACTCGAGGCCATCAAAAAAGCCATAGAATCGGCGAAATCCCGCAAGTTTACCGAGACAGTGGAAATTGCTATTAATCTTAAGGACATCGATCTATCCATTCCAAAAAATAGAGTAAACGAAGAAGTAATTTTACCAAAGGGTCGCGGTAAGAAGATCAAGATTGCGGTCTTTGGAACGGGTGATCTGGCATTTAAAGCGCGCAAAGCAGCTGACTTGGTCATTACCTCAGAAGAAATAGACACATTAGCTGACGATAAAAAAAAGGCAAAACAGATGGCGATCGACCATAATTTTTTCATTGCAGAAGCACCGTTAATGCCGATCATAGGTAAACGTTTTGGTATATTTTTGGGTTCCCGTGGTAAAATGCCGAGGCCAATTCCACCGCAGGCGGACCCGGTGCCGATCATTAATAATTTCCGTAACACGGTTCGATTGCGATCAAAAGAGCGCAAGACATTTCATGTTTCTATTGGTGTTAAAACAATGAAAGTTGAAGAGCTTGCAGAAAATTTCGAAGTGGTACTCAAACGCTTGGAGGAAAAGTTAGAACGCGGCAGGATGAACATACATTCCATATATGTAAAAACAACCATGGGCCCTGCAGTGAGATTATTATAATAATATATATGATCAATCATAGTTAGTAGGTTCAGTATTGGTGACAGAAATGGCACATGTAGCACAATGGAAAGAAACACAAGTGGATGATCTTGTTCGGATCATGGCCGAAAAGCCTGTAGTCGGAATTGTCAATATCTATGGCATTCCGGGGCCTCAGATACAAAAAATGCGGAAAGGACTTAAGAATAAAGCCATATTGAGAATTTCCAAACTGAATTTAATAAAGCTTGCTTTAGAAAAAATGGAAGATAAGAAAAAAGGCATTAAGCCCTTACAAGACGCTTTGATCGGTCAAATAGGTCTAATAGTAACTGACATGAACCCATTTTCTTTGTTTAGGGTTTTAGAGGCTTCAAAGACATCTGCACCGGCCAAAGGCGGTGAAACCGCTTCAGAAGATATCGAGATAAGTGAAGGTGAAACCTCATTTAAACCCGGCCCCATCGTGGGCGAACTTCAGCGTGTTGGCATACCTTCAGCCATCGAGGGAGGGAAGGTGTTGATCAAAAGCGATAAGACATTGGTCAAGGCCGGCGATATCATTTCATTCGAGGTCGCCCAAATGCTGACCAAGTTGGAGATCTACCCGCTCACAGTTGGTTTTGATCTACAAGCAGTCTTTGAAGATGGCTCGATCTTCAAAAAAAGTGATTTGGATGTGGATGTTCAGAAGTTCCTGGACCAACTTGCCATGGGATCCCGTTATGGCTTTAATTTAGCAATTAATACTAACTATGTAAACCCAGTTACAATAATGCCGTTGCTCCAAACCGCTCATCATCGGGCAATGAATTTATTGTTCAATGCTAAAATAATATCACCCGCAACAATCAATTTTATGCTTCAATCTGGTGTAATGAACATGTTCAATCTTAGTAGTCGCTTAGATGAAGCAGCTTTGGGTGATAAGCTTAAAGAAAGGTTTGGTTTCACAGCTAAAGTTAAAACGGCTGTTACTGAAGAAAAACCATCCAAGGATGCCGAAAAAGAAAAGAAAGAAGAGGTTTCCGAAGAGGAGACTGCATAAGGATTTAGCTAATTATTTGATCAGGAAATTTAATTAGGAGGTAAAGAAATGGAATATATTTACGGCGCATTACTTCTCCACTCCGCGGGAAAAGAGATCACAGAGGACAACGTAAAAAAGGTGCTTGATGGAGCTGGAGTCAAAGCTGACTCTGCCAGGATCAAAGCACTAATAGCCTCGCTTGAGGGTGTAAACATCGAAGAGGCAGTTTCTACTTCGATCGTAGCACCTGTTGCCGCACCAGCAGCAGCTGGTGGCACAAGTGATGCTGAGCCTGGAGAAGCAGATAAAGCTGCTAAAAAAGATAAAAAGAAAGAGAAGAAAAAAGAAGAGGAAAATGTCTCCGAGGAAGAAGCAGCCGCAGGTTTAGGTGCATTATTCGGATAAGTTTAATTCCACGAACTTACCCTATTCCTTTTTTTATAAAACCGCCGCAGGTGGAGATTTCCACTGGGGTTTAATCGGCGGTTTCATACTTTTTTTTGGTTTAATGAGCAGTAGCTTACAATAGCTGCAAATAACATGGAAACCGAAGATTTGTAACACAGCCCTTAGTATAAAAGAAAAAAGGCTCTTCTCGAGAATTTGTGCTGCTTTGCTGTGTTAATAAAATTAAGCTAAAAGACTCTGGGTTTTGTATAACACTTTCGTTTAACGGTATCGATACTCGTATCGTCTATCGGTTTCGGCTAACGGCTCTTTACCGTTTAACGTTAAACGTGTTACGATACGAGCTTCGACACCGACTGACGAAATCTACATGAACATATAAACAATTAAATCAATACAAATTAGCTTGCCAGACTTCCAAATCATGCACAGATTTGCAAGATGGGCCAGAAAAAAATACGCCGAGAGAGGGATTCGAACCCCCGAGGCGCAAAGCACCACGAGCTTGCTGGGTTAATAATGCAACCACTCCAGGCTCGCGCCATACCAGACTAAGCTATCTCGGCACAAGATCAATATCTACATAGCAATCTTATTTTGGTCATGTGTTCAATATATTTATCTTTAATTAATAAAAAAATGCGTTAATTATCACTTTACATAGCATTTTTTTATGATGTCTGTTAGAATTTCAACCTAAAAAATTGCCTCGATCATTATCTTTTTTGCAAAACAATTTTTTTATTTTTGCTGACAAAATAATAAATATTAAAAATGTCATTATATTGAACGATCCTGCAATGATATAAAACAACAATTCGGAGTTGGCGCAAATGGAAAATGAGCTGGATATTAAAGCCAAAAAGATCAAAAAGGTGAAAAAAATAAAAAAACGCAAAGAGCAGAATAAAATTATCAATAAAAAACCATATAGTACGGAGGAGCGCAGTGAGAAATTGCGTCAAGATAAACTGGTGATAGCGAGAAGGTACGAAAAGATGCGGTTATTTGATGACGCGATCAAATATTATAAGGCCCTGGGCTTGAGTGAAGATATAAAAAGAGTTTCAAATATCAAAATGGATGTTTATTTACCAAAAGCCAGGGAATTTGAGGCTAAAAAAGAATATGAAGATGCGGCTAGATTATTTGAGAACTTAAAGTTGGAAGAAGATTTTAAAAGAGTTCAGAGCTTGATGGGTGAGGAAGAGTCTGGGCTTGAACCATTACCAGACGATGGAGAAAAGATATCTAACACATTAAAAATAGATAATAAGAAAAACAACAAACAGTTCCAGATCTGTCCCTACTGTGGCGAAGAATTGAATTTACCCAAAACACCTAATTTTTGCCCATACTGTAAAGAAGCCTTCAAATAAGCAGAAATACTGCTTAGGCCATTGGAAATTGCAAAAGGCAAAGGTCAAAAGTAAAAAGTAGGGGTCTGGGGTTACAATTCAGGGGTCATTAGGGGTCAGGTAAGGGTCGAAGTGGTAATGTAATAGGGTTTTTTCAGAGTTGTTGTAATTACCCTAACTCCAGACTCCTAAGTTAGTATAAAGTCATTAGTATTAACACTCATATGCCCGTTTATCACCGGTATCCATCCGGGCAAGAGCAATTACATCCTCGCGCATCTCTGATGGGTAACCGCCGGGGAAATTGATACATCCTGTGCAAAGATCTTGATCATCAGTAGGGCCCAAGATCGCATGTTTTAGGGCGGATATACTGCTATACCCTAATGAATCTGCCCCGATCTCCTTTGCAATATCATCCCAGGGTCTTAATTCGTTTTTCTCGGAGTCCAGAGCAATAAATTCTTTCTTACTGCGCATATCGATGCCAAAATAACACGGGGCAATTATTGGTGGGCAGCCTATTCGAACATGAACTTTTTTTGCACCAGCTTTACGAATTTTCCGAACCACGCGTTTGATGTTTGTGCCCCTTACAAGACTATCGTCGATCACCACCACATCTTTATTGTTCAGGGCGGCATCTATTGCAGATATGTTACGTTCTGCCCATGTATTGCGCTGGTTCTGGGTCTGCATTATGAACGCGCGTTCTTTTTGATTCTTTTTTAATCCTTCTTCTAATGGTATCCCACTCTCGTATGCAAAGCCGATACCAAATCTTCTGCCAGACTCCGGAACGGGTACAATAATATCCGCTTCAACGGGGCACTCTTTATACAATTCTCGGCCCAGGGCCACACGCGAGTTATGGACAGATACACCCTCGATCCAGGAACCGGGGTCGGCAAAATAAACATATTCGAACATACATAGATGTTTCTTTTTTTTCACAACTTTTTTCATCTGCGGTTTATCTTCCTCAGTGTCCAGGCTTACAACACTGCCAGAGTCCACATCGGTAAATTCCTCAACACCCAGGCGTTTCAGCACCATTGATTCGGATGCAAAATACCAAGTCCCGTCTTTCTTACCCATTACAAGCGGCCTGATCTTATACGGGTCCGTCATAGCTATCATATATGGTCTGGTTTTGCCAGCGGTAAGGAACAATGCAGAATAACTACCCTTGATCTTGTGCATAACAGTCTCGCCAGCTTCCACAATAGTATCAAAATTAATTTTTCGATATTCTGGCAATGCCTTCGCCATTAAAAGTAAAAGATATTGTATATCACATGATGTCCTAGGTATTCGGTCGCATTCGGATATCAACTCCGAACCATTATAGATATTTCCATTATGGCACGCTGCCATAAACGGGTTCACAACATACTCGGGTTGTGCATTTCTTTTTAAGTTAAATAGATCATCTTCACCCGCGGTGGAGTACCGTGTATGGCCGATCCCGATATTACCTGGATAATCTTCACTGAATGTTGCTTCATCATCATATTTCTTTAAAAGCCTTGGGACAAGCCCAGATTCCTTCTTCGGGTGTATATTTCCGTCGTATGTGATAAGTCCAACAGCGGATTGACCACGATGTTGAAGCGCTAGCAAGCCATAGTATAACTCTTCCGAAATATTATGTTCGCCATGAATACCAATAATTCCGCACACAAATCACGAAAACTTGTTTATATGATATATATTTTTTCTATGACGTCTATTGGAATTCAAAGGAAAAGTAAAACTTCATTAATTTTCTGGCGAAAATTATCTCGAGCTAAGAATTCTTATATTAAATAACACTAAGTTAAGAATTCTTACCTAGGAAAAGTAAAACTCGAACAATTTGTTGGCACAAATTATTCTTGAGCTAAGAATTCTTATAATAAATAACATTGAGTAAAGAATTCTTACCCAGCTAAAAGTTAAAATGTAAAAGTTAAAAGTTCTGATCACTTTTAAGATTTAACTTTTAAAATTTAACTTTAATAAAAAAATGCGTCAATCATTATTCTTTCACCGAAGCATTTTTTTATTTTTTCGGTTCAACAGGCTCATCTATCCCTGCCAGTTCACGGGCATACTTGATAGACCTTTCCAGATCGGAATTGATCCGAATAAGCAATTTTGCCCCTTGGGGCGAACCGCCACCGTGCATACACCCGGGCACACCGGCACCCAAGGTCAACCATTCAACAAGTCTAGCTGCGCGCACACGTGTTTCGGCATCGGAGTGCGCTTTCAGGTATTTTTGCAACAATTTACCGTATCCATGTTCGTCATCCATAAAATCTTTGTGAGACGGTATGCAACCGGTTTCGGCAATACCGCCACCGATATCTTGAGCTATTCGTTTTGTATCATATGGTAATGTACCGACATGAACCTTGTTTATATTTGCCAACAATGGGTCTGGCTGCCAGATACCAGATTTATGCTGTTTTCCAAGTGCGGCAGCTGCAATACCTATTCCAAAGGTGGTTTCATTATTGATATACATCTGGGTCAATTTCTCGTTGAACTGCTTTTCAGATAACCCGTTGGCACGTGCAACCAATACGGCCGCACCACACATTACATCACCCTGGCCTGCAACACAGCCGCCTATTGAAGCACGATATGACATGATAAAGTTCAAAACCGCATTGAGAGAAAACTTGAATTCCCCGGCCATGAACACGCGCTCTTTTGGTATTACCACATCTTCGAAAAGCAGGTATGCTTGGGTAATGCCGCCGTCCGTAACAGGTATATCGAAGCCATCCTCGAATTCGCGTAGATCGCTCGGATGACGCGTCTCGATTATGGTTAGGCCCTCAATATCGCGTGGTATTACGAATGAGATCGCATAGTCTTTATCCGGTTCTTTATAGCCCGTGCCGGGTAACACGAATATCTCGTTCGACGCGGCCACACCGCAGATCATCACCTTTGCACCGCGCACCACGATATCACCATCACGTTCCCCTACATCTAGATCTACCATACGTAGGTTCATATCCGGATCGGACTGCTGACAGGGAGATAGAGTACGATCACCTTTTGGGTCTGTTAGCGCACCAGATATAGTAATATCATTTTTTTGTGCGGAAATTAACCAATTCTTAAGCCGTTGTTGATAATCTGTGCCCAGTGTTTGATCCATATCATAAGTTGTAGCCCACATGGAATTAATTGCATTCCAGCCCACACAACGGCCACCCGTACACGTACCAGTTAGGTTGAATAGTAAACGCTTCATTTTCACATTAACGATCATATCGGCTTCCGAGCGAATCAACGATAGATATCTGGATATCTCAAGTTCCGGAGTAATAATGCTCGATTTCGTGGTCACCACATCATGATATTTTTCATCTTGTGCAATGTGGAATATTTTAGCATGCCCTGCAACTGTATGTCGCGTTGCTGGATGTATGGTAACATCCTCGATCAACTCGCCAAACTTGTAAATATTTGGCCGCATTCTTTGCAAACTTTCTTTATATTCTTCAGGTGTTCTCATGGGTTCCCTCCGTTAAAATTGTCGATTAGCACATCTAAATTCCCATAAAATCATAGAAATTAATAATTACAATAATAACGATAATTTCAAATCAACAGGTCATTTGATCAGTTTGAGGCCTAAATTAGTAAATGCATCTTCAACGTTATCTCCTGTCTTTGCACTGGTGAAAAAATATGGGGCATTGATATCATTTGCAACTTTCCTTAGATCATCCTCGGAAAATTTCTCTTGACCGCGTAGATCCGCTTTATTTGCGAGAATGACAATTGGTATCTCCCCCGTGACCTCATACAGATCCGATTGCCAAGTATAAATGTTAAATAATGTATCATTTCGTGTAACATCACAGATTATAAATGCGCCATTGGCGCTCTTATAGGCATTTAATTGCACTCGCTTAAATTCTTTCTGGCCCATAATATCCCAAATTATTAGGTTCATATCAACTATATTTTCCTTATCCACCTTATATTTTATTCGTTTCTTTGAAACCTTCGTACCAAATGTGACCAAATATTTATCATCAAATTGATTGTATACAAATTTTCTGATCAGGCTTGTTTTTCCCACACCCCAATCACCGATCATACATAGCTTTTGTTTTATTTCAGATATTGTCGCCATTTTAACCTAACTCCTGAAAATGGAGAAAAACAATCAATGTAATAGTAGATGTTATACTTATTTTTTATCTGACTTTAACCTTTTTTACCCTTTTCACCCTCTTGTGCGTTTTCTTCATCTTCCTTTTCATCTCATCCTGGTCGGGTTCGGCCTCTACCTCCACCTCTGTCTCGGTTTCAGTTTCCTCAAATGAAAGCTCTTCTTCCAGTTCCTCATCGGTGTCGGCCAATAGATCCTCGTCCATATCATCATCTACATCTACATCTTCATCTTCCAGCTCCAGATCTCCCAACTCTTTTTCCAGCTCTTCTTCAAGCTCTTTATCCAGGTCTTCAAGCTCTTCTTCTTCGCTTTCTTCGAACTCTTCTTTTTCTAAAGCCGCCTTCTTGGGTGGTAATCTTGGCCGACTGGGTTTACCTTTGAACCTGTCTTTCTTATGGATCTCCTTCTTAAGCGCCTTGGATTTTTCGCTTAACAGTTCACCTGCCGCACCTGCCTCACCTGCCGCACCTGCCTCAAGCTCATCCACTTCTTCATAACCTTCTTCTTCGTCCCCTACCCCTACTTCGTACTCTTCCTCTTCAGGCTCAAGCTCTTTATCTTTATCTATTTCATCCTCATCTTCCTCTTCTTCTTCACCTTCTTCGCCCTCTTCACCTTCTTCTGCTACTTCTTTTTCTTTCTCTTCTTCCTCACCTTCACCTAAATCGATCTCTTTCATGAATACCTGACGCTCTCGCTCGGTCTGGAGCCCTTTTCGATACAGCATTAGACCGATTATCAGAATTATCAAAATTATTAAAATGGCTATTCCCACCAAAAGAGCCGACCGAGGGTCTAGCTCAGTGTCATCCGGTTTATCCTCCTTCTTTTGAACCGTGATATTGATCGTATCAATATCAACATTACCGTCGTTATCCTCGATCTTTAGAGTTATAACGAACGTGCCGATGTTTTCAAATTTCCAGGTGGTATTCACCCCTTCACGACTGCCGTCGCTATCAGTGAAGTTGCCATCACCATCAGTGTCCCAAAGGTATTTGACAATGGTGCCATCCTGATCAGTTGACTTACTGGCGTCTAAATAGAACACTTTGTTTTGAATAACCTTCAGATCAGGGCCCGCATTGGCCACAGGTGATAAACCAAAAATTAAGTTGGGCCCAGAATATATCGCGCTCAAAACCTGGTAAATACCATCATGCGCCAAGAATTGGAACTGATTCATTCCAGGTTCTAAGGCGGTCCAGTCTAATTGTAACAAATAGAACTTGCCATCTGTTGTATCGGTATCGTTTACATTTAATTCTGACATTATATGCATTTTACCATTAACTTCGAGCTTTACATATCCTCCAAGCTCACTGGTCGGCATGTCATTATCCAAATCGGAATATTCTACGATAAACTCGAAAGTGTCAGCCTTGGTTCCGTTGAACGGGTTCACACCTTTTTCTATAACCCTTAACTCCGGCGGCTGATTATCGAATGTACCGGGTGCAAATAATTGATATATGTTTGGCTTGAGCATGTGGCCGCTTATGTTTGCCCAGGCTACTTGGTCTATACTGCTGGTAATTACCCCGCTATTTTCCATTTTCTCCCAAGTACCTGAACCCTGGTCGTACTTGAACATCCGAACTCGAGAAACGTTATATTCTTCAGGTATATCTTGACCGGTAAAACCTATGGATATATTATACCAACCAACTTTATACAATGGTTTTGTGTGTAAAGAATATAACAAGTTCACGAACTTGCCAACCGCACCAACCGAGCCCGTGGTATTACCCTTACTACGTACAATGCCACTATTACTATCTCTTGAACTTATCATCGGGTCCGATGTGCTGTTCAGATCTATTCCTCCAAAACCGCTGTAATAGATCTTACACACTGCGGGAATGATCGGGTCCTCGAAAACCCTTATTTCCGGGTCGAACACCTCTATATATGTGGAATTATACATTTCCCCACCTAAGCTGTCTATCACTGTTAGATTTATTATATAATACCCCGCCTCCTTAATGGTTAGATTAATTGGAATTGAGACCACTGGTTTGTTGGTGTAATTAAAAAGAACTTGTAGTGGGTCCGGGCCAGAGCCATCCTCTTTGAATCGCCATATATATGTTAAGTTCGAACCATCCTCTGGGTCAGTGCTGCTCGAGGCGTTCAAAATTATATACTCATCAACGAAATAGGTCTGGTTGAATGTTGGCTCATCGATAATTGCAAATGGTTGATTGTTCGGTGCGCCAAATTTATAGATCACGCCATCGTTAGTTGCCAGATAAGTTGCATGGTTATCCACGATTGGCGGCGTGCGCAGCACTGAGCCTGTGGAATGCTTCCAGATCAGAGTTGTGGTATTTGGTGAGCCTGCGTCGGCACCGAATTCGTCCAGACAATATAACACACCATTATCGGAGGCGACATAGACATTACCGTTGGCAATAGTGGGCGGGGCCAGTATCTGTCCTGCTGCGGCATAACTCCAGAGCAGGCCACCAGTGACACTATTTAATGCAAATACTTTGCCGTTGGTTGTTCCAAAGACCAGTTGTTTATTTGCATTGTCAAGCGCGCCTGTGGCCGGTATGCTTGACCCGGCGTCATAGCGCCAGATCATATCCGCATTTGAATTTACCTCTGCCGCTTGGCTCTCAGTTCTACCTTGGTTACCGTTCCAAGCACCGTATACATCAAACGCGTACATCTTGTTATCATCGCACCCGATGAAAACATATCCAAGCTGGTCATCTATGATCGGTGACCCCTGGATGGGTGAACCCAACTTGTAACTCCAATTGATCTTACCGGTATCATGTTCGATCGCCAGTATCCTGTTACCGGCGGTACCGCCGGTGATCAGGATGATCAGACCATCCATGATCGTTGGGTTAGACTTGGTTTGACCCGGTAGAGTAATATTCCAGAGCAGATCACCGTTCTCGAGCGATTCGTTACTATCATCCACGCCGTGGTCACCGTCCGTAAAGCCGTCCTCGTCAAATGCATAGAACTCACCGTTCATTGTGCCAACATATACTACACCATTGCTGACCAATGGTGACCCGCGTATACTGCCAAGTGTTTTAAAACTCCAGCAAAATTCGCCGCGGTTGATTTTTAAAGCATATATCATTCCATTTTCGGTGCCAAAGAAGATCTTTTCATATTCTTTGTTACCCGATCTACTCATCAATATGGTGGGTGTGCCCTGGATCTGGTCACCAATCTCAGTCTCAAATGTCCAATCCAATTTGCCAGTATCATCCAAAATGCTGTAAAGGGCACCATTGGTCGACCCGGCGAAAACACGACCCTTTCCGTGCAGTGGCGAGCCCCGGATATGGCTGGTGCCGCTTGAACCTGTATCGAATTGCCAAATAGTTTTATTGGTTTTCGACCCGAAATCGCCGAGACCTGTGTTCCGGTTATTTCGTTGATAACTTAACCAATCAATGTCATAATATTCCAATACCTGAATATATTTGGTACCAATATTATTCTCCTCTTTTTGTTTTTCTTTGGTAGGGTCTTCACTTTTTTCCGGAAAACTAAAATTGTCTATTTCCAACAAAACGAAAACATATTTCACAATAGAATAATCGCGATCTGGTATCGAGGTGCTGGTTTCAATTATCTGGCTCTTATCTACATCCAATGTGAACTCATGGGCGCTTATCTGTTGTTTAACGGGTGGACCCTGACCAAAGTTAAATGTTATGTAAAGATAAAAATTTGCAGTTGCACTTAATTTCATGCTGCCGTTATTGAAAACTTTACCAGATATCTCGATAGTCTCACCCACATATGGCACCGACTCGGACACTTCCATCTCACCAACCTCGGTTGCCAGGTCCGGGTTGGCAAACACTATGATGTTTCCATTTCCCCAGGTAACGAATGCCATGCCTTCCGAAAGTGCAGCCGAAGAATCTATTGACGCATTTGATATATAATGTCTCCATAACAACCGATATTGCGGCAGGATGAATTCCGGGCTGGAACTCAAGCAATAGAAATAGCCGCCAATGGTACCAAATAATACCTTCTCCTTTGTAACCACGGGTGGTGACCGAATAGCCGCTTGGACCGCATAATGCCAGAACTCAACACCGGTGCTGAGATTCAATGCATATAGATTACCATCTTTTGAACCTATGAACATCATATTATTTTTCAGGTCCACTGCGGGTGAAGAGAATATCGAATCGCCGGTGGTGATGTTCCATATCTTTGCACCGGTAAGCTTGTCCAATGCATAGATCTTGCCGTTCAGGTCACCGACTAATACCTTGTTATTTGCAATGGTAATTGATGAATAGACACCGTTTGATGTGGTGTAGTTCCAAATAATGTCGCCATCCTTGGTGCCTTTCTTGGTTTCATTTTTCATTGGACCGTCGTTACCATCCGCAAAACCGTCCAGATCAAATGCATACACGGTTGGATGTCCCGAGCTGAGGTTGTTTAGCTGTAGGCCAATATATACTATTCCGTCGTCGATCGCGGGAGTTGACTGGAAGTTTGATTCAGGCGGAGCGGTATAATTCCAAACCAGCTCACCGCTGTCGGCCTTTAAAGCATACAGTTTTGCCCTGGTGGGTGGGTTGGCATAACAACCAATAATGACCAGATCATTTACGACCTTTGGCGAGGACTTGATCTCGTGTGCGGTTTTATATGACCAGATAAGGTCATATTGTGCACTCGTGTCATCAGGCACACCGTCATCTATATCACTACTATCGATCTTTCCGTCACTATTATCATCGGGTGTGGCGTCGAAACAGTAGATATAATTATCATCACAGCCAAAATATAACCTGTCGTTGACCACGGTAGGGGTTGATTCGATCGGGCCGGAAGATGGGGTTACCAGTCCATCAAGAGATACTTCCCAATTTACTCCACCAGTTAATTTATCAAATGAATATAATGTATGATCATCCGCACCGATAAATACCTGCTCTCCAAATACTACTGGCGAAGAATAAATGTAGATCTGGTCCCCGTTTGTATCCTTAAGTTGATAACTCCAGATCGTGTTTTTCACTTTTGGCACGGTCACAGATGAGTAACCGTGGTTTTGATCATTTCCATGCAGCATGCTCCAATTTAAAGTATCAGTATTTCTGGCAGATCCAAATCGGGTTTCTCTGATCGGTGTATCATCTTGCGGGGTATCGCACCCAGGGTCAAGTTCATGGTTTTGTATCATCCCGAAACCTTCATTAGTTGGGGTTCGCTCAGCAAAAATGGATATTATCATCATACTCATTAGCATACAAACAATTATTATTGTAAAACACTTCCAATGTGGTTGATATTTTTTATCACCCATTTTGACACGCCCTATTGTTGATATCTTGAAATCAATATCTATAAAGACCTTAAATCATTAAATGATAGGTCATCGATCTTTCTTTAATAATTTTTTATTATTAAATATATGATGTATTCATGTGATGAGTTGTAACAATATTGAAAAAATATTGATACCATTCATCCAATTGATCCTGCCAGTAATTGATATCGAATTTGACTATTTAAAATTTATTAATATGTGTATTCTTAACTAATTATTTAGTTATGTTCATTCTTGTTATGATTACACTTATATAAATAAATTGTAGGACAAATCTCGAAAGAATGGGATTGAATTAATTATTAAGGAGTTAGGGATTTGGGATGTGGGGAGTGGGATGCGGGTTGTAATATTATTGTAAAAACCCTAATCCCTCAAGCAGTTATTATCAAAAAGTCGTTGTAGCGTGCGAATCCCGAATCCTGGTGATGACTCAGGGATTTGGGATGTGAGATGAGAAGAAATTGTGAATTATGAGGGTAGAGTAGGGCAGTGGGCTTACGTCCACCACCCCCTCATCAAACCGTACATGTGGTTTTCCCCCATACGGCTTTCCGATAACCTTCTTTCTTGCGCTTTCAATTCGTATGACCAATACCTAATGTTCCCTGTCAAT
>JAEHCK010000189.1 GCA_020696345.1 Thermoplasmata archaeon | reverse complement strand
GCCATGCCTTTTCCTCAACGCTCACCACATAGGCTCTTTACCTATGCAGCTTGAGGTGATTTGAAGCCTGCTCCTGTAAGCCAGCTCCGAGGGACCTACCCTCATCTCTTGTGCAGCTTCGTGGCACACGAATTCTAACCCTCAGGATATGAACTTAAATGGTTAATGTTGATTACCAAGGTGTTACTGTGAGGGGTCGGGGAAAACAGTAGATTTGATGCTGGGGACATTTGAAATTTTAAATTAGAAATTTTAAAAGTAAATCCAAATTTTTCAATTTGCATTATCAAACTTTGGAAAAGTCGAAGAGTTTTCCAATGTAGAATAATTTTTCTCTGGAAAATTGTTCAAATTTGTATTTTACAATTCCCAAAACAAAAATCCTGCTGACTTATCCCTGACCCCCGAACTCCAGACCCCCGACCCCTGAATTGTGATCCCTTACCCCTGAATCTACTATTCAACCAACTAGCTTACTCTCTTCTATTTATTTGAAAACGCAAATCTTCAATAATATTATTTTGTTCTCTTTTTGGTAATTCTTAAGATAATCACCAATAGAACCAGCAGGAAAATTATTATGGCTGATATCTGAACAAGGTCATTTACGAATATACCCGCGTCACCATTACCATCATCATTGCTGATTATTTTTTTTGGCTGGACATCCAGTTGGAACTTTTCCTCTTGGGTCAGGTTATCGCCGTTAACAATTACACTGAGCTCGAATTTTCCGGGTTTGTCAAGTCCCGAGAGCCTGATGAACACCGATGCCTGCTGCTGGGTGGTGAGATCGATCATGGGCGGTATATTGTAATCCCAAGACATAGTATCTTGTAAACCGGATATTGTGATATTAATTTCGCCTTTATAACCACCTACCGGAATGATAGTAAGTTTCAACATTACCGTTTCGGTCACATTGATCTTGATATTTTTCGAAGGCTGGAGACTCAACTTGAACCCGGGGTCTTCCGCGGTCACAACCAGGGTAAACGATGTTGAACCCATTAACCCTGTATTTACACCGGTGCCGATTATTGAAATGTTATAACTTTTTAGACCCACCCCGGGATCGACACCGATCACGAATGATACATTACCGGTAGGTATAAAAGATCCCGGTGTGAACTCTATTGATACACCTTCCGGCAGCCCATCAGCTGCAAGCTCGACACGGTCATCGAAGCCGAATAGCGAGATGCCGTTCAACAACAATTCGGTACTGCCGTTTATTGGTACCCGAACCTCCATCAGGTCCAAATCCAGTTCCAATTTGAAATCTGGCTCCGGCGCTTTTACATCGAGGGCGATCATAATGGAATGATGAAGTGTATAGTTGTCTGCTGAAGTGCCTTTGATGGTGATAAAATATCGACCTGGCGGTGTGGTTGGGCTGGTGGTTATATTCAACTGAATCGTGCTTGGTGGGCTAAAGGTTGAAGCCGGCGAATTAGTATCAAATGTATATGAAATTCCAGTTGGAAGATACGTTATCTCCAGTAAAACCTCAGTATCCCAGGTGTTTATTTTATTAAGTCCTAGTTCAAAGCTGGTACCGAAATCTGCCACCACCGAGCCTTGGCTAGGAGATATGGTCATATTGAACTCTGGTGCAGTTGATGATAGAATGGATAATTTGAAGTTGAGGCTCTCCTGTTTCCAGGTTACTGGTGATGTTACAGTACCCCACACTTCTATTTCATATTTACCAGGTAATGTGGCATCAGAGCAGACTATTCTAAGGTTGGAAAGGTAAGAAGGGATAGAACCGTTCAGATCATTTTGAAAACTTGTTTCAATACCCAGATCGGATAATGCATTGTAATTCGAGATATATAATGTGACAGGTTCATTAAAACCACCTTCATCATTGACGATGATCGGTACCGTGATCTCGTACCCGGCCGGAACGCTCAATTGTGGTTGTGGAGTAAACAAATTGAACCCTGGTACTTCGTGTTGGAGCTTGAACAGCTTGCCCGTGCTCTGCAGGCATGCAAGTTCGAGACCTGAGTGGAACGTGTCGAACTCACCGATGGCAATACCATTTAGGTTTGTCGAACCCGTGTATATTTTGTTACTTTCCCAAGTTGTAGGTTCGGTTGGGTTTTCCATCAGAACGGTGGCCGAATTTGAATACCCCACCGCAAACAGCTCATTACCCGGATGTGTGGAGATCACATCCGCTATCTCGATGTCGCGTATACTTTCGGTGTCTTGCCAGAGCTTTTCATACACCCAGTCATCATTCGTATCGCCCTGATGGACCATTAACACATTACGTACAATACTGACTATCGCGATCTCATCACCTTGATGGCCCGAATAAAAATCGCCTATCACTATCTCAAGCGGTTCCTTCTCGATCTCACCCATTATCTTCATGTTCCAATTATTAGTTGAATGGTTGTAGAATATCTCGCGTAATTTAACCTCTTTTACATTAACGCCGGACACCACAACTTCGTTACCGGCATGCCCCGCATCAAAATCGCCGATGGCCACTGCATTGATATCCGGAGTATTGTTCCAGATTATCTTATTTTTCCAGGTATCTGTTTTTGTGGAATAGCTGAACATCATTACATGTCGTGGGTCACCAACGGTTACTATTTCATTACCAGGATGGGTGGGGTCAATATCACCAATTGCAATATCGTACAGCCAATCGTAATCTTCGAATAATACCACACTGATCCATTTATCCAACTCTTCGGCTTTATATATCATCGTGACATTTTCAGACCTGCCAACCACAATAATTTCATTTCCGATGTGGTGCGGGTAAACATCACCTATTGCAAGTGAAGTAATATACCATGAGTCCTCGAATATGGTCTCCGCGGCCCAGGTCTTACCGAAGCCAGACATAACCGTAACCTTGTTTGAATCACCACCAACCACGACCTCATCACCGGGGTGTGAGCCATCAACATCACCTACCGCGACAGCAGTTAATTCCTCGGCATCTGCCCATAATCCAAAGGTGTGCCAATTATTCTGTTCAACAGTGGACCTATCTGTTCGCGTAAGAACGGTAGAATTGGGGTCGGTGAACGTCTTATCGGCAGCGATGGACAGTGCTAGTGCTGGTGAAGCTAAAAATATCAATTGGAAAAAAATGAAAACCATGAATATGGATTTTACTATTGGAAAACATGATGTGTTGTTAAATTTTAATTTCCCCATTCTCATTCACTTGACCAGATCGATCTTTTATTAAATAGAAAATAAAATACCTTGGGCATTGGAGTTACCTTGCCCAAGGTTATGTTTGATCAGTTCTTCAGTATTTAGCCTAGAATTCTCCAGTACCGCCACCTGGCTTGAGACCTAAAAAGCTACCCCGTTTCTTGATCACTAACAATATGATCGCCAGGATCACCACCACAAAAATTATCGGTAATACGGAGCAGACTTCGCGGGTCGATAAAATATCGGCAAATCCCTCGCCACCAACGGTCAACGAAGCATCTTCTTTATTATTCCTCTCATCGATCTCCACGATCGCATCCTCAGGATCAACCTCGATCTCAAGTTCATGATCACCAGACGACGCCTGCCATGTGAACGGGATCAACCGTGATCTATCAGTACCCAGTACATTTATTGTCTGGCTCTTGACCTCTTTGCCATCTACATAGAAAGTTACGATCACTTCTTTGGCTTCTATGTCGCCACTGTTTTTGACCTCCGCACTTATAGTTACGATCTGGCCATTGCTAATATCATTTTCTTTTGGATGTCGTATCTTTCCAACTATCTCTAGATCCGGTAGTAGTATTTTGAGGCTGATCTTCACCCTGTTATCATCGAGGTTCACATCTTTGTTCTTACCTTGTGGGTCGGCCGATGAACTTTCCACATTGAAATACCATGGCTCATCTTTATCAGGATGCAGTTCATCATGCTCATCCGGAATATTGCGCGGGATGATCATCTGGATCTTCAACCATATACGCTGGTCTACACCCAAGCGTAACTTCAGGTCATGAACCGATGAATTCCCATCATTTAGGTATCCCACGAGCCCTTTCTCATGCGATAGGTCGACATCAGATGTGAAGTCTAAGTTATCAATATCGGTTAGATACGCTTCTGTGTTTGTGATACCAATGAAATACGCATCCCAATTCAATTCATCTAACTCGGACCATTCTGCGATCGTTAGGTCAGAATAACTTGACTGGGTTGGTTTAAGCGGATCGAGATCTACCGTGACCCAATCTGGTGCATTCCCTCCGTTCGTAACCTCGATCACAAAGTTCAAGATCGACCCTGGCGAAACGCCCGGTTTTGGCTCGATCGTGCTGTTCAATTCCTTGTCACTGGTTAACTCGGAATGTACTACACCATAGATACTCAAATTATAGACCTTATTGACCACGGTTTCTATATCTCTTATCTCACGGTCACCTATACTGGAAACATTGATGCCAGTAAGATATGCCCCCGCAAGCTGGTTTTTGGGGATCTTGATCTGTAAGGTAAATATTACTGTTTCGTTTCGTTCAAGCTCGGAAGTAACACGCTCTTCGTCGCCCAAATAGAACGTAGATTCCCAATTTACCTCCATTTTTGTTGGGGTAATTATCACAAAGTCCTTTCCATTTCCCGTGTTATTGATCTCGATATCATATGTGATCTCATTTCCAGGATCTACCTGAATACTTTCCGGGGAGATAGATACGGTAATGTTGAAGAATTGCATAACAATTGCGGTCAATGCTACCGAGCTCTTACTTATTATCGCGCTCTCTCCGGTTGTAATACCCTTGATCGTTATATCTTGACGACTGCCTGCATCGGCCCAACGCGGTGCACCCAATACAACATTCACCGATGTCACCGCCTCGTTCATTACTTCGACGATCACATCAGTGCCAGTGAACGGAGTATTATCCTCGGTGCGGAATGCAATACTCCACCCCTCTAACAGCTGGCCGTGTTCTAATTTTACCTTTATCTTCGAGTTACCGCGGTTTAATACCTCTACCTTGAACGTGACATTCTCACCAGGAACCACATATTGCCGATCATCTCGGCATTTTAATTCTAAGTCTGGCACCGGGTTAACTTCCACGATCAAATAATCATATTTAGTAATATTTTCCAGATAATCTGAATTCTTGCTGTACTGCGATGTACATACAACTTTCAGAGTTAAGATCTCGCTTTCCTGGGCATCTGCAGGCGCCTCGACCACGAACTTAACCACACCAGTACTACCGCGATATTTATTCGGGAACTGTTCTTCCATGATCACTGCATCCAAGGTGGCTGCGCTTGTATATATTGGCGAGTTGGGATCGACAAAATATGCCTCCCAACCCCATAGTATGCCTTCGATATTAAGGTCGTATGTGTCGTTCAGATTTCCTTTATTTTTGATCATAACCTCAACTGTCGCCTTATCACTTGGATTTATTTTTATCACTTTTTGACCGAAAAAATCATCCTCTTTATCTTTTATTGGCTCTTTTAAGACATCCAGATCGAAATCTAACGTGATCTCCAGGCTGGTTTCGGTCACGATGTTATCACGAGCAAATGTATCGTTAGCTGACTGTGCCCTGATCTCCACTCGGCAGATCTCGCTTAATTCTCCGCTCCATGGGGCACTGACATTCAACGTTAAATTCGTACGCTCCATACTGCTCAGGAATACAAATGGTTTCAGTTCGGTCTCGCCTTCATTAAATCCCCATAACAGTTCTTCACCTGTCAATACCGCATTAGGCCATTCATGGTCCTCTTGTAGATCACCAAACTTGTATACTAACTGGTTAACATCAAGCCAGAATGTATCTACATCTGTGAATGTTTTAGATGCTCCGATATTTGTAATTGTCAGGTTATACGAAACCATCTCGCCTGGCATAACACTCTTTTGTAATTGCTCCGGCCCCCATTGTTCCCCTATTTTCTGCAATCCACGATCGATCCTAACACCGTAAGATGTGCCCGGGTTGTAAAAACCGGTTTTGTTCAGGTCACCGTGGAACATGGGCCAATCAACTTGCCCGGGGACAGAGCTGCCGCCGGCATTGATACAATACAATGTCCCGCCAGTATCACCGATCAATACTTCAAGTGTACCGTCGCGGTCTATATCTCCTACCACTGGCGAGGAAATTCCGATCTCACCCGAGGCACCCTCGAGTTCGGTTGTATCGAAGATCCAAAGCACATCGTATGTGCCAGCTTCACCACCACCATCCTCGATACCATCATCCTTGGGGTTTGCATTTCCATCACGGTCGAATTCTTGCGGGTCTGCCTCGAAACAATACACCTTGCCATCATTGGACCCGATGACAACTTCCATTCTATCATCGGCGTCAATGTTCATGATGGCTGGTGAAGATAATATCCTGCCACCGGTTTGGTATTGCCACAACTCGGTCAGATCTTTGGCATTTAATGCATATACCACACCGTTATCGGCACCGAAAAATACCTCGTATTCTATTACTTCATCTTCTTTAAGATCCTTTTCATCCAGGTTCTGTGCATCGCACACTGCCGGTGAGCTGAACACCGAGCTGGGCGCTGAACCGGTGGTATATGCGGTTGCCACCTCATCACCCATATGATCATACATACGCACAGTACCATCCGAAGTTGACCAGGACATTGCACCCGAGCCGTGACCCACGATTGCTTCCAGTCCAGGACCGCCCGTGAAATTACCCACTGCAGGTGTAGAGTATGTCTCATGGCCGCCCCAGTGACCGGGATCGCAAGTAGCTGCTTCTTGGTAAAAGTC
>JAEHCK010000203.1 GCA_020696345.1 Thermoplasmata archaeon | reverse complement strand
TTGAAGAATAGAGATTGAAAAATAAAAAAAAACAATAATGTAATTTCAATTTACATTTTATAATTTTCACTTAACAATTTACAATGCCGTAAGCGCCAATAAAGCTGATTTACCCCATTACCCCATTACCCCAATACCCCAGTACCCCATTTTTTCATTACATCATAATTCAAGCGAACGAAGTGAGCGTATTAACGATTCACAATTTTCCTCATTATAAATGATCTTATTTACCCTAAAGCGAGACTTATTTATAGATCTTTAAAGATATTTCTCAGAAATATCTCTAGAAAACCGGTCTTTATATTTTAGGTATTCATAAACATCCGGCACCCCACCCTGCATGATTGTGAACCCACTGTATGGTTCCCGTTTTGTAATCTCACCAGTAATATTTGTTTCCATAATCTCTCTTATCTCATCTATATTTTGTGTATGGCCCAATGCCCAGCATAATTTTGGAAAGGCTGCTTCCGGGAGCATATTTTTTCCTTCAATTACACCCATAGCCAGCATATCCCGTCCCGTTTCATAGACACGCAAATGAGTAAAACCGTATAAGGGTTGAACCGTAATAACCACAGGAATCTCCTCTTCCTGAGCCCGTTCTAATGCGGAATACATAGGTTTTCCCACATGTCCCAAACCAGTCCCTATTATAACGATTCCATGATATCCTTTATCTATCACTGCGTCCATTATATCTGGGTCCATCCCTGGGTAAAAATAAAGCATTGTAACCCGTTCATCTAACTTGGTATCAAGATAAAAATCCTCAAGTTTCCCTCGCCGCTTTATATCTTTTTTAAAGAAAGTTATATGTCGATTCTGTATCTTGCCCAAGGGGGTATCACCGACCGTCCTGAATGTGTCCCGCCTGGCGCTGTGCATCTTCCGAACTCTCACCCCTCTGTGGATCAGGTCATAGTCGTCGCTCGTTGTTCCATGCATTACCACAACAACCTCTGCCAAATCGCCATAGGCTGCAAGTGAGGTGGCATTGATAATGTTCATTGGGCCATCACTTGAAGGCCGATCACTACTACGCTGTGAACCCACAAGGACTACCGGGACAGGCAAATTCTGGAAAAAGAAGGACAGGGCAGAACTGGAGTAACCCATCGTGTCGGTCCCATGCCCGATAATGATACCCTCGGCTCCTGACTCGATTTCCTTAGCAACAGCCTCAGCGGTCTTAATCCAGTACTCAGGGCAGAAATTCTCGGAAAGTATCTTGTAGAGGGTCTTTGGTGTGAGATTGCATATTTCAATAAGTTCCGGGACCGCAGAAAAAAGCTCCGATGGAGTGAAGGCGGGAAGGACAGCACCGGTACGATAGTCCAATCGGCTGGCCACCGTACCACCGGTACCCAATAATGTGACATTAGGGAGATTGGGATTCTTCTCTACTTTTCTCTCAGGGATTTTATACTCTCCCGAACGATAGCCGATTTCTTTGATGGTGGCATCATCGGGTAATTGTATCCCTAAATTATAGCCAGTATCTACCTTTAATGTCAAATAATCATCTGAGGTATGCACTGATCGTGGTAAGACGACCCCTTCGAAATGGGCCCCATCCTCTTTTTCTATTTTAACTATGGACCATGTTCGAATCTTCTCGCGGATTAACCGTTCTAGTAATTTACCACGATAACCATCCGGGGGAACATATGATGACTTCATAATAATTCCTCCACGATCTTTGTCAAGGATCTTCCATCCAACATATGGTTAGATTCCTTCATTATCGTACCAATTACTGCACCTTTAGTTGGTTTTTCACCTTTGCTGGTCATTTGCTCTATCCGTTCTTCAACGATAAGCCGGATCTCTTCTATCGGAATGTTGGCCTTACATGCATTTTTCAATATCTTTTGTTGTTCATTTGGATTTCCTGTCTTACATATATCCCCTAATAATATTGGTAATGCAGAATGGGATAATTTTTTTTCGTAAACGACCTTGCCTACTTCTAATATAATTTCATCCGACAAATTTGTTGTGTCAAATCCTTTACGTTGAAGATATCTTGGCAACTCAAATGCCAATGAATAGGCTAATACAACGGGTAATTTCATTTCATTGACAAGACTTTCGAATAATTGTATTTTTTCCGCTCGTATTATATGCGAAAGTCGCCAAAAGGTCAGACCTTGAGATTCATATTTGTGCAGAAGTTCAAGTGGTCGTGGTTTCGTCTGTTTTCTTATTTCTTCTAGTTTTTTTGCAGAATACGGAATGGGGGGAGTATCGGTATCCGGATACAATCGATCCATGCCATGGATCACTCTCAAGAACTCGGTATTGCCGTTGGGAAGAGCCCTTCGGGTTTCCTGAGGAACGCCTTCGAAAGCCTGTTTACAACGCTCAACAGTTTTCTTCAAAGAATGAAGGACGCCTTTTGCTGGACCCCGGGCCGCAATGTATCCATCCCCTTTTTTCAATTGTAACAAACGTCTAATAATAGCATCCTTTTCATCATCGATAAATAATTCTTGGGGATTCTTCTTTTTGCGTATCGCTTCGGCCCTTATCTCTCCTGAATGGAATAATTCATTGTATTGAATACCAGTAATAAGACTGCATTTTTCAAATATCTCAAAGCCAAAATCCTTACCCGGTTGAATCTCCATTAATAGGATATCCTCAAAAGAAGGCAACCTAACAACATAGGCAGACTCTCCCGGGGCTAGATCAGTAAAAAGATGATTGATTTCCACATAAGTATGTATAAACTCTTCTTTTTTTATAGGTTTATTCTTCAGCAAAGACTGAATCTCGATAAGTGCATGCTGGCGACAAACCTCATGAGCGCACCACTTAGGTAACATTGATAGGTCCTGAATACCCTTAATCTCAACCCGATCTCCACCAGTAATAGATAAATTTACATCCTGTCTAGCAGTGCCTATACCTCGCTTTACCAAAGCAGTAGTCCTCATATTCAGACCGATCATCTTTGCGGTCTCCACCAGTTCTTCAGGCGAATCAATGGCTAGATGGTCCGTAATGATTTCTGTTAAAGGCACACCAAGTCTATCCAGATTGTAATATACCGTTCTGCCACGGTTTTCTGTCTTAATCTTTCTTGCGGCATCTTCTTCAATCAGGATATTAGATATTCGAACTTTCTTTCCATTTAACAATTCTATAAAGCCATCCCTGGCTATTATCATTGTTCTTTGGAAACCAGTTGTAATGGATCCATCAAGGTATTGTTTCCTGTTTACCACAATTTCCTCTACAGGTGACTCGCAGTTGAAGAGTACAGCCAAATGGAAACCTATGTCGATCGCTTCCTTATCCGGCCAAAATGGTGGGGTTTCATCCATCTCGTAGGTGCAAATATGCTCATCGTTTGCATGATATATCACCAAATACCCTTTCTCCACCTCGACTAGCATACCAGGATCATAGTCACCCATCTCTCCCATCACCGCCCGGAATTTCCTATGGAAAATGTATTCCGGATTCTTCTGAAGTTCAAAGTCTAACTCAGCTGGACAATGGCAGAACAGCTTCCTTTTTGACTTGAGCTGATGATGGATCTCCAAGCCCGCTTTAAAGCCCAGTTCCTGATAGTTGATGGTATTTGGATCGATCAAGGATATTCACCCATTGTAGTTAATTTTGGGAAAAAACCAGTCACCTTGTATCTCAATTATAATATTTATATTCGTGGTTTATTGAAAAAGAGAAAGATTGCCCCGACCAGATTTGAACTGGCATCTGAAAACGCAAAGTTTTCTATGCTAGACCATTACACCACGGGGCTATAAAGAACTTACGTTATTTTTCAATCGCTGTAATTATTAATGGATATTTAACAGTTCCCAAATCTTTCTTGTAAAAAAAAAATTAATATTATTATTTCACTTCGTAAAATGGATGGTAAAAAACATTATGATTCTAGATTAAAACACAAATTGCGACCAATAATGATCACGATATCATATTAAATAGATATTTACAAAAAAAGAAACTCTTATATAAATATCATTTTTAACTATTTCCGAAAGCATTATTATATAGCTTTGCTATTTCCCCGCTGAATTTAGTTTATTAAGTTACAATCTAAATAAGAAATTACCTCAAGCAAGAGCTATTACAAAGAGGTATAAAGCGTTCATATGTGTACGGGAGGTTTTGAATGGATATAAAACAATTACTTCAAGAAATAGAGAATAAAAATGCGGGACAAACAGAGTTTCTCCAAGCATTAAAAGAAGTGTTTGAATCCCTTGAGCCCGTTATTAAACGTCATCCCGAGTATGAAAAGGCAAACATACTTGAGCGTATTGCTGAGCCAGAAAGGGTAATAATGTTTAGGATCCCATGGATGGATGATAACGGTGATATTAAGGTAAATCGCGGCTTTAGGATCGAGTTCAATGGTGCAATTGGCCCATATAAGGGAGGTTTGAGATTTCATCCATCTGTTAACTTGGGCATACTGAAATTCTTGGGTTTTGAACAGATATTCAAAAATTCACTCACAGGTCTACCAATGGGTGGCGGCAAGGGCGGCAGCGACTTCGATCCCAAGGGTAAGAGTGATAACGAGGTCATGCGTTTCTGTCAAAGCTTTATGAGCGAATTATACCGCCATATTGGACCCAATACCGATGTTCCGGCAGGAGATATTGGTGTTGGTGGTAGAGAGATTGGCTTTCTATATGGCCAGTATAAAAAGATCACGAACCGATTCGAATCTATCCTGACAGGTAAAGGTAGAAACTGGGGCGGTTCATTGGCTCGACCAGAAGCAACGGGGTATGGCTGCGTGTACTTCACCGAAGAGATGCTGAAGACCAAAGGCGAGTCTTTCCAAGGAAAACGTGTAACGATCTCAGGGTCAGGTAATGTGGCACAGTTTGCAACACAGAAAGCAATGGAACTTGGCGCTAAAGTTATCTCGTTATCAGATTCTAACGGGTCGATATATATTCCAGATGGCATTACTAAAGAAAACTGGGAATTTATAATGGAACTGAAAAATCTGAAGCGAGGTCGAATCAATGAATGCTCGGAAAAATTCCCATGTGAGTATCATGAAGGTATCCACCCATGGGGTTTCGAATGTGATATTGCATTACCGTGTGCGACCCAGAACGAGCTCAATGGTAATGAGGCAAAGAAACTAATTGACAATGGCGTGATCGCGGTTGCCGAGGGTGCAAATATGCCGTCAACACCAGAAGCGGCAGACCTGTTCATAGCGAACGGCATATTATTCGGGCCAGGAAAAGCCGCAAATGCCGGTGGCGTGGCAGTATCTGGTTTAGAGATGTGCCAGAACCATATTGGTTTGTCCTGGAGTTTCAAAGAGGTTGATGAAAAGCTGCATGGCATTATGGTCAACATCCATGAAAACGCACTCAAAACATCGGAAAAGTACGGTTCACCCGGAAATCTCATTGTAGGCGCAAATATCGCAGGGTTCCTTAAAGTTGCCAACTCAATGCTGGACCAGGGAATCATATAATAAAAAAAAAATTGCTCGTTAAATTGATGATGATCGACGCAATTTTTTTTAAAGTCAAATTTTAAACCACAACAATTTTTTATAAAAAAATTGTCTGTAACTAAGAATTCTTAAAAAATGCATTACAAATAACTCAGTCGAGTAGCGCAGGGGAGTTTCACCCCCACGCTCTCACAGAACCGGACGTGAACCTCTCGATTCATCCGGCTCTTATTGCCCTGCCTTTTCTTAGGTATTAGCCCAAAATGGTTT
>JAEHCK010000210.1 GCA_020696345.1 Thermoplasmata archaeon | reverse complement strand
TACCTATTACTTAACCATTATCGTACTAATAATTTACAAGTGATATCGCAGGCTATGAACTACTATATCTTTGAGGTTGATTTTTATAAGAACTTTACATTTGCTCAGTTTCAGAGATCAGCAACAGAACAACATTTTAATATTTTTGTACACTTCAAAAAAGTAATTCAAAAGAAATATAAAGTACCTTTGATCTATGAAATTGATGATTTACTGTTAGGTATTCCTGAATATAATTACGCAACAAACTATTATAAACAGAATGAAACTTGGATCAAAAAATGTATGAACATTGCAGATGCTATGACGGTTTCTACCGAGCCGTTGAAGAAAATGTATTCTGAGTATCAGAAAAATATTACTGTTGTTCCCAACCATTTGCCTAAATTTATTTGGGGTGATATCTTCCCAGCTCATGAGTATTATGAGGAAGGCAGAAAACCCAAAATCTTATGGTCAGGTTCACAGAACCATTTCTCTAAGAAGGGTTTGACAGAATCCCAGGGTGGTGACTTTGGTCCGGGTCTATTAGACTTTATCAAGAAAACCACTGGAAAATATGATTGGTATTTTGTCGGTGCCTTACCAGAGGAACTTGAACCAGTTAAGAATAAAATATGTTGGATTCCGTGGAAAAATATTTTTGATTACCCGAAAGCTGTGAAGGACGTAGAACCGGACATCACGGTTGCTCCGTTGATCAACAATGTATTCAACTCTTGTAAAAGTAATATCAAGATGTTGGAATTCACAGCACTGGGAGCGCCCGGTGTGTACAGTGATGTCGCACCTTATAAAGACGCTAAGATCAAGTGTAAGACAGACGAGGAAATGATCTCAGAGATTGAGAGACTTGCTTCAGATGTCGATGCGCGTGCTAAAACTTTCAAACATGACTATGGTAAAGTTAGAAATCAGTTGTGGTGGGAAGAATCAGCAAACGTTAGAAAGTATATTAATTCGTATCTAAATATGTTCGGTCAAAAATTACCGTAGAAGGGAAATTGTTATGCGTATTAATTTTGAGGAAGAAACTATTGAAAAATGGTGCGAGTTTCCTATGAAGACTGAAAGAGACTCGTATCATGGCCAGTGGGTACGATCCCATGTGAAGTTTCTTAGAGGCGGAGATCGGTTTCGTTGCCGTGATCGAGTACTCGAAGATGATTCAGATGAGGCGACTATCTTTCTGGCAACCAGTGAGCCGTTTGTTCATTATGAAGTACAACCTGACGACCCCATTTCCGCCATACTTGGTAAGACCAACATCAAGCCGGTGGATATAAGTTTTTGGACAATCAATGTGGTGATTCAGAAATGAACAACAATTTGACCCGCCAGGCAGTGTATACGGCATTCAGGAAATCACAATCGATTGCTAAAGGTCATGGGTACAGATTGCCAAAAGATTGGGATAAACATTTGGCGAAGATGAACCCTGTCACTCGAACAGCATTAGATTTAGTAACCAACAATTTCAATACCAGATGGAAAGAAATAGACCCAGAACGATATTTCGAATGTGGTTTTGAATTGTTGTCCTCATTTTCTTACCACAACTTCATGAATGAAAAAATCATCAAACTCTATATTCAGAAAGATAAGAATATAAAACGCCGAGCTGAACTAAATAAAAAGACAGTTACAGAGTCGGCTAAATGGGTCAAAAGATATATACAGGAGTTTGGTATCCGGTCGTTTCATGTCTATTGTATGACCAAAGTACATGGCATTTCATTACCAGTGAAGCACTATATGGAGAACAAAATCGATCCGTTTTTCCTGATGTGGTTGATCAAAGATAGAATGATCTGGTTGAGTGACAACGAGGAAGTAATGATTCCATATATCATGGAGAATTACAGAAAAAACATTATACGACTCGAAGAAATCCAGATATTCTTAAAGAAACTCAGGGAGATTTTATGAAAGTGAAAGTGATAGACTCATTCTCTGGAGATTTTGGGTTCTTATCGAACTTTAGTCTTCACGGTTTTAGAGAGCCAAATGGTGCTTGTTGGAGAACCAACGAACATTTTTATCAGGCATCGAAGACTACGCATCCTGTATGGCGAAAGAAAATCTATGAATCTAAGACGCCGGCCCTTGCCCGAGAACTGGGCCAACTGGCTCCTGGCATCGGTTGTAAGTGGAAAAGACGACAGGTTCCGACCATGTTACAAGGTCTACTTTTCAAATTTGGACAACACGAGGTGATCAAGGACAAACTCTTATCAACAGATGGTTATCGATTGATCGAGGGAAATTCTTGGCATGATAACTTTTGGGGCAATTGTACCTGTAAGAAATGTGAGAAAATCGAGGGTAAGAACAAACTCGGTGGACTTCTAATGATTATACGAGAGAACCCCAGCATGCTGGAGATTTAATGGACACACTGTTCATACAGTTTTATAGTAAGACATCGTTACATGGTCAGGGATACACACATGGCTATGATCTACAAAACGGGTTTTCAGATACGTATGATTTCTGTAAGAACATGGGTGATTTTTTCTGGGTCTATCTTGATAAAAACATAGAAGATGTGGCTTATACACCATTGCCTATAAATAAAGGAACGGTCTACATCTCGGCCGCATATTTTTCACATTTGTATCAATCATATTTGTGGGCGAAAGAATATCCTAATATCAAATTCGTGGTTGGTGGTCCTGTTGTGTCCGCTGACCTGTTTTATGTTGACAAACTACCGAAAAATATGAAATTAATTTCTACTTCGGTTGAACGATATTTCAGAATTCCAGAATTTGGTCATCCTTGGAAGATAGACATACCAGAACGAATACCCAACGGTAGTTGTGTAATGTTTGTCTACACATTGGATACGAATTGTTACTGGAAGAAATGTGTTTTCTGTCCATACTCTAAAGACCTGTATAGAAGAAAACGTAAAACCTTTAATTATGAATTTGCAGATGTTAGATTCAATGGTTCGATGTTGGTACGGTTAGGAACTGAGGCGTTATCATCTGACATGATCAAATCTCTTTCTTTGCCGCCAGTAAACGGTGGTTACAGAGCGTTTCTGAGACCCTGTAAACATGAATTGGAAGCATTGAGGTCACTTGATTCTTTCCCAATTAAATGGTTTAGTATGGGCTTGGAATATCCCACCAAACGAATGTGGAAGTATATGAACAAAGGTTATAAACGGTCAGACGTTTTAGATACGATTCATTTTCTGGCAGAGAGACAGATACATATTACCCCATCGATAATTCTGGGTTGGGACAATTTAACTGAAAATGATGTTGATGAACTTGAACGTTTCATGAATGATCTGCCGATGTTAAATAACAATACGATAGCAATACATAAATTGATGGTGATACCGAATACTAAATTATACAAAACACATTCCGGGCCTGATATAAAATATGGTCCATTTGTGTATGGTTACTATCCAACCTTAAATGATAAACAGATTGAGTTGAATAAACAGTCAAAAGATATAGTAGAAAAATATGTAAAAGAAAAGGGCATGACCTTATTATGGACATGTGACTTTCAAGGAGAGTGATATGGAAGAATTTAATCCTATTTTAGACGATCTCATGGACATCGTAGGCGGAGATAAGTCTGTGACCTATGTTCTTTTTGTTCAAGATCATAGTGGTTCGATGTCCCAGAAGTTAGTGGACTCAGAACAAACGAAAGCAGATGTCCAGAGGTTACATTACAATGAACAAATGGTAGTACTCCGGAGAGAATCAGAGAGTGACATGGAAACATTGGTGACACTGATCGAATTTGATGACAATATTAAAGTACGTTATCAGAATGTTCCGGCAGATGAGGCAATCGATCTTGCCGATTACTGGACAGGTGGTATGACGGCACTTTATGATGCAGTTGGTCAAGGTATTCATATCATCAACGAAGAAATGGAAAAAGATACCAGACCTAACAAAGCTGCCTTGGTTATCATTCAGACAGACGGGTTTGAAAACAAATCAAAAGAGTATACCCAACATATATTGAAAGAAAAGATTTGTGAACTTGAAGAAACTGGCTTGTGGACATTTGTATTCCTTGGTGAAAATTTAGATGTTCAATTGGTCGCAGATTTTTCAGCCGGTAATACTATGAAAATGGAAGGAACCCGTGCGAGTTATGCTATGAGTAACCAAACATTGGCAACGAACATGTCAGGGTATTATGAAGGCAGAAAACGTGGTGTGACAAGGAGTGATGAGATGTTGAAACCACAAGCCGATGACGGTGGCTGGCGGACAAAGGGTCCAGATAAGATCATCGACCAGGCAACAACGGCAGAAGAATTTATGAAGATTGTCGAGAAAGCAAATTGGGCAGGAAAAGGAGACTAAATGTCAAAAGAATACGAGGGTGAATTAATCAAACCCGAGAAGAAAGACGGTAAACTTTTAAAGAAAGAACATAAAGGCGATCTGATCAAGACCGAAGGTGACAAGGGAAATCCTTTATGGAAGGATAAGGACAAACTGAACGAAGATAAAAAGAAGAAACAGAAATTAAATGAATAAGGGAGAATAATGAAGAAATTTTTAATGTTGTTAATAGCCGGATTTTTCTTAATGGCATGCAGCATGCCAGCCATTGCCGATCCGGTTGTTGTTATCGTTAAGGTGAGGACTGATCAACAGGTAGAAGTTGAAAATACACCACGTTTTGTCTATTACGGTGAGAATGATAGTATCGCTATTTTACACTAAACGTTTACTTTCGTTGTTTTATGTGTTATACTGTATGATAATTTGTGATTAAGCGCACTGACCTTTAGGCACGGCGCTTAACAATAAAAATTAATTTGTAGAAGGAGAAAGTATGAAGAAATTTTTTAGTTTTATTGCAGTTTTAAGTGCGTTGTTGTTGTTTGCAGCCCCGGCGATGTCCATGGGTACGGTTCCGCCTGATATTAGCGCTACAGCGTCTGATTCAACAGGTATTGTTACCGGCAACGGTCTGTCCGGCGCCAGTTCTTTTAATGAGGCCACTGTGAATGGTTACGGTTACGGTCTTGTTGGTGCTAAAACAAGTACCAAGAGTTTCGTCCAGTCTGATGGTTTTGTTAATCAGAAAGGTTTTGCTGTTTCAACTGGCATG
>JAEHCK010000208.1 GCA_020696345.1 Thermoplasmata archaeon | reverse complement strand
TAAAGTGCTTGCCCCTTGGGGCAAACGCGCCGCTACGGGTCCAAAAATACATTAGACGTTTATCAAATTTCATCCAGAACCTAAAGGATCTGGAATTCATTTGATAGAGCAACCTATCGGTCACTCAAAAAGATATTAAATCCTTAATAATGATTTAGGGATTTGGGATGCGGACGGAAACTTTTTAGCTGTTACCTGCGCTGACTAACCCTTCACAAAAAGTTTTACGGTCATCCCAAAACTCAGGGTTAGTCTGCTCGGTAACTGTTTATTTCTAACCCTGGATATTATCGCTAATATCTCAACTCTCATCCCACTTCCTACTTCCCACATCCCTATCTTCATCAGACATTAAATTATTTCATTTAAATGTTATTTGGTGACACCCATGGTCGTGTCGGAAATGATCCAGCAGCTCAAGACGGAGAAACGCAGAGAACTCACCGAATTGGAGGCTAAAAGTATATTGGAGGAATATGATATTCCCGTGGTCCGTACCGAGCTTGCAACCTCTCAGGATGAAACTGTAACACTAGCACAATCTATGGGATATCCAATAGTGCTCAAGATCGCGTCACCTCATATTCTTCATAAGGTCGATGCCGGCGGGGTAAAAACGTTCTTGGAAAACGCCGAGGATATTACAAATGCATTTGAGGAGATCATCGAGAATGCCAAACAGTACGACCCTCATGCTAAAATACTTGGTGTGACGGTACAGCATCAGGTGCCGCGCGGCGTCGAGGTCATAGTTGGAGGTTTAAAAGACCCGGTCTTTGGGCCATGTGTGATGTTCGGTATGGGTGGTACCTGGGTCGAAGTGATGAATGATGTATCATTTCGGCTTGCACCAACAGATCCGGATTCGGCACAAAAGATGGTCACCGAGATCAAGGCATACCCGCTCTTGACCCGGTATCGCGGCAGTGAAGGTGTGGACATTGAAGGTATTGCCGATATCATTGTAAAAGTTTCAAAACTAATGGCTGAGAATGATCAAATATGTGAGATCGATGTAAATCCTATCTTTGCCAGGGTTGATAGTGTTATAGCCGTAGATGCTCGGATCGTGTTGGATTGAATAAAACTTTGTTTGAATAAGTTTGACCAAATTTCAGATATCAGTAAATCATTAGAAAACACGTGATATGGATGACCAATGAAAAATCGAATAATGAAATTCACAATATGAATTTTCAACCGGAAAACGAGAATATAGTCGAACCCAAACAGCGAATTAAACTCATCTTTGAACCAAGGTCTGTAATTTTGATCGGTTCGAGTAAGATCATTGAAGAAGTGGGTATGGCGTCACCTGAATTATTCCAAAATATCGCAGCAAATATGAAGAAATATTTTAAATTCGATTTTCAGGTGATCGACATTGAAAAGATGAAAACTGTTCCAAGTGCAGATCTTGCGATCATTGTACTCCCCCCTAAAGAATCATTGGTCTGGGCGGAGCTGACAATGGAAGCCGGAGTACAAGCGATCATCCAGATCACCGGCGGGTTTGAGGCAAAGATCAAAGAGCAATATCTGGCACTGGCCATGAAACATCATGTACGCGTTCTTGGACCTAATACGATAATGGGTATCGTTAACCCCAGCCTGGGTTTAAATACAACATTCGAACCTGACCTAATGCCAAAATCCGGTAATATCTCGGTCATATCCCAAAGCGGTGGTGTAGGTGCGGCACTGCTTGATTGGGCCACTTTCTATAGGATCGGTATAGGTAAATTCATCTTCATGGGAGATAAAATGGACATTGACGACATCAATGTCTTGGATTATCTTGCCCAGGACCCTGAGACCGAGGTAATTGCAATTTATATGGAAGGCTTGCGTGATGGCCGTAGATTTGTAAAGATGGCCAAAGAGATCAGTAAGAAAAAACCGATCGTGGTTTTGAAGGGTGGTGTTACGTCCGAGTCTGCGCGGCGGGCATTATCACATACTGGCTCTATTGCAGGTTCAGATGATATTTTCGATGCCGCATTCAAAGAAGCTGGCGTCATCAGGGTAAGGGACATCGAAGAGCTATTCAATGCTGCGTTGGCATTATGCAAACAACCGTCCATGGCCGGTAAACGTGTGGCTGTAGTGAGTAATGTGGGCGGCCCAGCCATTTTAGCAGCAGATGCATTGGTTCATGAAGGGCTGGAACTGGCACATTTGACAGATCACACTAAAAACATCATTAAAGAAAGATACCCTGGCGTGGACATTATTAACCCTATCGATATGATCGCAGATGCACGTGCAGAGCGCTTTGGATTTATTCTTGAACATGTACTCAACGATACCAATGTTGATGGTGTGATGGTCATAAATATGTTGAAATCATGCTTCTTTCAGCCAGAAGATGCAAAAGTATTACCCGAGGTTGTAGAAAAGTTCAATAAACCGGTGGTTGATGTTCCTGTAGGCGCCGAAGATTTTCAATTGGTAACTAATCTACTGATAGACACGCCGATTCCAACTTATGACCTACCAGATAAAGCCGCAAAGGCGTTAAGAGTGCTGTATGAATATAGTTTGGTTCTTGGATCATAATTCTTTGCTGTTTGACAGTAGTTGAAGTCAGGTAGAATTATTGTAGGAAAGTAGCCGTGATGAGTTATGGATTGATAGATACCTGGATGAATTAACGAATGACAGATGCCATGATGAGCTATTGATAGACAGATGCCTTGGTCGATTATTGATTGACAGATGCCTGGATTAATTGTTGATTGATAGATACCTTGATTAATTGTTGATTGACAGATACCCTGATGGATTATCGATTGACAGATGCCTTGATCGATTATCGATTAATTGAAACCTGGGTTTAAAAATAAAATCCAGGTATCTGTTCAGCACCAACCCAGCTCGGTATCTGTTCAGCATCAACCCATCACGGTATCTGTTCAGCACCAACCCATCACGGTATCTGTTCAGCATAAATTTATTCTTTCACATAAAAGGTATTTTTATTTAGAAAGATATAAACAACAGTAATAATAGAAATCAATATCAGAACACCACCAATGGGTAAGCATAATATCGTGTTGATATATTGCAGGCCAACCAAACCCTCACTGGTGATCACGAAAAGAAGGGATAAGCCAGCGGCGATTAACAGATAATAATACGTTTTGGAAGCGATCTTGAATTTCTTTTGTTTTATGTTTTGAATTACCACATGATGGAATTTTGGGATAGCAAAAACAACAATAAATACCACACCTATCCCTAAAAATAGTAATCCCAAATAATCGGCAATTGTTTCCGGAAGAATATTGAACAGAGCTATTGAACCATTATTGAATACATGCAACAAAAATGGGATCCAAATACATTTACGTTTTAGAAAATAATATGTTATAACGGTCCAGATAATAATTTCCAAGGGTACTATAACACTGAGTGCGGCTAACCCGAATTTTGTATCTAAATGCCACATGGGTATGTGTTTGGTAATAAACCAAACCGAGGTGATCCCCGCGACCCAGATGATCGGTAAACGCCGGGCTAGCAGTGTGGATGCGTTAATTCTGTAAACCGTTTCTTCAAAGATAGGCGCAATAATAACTGCAGATAATATGAAAAAAATATCTATATCTATAGGCTCGGATTCGAAAGATACGCCTAATGCTGAAAAGAATTCCAACACCAAGAAATCTACTGCGAAAATAATGAAGATCAATTTTGTTGTTAAAACCAAATTGCCGCCTAAATTTTTAGAAGAAAAGCCGTAATCCTTCATGGTCGGGTTATCCAGGTATTGTCTCAGGAACAACATTAAGGCTATTGTAATTAGACAAAGGGCGATACCCATGGCGACCTCTGCGGATTTCTCGCTAATAAACAGAAATGGGATGCTGATCATATTTGAGATAATGTAGGGTAACCAGTAAACTGTGATACAGACCAAAAAAATTAAGATCAACGACATCTGTGAAATCTTTTTGTAAGTTATACGTTGATAAAACGGTCTTTGAAATGTAGTGTGTGGGGGGTATGGTGGGTATGGCGAGTATGGAGGATATGGTAGGTATGATGAGGGTGGGTATCCTGGCCCTACAGTTCCCTCTATTGGCTTTTTCGAGTTCTTCACTTTTTTAATTTTGGAGCTAGATAATTTGGTCAAGGTGATCGGTTATCCATGAACATTAATAAATTAATTGTTAAATAATTAGGGATTTGGGAGGTGGGATTTGGGAGGTGAGTTGATAACTTACCGACAAGACCCGAATCCATTATTAACATTTATGGTTCTCTCTACTTTTTTATTGCTTACTTAGGTGTGAGGTTTGAGTACATTACGATCTTTTTTTAAAAACAAGCATTTGAGCTGTGAGGTGGGTTGAAGTATGAGGATGAAGAATAAATCCCAAACCCCAAATCCCACACTTTGAATCAAACAAACATCGTTCCACATCCCACATCCCTAGGGATGAATATGCTCTCACTTCAAACCTAACTTGATTGCCAGCTCGACCGCCGTTTTCGGATCATCAACGTGTAAAAACAACTCGTCATCAACCTTACCTGCAAGTTCTAATGACCAAGTCTGTAACGCAACAACCGGTTTACCTACATTCAATGCAAATGCAATTTCCGATAATGTCCCGTAGCCGCCGTCGATGGCTATCAATACATCTGCAGTATGGATAATAACCATATTACGTGCTGTATGCAGTCCGGTTGGTATCGGGATATCAACATACTCATTGGCGTCTGCTTTATCCATGCCGGGCAGGATTCCGATGGTCTTTCCGCCTGCCAGCTTGGCGCCCTTGCAGGCATATTCCATTACTCCGCCAAGACCGCCGCAGACCAGATGTGCTCCCGATTCTGCAATATATTTGCCAACTGCTTCAGCGATCTCGCATACATTACCCGAGCATTTATTACCGCCAATTACTCCTATTATCATAAATGATCACTGGTTTTATTTTCGAATCCTTATTGAGACATTGTTTATATCTTATTGATATTTTATTGTTGGGATGTTGGACGTATCTCTTGATTATTAGGATGTTGGACGTTACGATTAATTGTTAGGACGTGGGATATTGCGATTAATTGTTAGGACGTGGGATATTGTGATTAGTTATTAGGACGTGGGATATTGCGATTTATTATTGGGACGTGGGATATTGCGATTTATTATTGGGACGTGGGATTTTTTTATATATTTATTTTAGAAAATCTATTGTTGCTTGAGAGATTTTTCAAAACCAGATAATTTATAATATAGTTTTTCAATAATAACATCAACTACTACCTTCTGCAATATTTAATGGAATGGATGTAAC
>JAEHCK010000111.1 GCA_020696345.1 Thermoplasmata archaeon | reverse complement strand
CCGCGCCTTCGCAGTACCCGTAATCTTTAAAGCAGTGACCCGTCTTGATGGAAATTCACCGTTGAAATCTGTGGTGCCAACTATTGACCCACCACCATAGTTGATCTGTACATTAACAGCCGAAACCGGATATGTTACCCGTGGCCGTGTGGTCAGATCTGACGAGCCATTTACCGTAAAAATATTAACGAAGTACTGAATGTAAATTTCAGAGGTGGCATCTTCATTTATTTTTCCGAGGATCTGGGTTGGGTTTTTATCAAATGCTTTGCCTTCAAACTTCGTGCTGGTTACATTGACCTTTGAAGTTGTAATATTTAAATATTCTACGCAATTAGAGAATGAGCAGTTCGTAATATTTGTTTGAAATTGATTATTCTGTAAAATGATCCCATCGGTTGCATTACTAAAAGTGCACCAGTCAAATTCGGACCTGGCATTATTAAGAACTTTCAGTCCTGCCCATTTACTACCTCCTATTCGGTCAAAGATTATCGGTTGTGTTTGGCCACCATTCGCTACTAATTTGCCCGTGCTATTTACAATAAAACTGAATGCTCCGTCGAATAATACCTTAACACCGGGATAAATGGTCAAAGTTTTTCCAGCACTGATATATATATCAGTTTTAATGGTCTTATCCGTGTTCCAGGTGGTATCCACATCTATGGACATATACCAATCCTCTGCCGATGCATCTTGTGAAGTCAAGTCGAAAGATATCGATAGCATAAACCCACCCAATAATAATAAGATCACACTAATAACAGAAACTGTACGCCGCATGTCAATCACCTCAATTTAATTAATAAAAAAATAATCGTTAGTATTAAAATAAAGATTGGAACACTTTTTACACGATTATTTAAACGTTGTGGAACGCTTTAGTCTCTGCGATTGAATCGTTCACTTCCCGATTTATTTCGGAGATGGGTGTTAGGGTGGTAACTTGTTGTTTGCCGAAATTGAGGATTTTTCACTTGCCGTTGACAACTTTTACAATTTACATTTTACAATTTCCAATTCCCCCATCAATAATATAGCCGGTTTTCCCCTCGTCAGCCTGCGGTGGACAACGGGGTATTTATCACCAAGAAACAATTTCCAGCCCTTTAATTCTTGAAAAATGTTTAACATTATTTGTTACAAGGGGCATTTTATTTTGTAATGCCATTGCACCAATCATAAGATCCATGGGGTGTACCATTTTTCCTTTTTTTGCTAATTTCCTTCCGATTTTACTTGCAATTAATGCTGAATTTTTATCTAATGGGAGCACTTTCAATGCATTTATTAGGTTTAACAATGATTTTTCTTTCTTTTTAGATATTTCTTTTGTAATATATGTTAATTCAAATATACTAATACTGGTGATATAAATATCACCTTCTGATTCCAAGGTTATTAGTAATTCTTTTGCCTTAGACTCTCCCTTCAGAATTGCTATCGCGAAATCCGAATCAATACAAATCAAAAGTGCACCCCATTATTGTCTATGTAAGTTTTCGTTCAGTCCATAATTTATGCAATTCTGATTTTGCCTTTTTAATTTTATTCTCTTCTTCTTTCGAAATGTCTTTCCATTTTCCAAAATAATTCGATGGGCGATCTTTTTCTTTAAGTAATCTTGAAATTATTTTAGTAAAACTTTCATCATAATGTTTTCTTTTTAATAATTCATGATATATGTCCTCTGTGATTGCAATATTTTTACTTGCCATCGAAACACCTCAGATATATATGTATGTATACTCATATGAGTATAAATATTTTCTGTTACCAAACCACAAAAAATTGTTTCGCAAAAAGTTTAATTTCAAGGAGAGTTTTCTATAAAGAGATAAATAAGAATTAAGAAATCCGAAATTCTAATCACTAAACTCTAAACAAATCCGAAAATCCAAATGACAGAATATTAGCCACGTTTCAAATTTAAAATTTACAATTTCAAATTTCCAATTCCCCCATCAATAATATAGCTGGTTTTCCCCTCGGGTGCCTGCGGTGGACAATGGGGGAGCATCACCAACTCATTACCCTGACCCTGTTAGTTATCAGTTGTAAGTTGTTAGTTTCTAGTGTGATCATATTAAACTGGCAACTAGCAACTAACATCTAGCAACTGTTTCTCGAAACATATAGTTAATTCTAAATATTTCATTTTCCATTCTAACAACAATTTGATCTATATTAATGATCCCTGAAAGTGTATCAATGCCTGAAAATAATTCATCAAACAATTTGATCCCGTGGCTGCCCACCGAGCGTACGTGCGCCTGCCCGAAGGGTGCAATGAACTGTCTCTCCGAGCGTGAGTGGCTGCGCAACCAGGTGCCCATCTGGTGGTTTCGTGCCAGGGAATTGAATACCAGGTTTGATTCGTTCTCACGCCAGCAGCACCCCGCAGTATTCCCGTCTGTCCTGGCCAAGCGGGTTATCAAAAATTATTCGCACGAGAACGAAACTGTTCTGGACGTGTTTTGTGGTGTTGGCACCACATTATATGCGGCATCGGTCCTGGGGCGTAATAGTGTTGGGTTTGATCTGAATTCCAAGTTTACGGATTTCATTAACCGACGGTTGAAATTGATAAATGATGATCATTGCACTACCTCCACCTCGACACACCGTTACACCCGAGCGGGCCAGCACATACACTTGGTATGCTCCGACAGCAGGAAATTGCCCGAATACCTGCCGCCTGCATCGGTGGATCTCGCATTCACATCACCACCCTACTGGGACCTGTTGAACCAGCCGCCGTCGAAACGTAACCTCAAGAACAAAAGATACCTGAAACAGAACTATTCTAATGATGCCTCGGACCTGAGTAATGAACTCGCTCTTGATGGCTTTTTTGACAGTATAAAAAATATATTCGGGAAAGTATATACTGTATTGAAACCTGGCGGGCGATGCGTGATCGATACGGGAGATTACCGCCGGCGTGGAGAATATATTCCCCTGTCGAATCTCTACATTAAGGTATTGCGCGATTTGGGTTTCGAACTTAAAAATATCATTATCTGGGACCGCAGGAATGAATACGATATTGGATTGTTCAGTTACCCGCAAAACTTCATCGTTAACAATGGTATGTTCGAATATTTGTTGGAGTTTAAAAAAAATACTTCGCAAAAGTAAAGATAATAGATCGAATAGGTTGAAATTCCTATATCCAATAACAATAAATTAACAGAGGTACGAATTTGAAGCGATTACGCCGATTCAAGCGCCGGTTCAGGTTGGGTATGGCTGATTATTCTCGGTTTAAAAGTACGCGTGCGGCCATACGTAACCGTGATCTTGGCTATGAAAAATATATGAGGTATCTGAAGACCGTGCAGTCCGATATTCTTACCTTGAACATTCGAAATAGAGATTATGTGAAAAAATATAACAAACACCACGATCTGATCCACCTTACGAAACAGGAAACCAAAAGCCGGCTTCTACCCGCGGGCATACCCATGCCGTTGACCTACCTGATGATCTCCAGCATTGATGAACTGCCTGCGTTTTACGATTTTTTGGCATACAAACACCACACCTCATTCGTGATCAAACCAAACCGCGGCCATGTTGGCAAGGGCATTTTGGTAATAAATAAGCGTGTTGGTAAACGGTTCATAACCATTAACAACCGGGGTTTGGAATTAAGCCAGCTCGGCCAACATATCGAACGGATCAATAAGGGCCGGTTCTCGAGGGGGAAGCCGGATAAGGCTCTGATCGAAGAATGCATACAACCGAATAAAATGCTGCGAAACCTATTTTCCAGCGGACTTCTGGATATTCGGATAATTTGCTTATTGGGTTATCCGGTCATGGCGATGGTACGTTTACCCACGAACAGGTCATCTGGCAAGGCGAACCTACACCGTGGTGCGATCGGCGCCGGTTTACAATTGACCAACGGCGAGCTCTTCCATGCAATCCATAAGCGCCGTGAGGTGACACATCACCCCGATACAAAGTACAAATTCATTGGTTTCAAACTTCCCGATTGGGGTCGGATGCTGCATCTTGCAGTGCGTGCCCAGGTGTTGAGCGGCTTGGGTTTTGCCGGGGTAGATCTATGTATTGACGAGAGTAAAGGACACTTGATCATGGAAGTGAACAAACGACCTGGGCTCGAGATACAGATCGCAAACAAGGCCGGGCTTTTAAAACGTTTACGACACGTAGAACGCTTTATATCAAAGAACGATAATTCTTTGTCGACTCAAGCCAAGATCGAACGATCGCTCGATTGGGATAGGAATGACTGGACAGTTCAATGATAATGAGGGATATATCCAAAGAAGCTCTAACGATTATTGGTACCGCCAGGCAGTGGTGGATAGGGTACACGAGCTGTATAGATCGGGAAATGTCGAAGCCCTGCATTTACCCCGGGCCATAGCCAATGGCGAAACTCCGCTTGTAAAAGCGGCGATCATATTATTCGGCGGTTGGTACAATACCATACTGGAGGCGGGGATCGAACCAAAAGCGATCGATAAATTAACGCACCTGACTAGGGACTTCTGGTCACCCGGGGCGGTGGTTAAGCAGATCGGTATTTTGTACGGCTCACGAATGGATCTGGGTGCGGGCTTCATAAGACATGTGTACCCCGAATTGTACTATTCTGCCATTGCCAAACAATTCTTTGGCAGTTGGCCCAAGAGTCTTTCTGCGGCAGAGGTTGATTATAAATCCCTCAACAGCAGTAGTAATCGGTTCTGGACCGTGGCGAGGATAAAAAAGGCGCTGGTTGACCACCATCAGGCGTATGGTAATATCCAACCCGTGTTCATCAAAAGCCAAAACCCAAGCCTATATACTGGCTTTCGCAGATACTTTAAAACCTGGTCCGAGGCAGTTTCCGCCGCTCAGCTCAACCTGGAACAGAACCGATTAAAAGTATTTATCGAAAAGTTCCGCACTTTTGTTTTAAAGGAATATTTAAAGAATGTTCTAGATCTGCAAAAGGTGGAATATGATGTGCATGTAATTCAGACTCGTTCCGATCATATCGAGGAAAACTGCAATGAATACTATCCTGGATATGAATTACCTGATCATTACCTTGAAAACACAAATGCAAAGAGCCGGGTTTATACAACTGCACAATATCGCAGTTGGGGACCCGAGATTAAACATGAGATCAATGACGCGTTGACCAAATATGCGAGGGTGTTGATATATCATTCCATTGGCGAGCCGCGGCAGTGGCTCACCGAAAATGTAAAATTTATCAATATCAATGAGTTCTACATGGAGCTAACACAGATTGGAAGGGATGATATCGTATCAGACCTGAGCCTATTAGCACGCGGCGGTGTGCCAAAGAGTTATCAGGGTCACTTTGAGGGGCTTATGGAGCCAATTAGGAAAATGAGAAAGAAAAAACATTGAATAAAACTACATAAAAATATAAATAATTCGGAGTTATTATAAGGCCACCTCAGACTCAGATAAACAAAATATATTAAACTATCAGTGGGTTGAAAAAAAAATGTTAGATCTAAACTTTGTGTACAACAATAAGACAATAAAAATGTTTATTGTCCTGGCCGTTTTAATCGGTCTGATTTTCTCAGCCATGCCTTTGACCATGAAGCAAACAGAACAAGTTTCTAAATTTCCGGAAGATCTGGTAGAGGTTGATGACACGGCCATGTTTACACAGAGTATGGATAGCACTTATGGTACGCGCGGCACACGTGCCACAGAAATCGAGCCGAATAATCTCCCGGTCCATGCCACAAAAATTCCCATTACCACCGGAACCAATCTGATCGGCGACATCAGCTCTGGTACGGATATAGATTGGTTCAAAATGGAATTGGATGTGCAAGCAGATACGAACGGTAAATATATCGAACAAGTCGATAACATGATACTCCGGCACACTGATCCGTTATCGGGCGATAATGGTTATTATTTGGGTGTATTCGTTTATGGGGTATTCGATATTAACCAAAATGGCGTCATCGATTTTGATACCGAAATGATCCTTATGAACTTTACCAGATTCAGGATCGGTTCGAGTTCTGCTAATTCTGTGATCATTAATTCTTTCAATAACAAATATTATTATATCAAACTCGAGACCGACGGCGGTCAGGCAACATATAGATTGCAATTGAACAAAAATTCCCAAGCTCCAAATGACGATGCATACGATGATATTAAATATGCATCTTCAGTTGCACCACCCATCTCGCCGCGAGTTCGTATGGGTCTGGACGCGTTTGATTGGTTCGAGATCAAAAGAGCACATATGAGTGATGCCGTGGGTCTGAATTTTTCTTTAAAGGTCACCATGGATAAGACTATGTCCATGCAGTCGTTCACACTGCCAAACGGCACCATGATCTATCCTGTTACCGTGCTGCATATGCTGATCTACCATGAGGGCGCCATGTTGGGTAATGAGCCGACATTTCCATACCAGTACCGTGACCATCTCATGTTAAGCCGGCACAGTTCACTCGATCTTGATGATGAAGTGGAATACTCGGATATCATTGCATTACCCAGCAATTTGTTCAGGTGGACATTTATCGGTTTTTACATAGAGAGTTACGGGGTTGACCCGACCCGGCCCGGGGTCAAATTCTATCCTATTGTAGATGAAATGATAACTTATATCGGCGGCAGCTATTGCGAATTTACCATTGAAACATTAGATACAAAATCGATAAAGCGGCCACTATTAGAGAAGGTATCCATAATATCCACAACCACGAATAAGATCCGTGGAAGGACCTACGATAATTATCAGTACACCGTTATCTACCGGCAGGAGAATAATTATAAACCTTTTATGACCCAGATATCTATCTATACTCTTGATGGTGAGATCCGCGAAAACATGGTCAAGGTAACGCCAGGCACGGTTGGAGATATGATATATGAAGAGGGTTGTAAATATAAGATCATAGTGTCCGGGCGATTATTGGGTGAGGGCGATCATCACGTGTTCCAGTTCCATTTCAAGGATAAGAACGCCTGGGCAAATGGCACCATCGAGCTTGGCAAGAGCTGGCATGGACCTTATGTCTCGAATAACCTTGAACCGTTCGTCCGGCCAACCGCACCCACCGAGCTCGTGCTTTATGAAGACGATAATACAACATTCTTTGAAATGAACAGTATCTTTGAAGATGTGGACCTCAACGAAAATCTTGATTTTACAATAGCCGATCCGAACGGGGCGCTGGAAGATGGAAATATTGTCTGGGGTAAAAACTTTAATAATTCGATATTGGAAGTCAATATCGTAAACCAGACACGATTGAGAATAGACCTAAAACCCGATAAGAACGGTGAGGTGCCAATTCTACTAAATGTATCGGATAAGAGTCATAATTATCTCGATTCGCCATTCGTGTTCACGATCAGGGTGCTCCCTGTCAATGACCCACCACAGATCATCAAATACTTTGATTACTTGATCATCAAAGAGGACGATGTGAATACCGAGATCAACCTTTTCGAGTATTTTATCGATCCTATCGATAAGGATCTGCTCACATTCCGGGTTGAGAACAATAATCATCTGGATGTTACGATCAACCAAGAATCGGTGGAAGATGAGCAGTACGGTGTTGTGACGATTGCGCCCAGACCGAATTGGTTTGGTACGGAATATATTGACTTCTATGCATCGGATGGAATTTCCGAAGTTACCGATTATCTAAAGATCATTGTAAAACCGGTAAACGATCCGCCTCAATTATCGGTTAATAAGACCATTGAACTTATGGAGGATCGATGGTTTAATTTTACCATCAATGCCTCCGATGCGGCCGATGGCGAGAAGATAATAATAACGCAGAACATGACCGAGATATTTTCGATCCTTGAAGAGGCCCCGAATAAGTTCGGGTATACTTTTGATAATGTCTCGGGGTATTTAACGTTTAAACCCACAAATGATATGGTGGGAGAATATGTGTGGAACATAAGCGCAGTTGACGTGCATGGAGATCAAAACTATACACATGTGACTTTGATCATAATAAATATTAACGACCCGCCGATCCCAAAGATATTATCGCCCGAGCTAGGCTCACGATATTTAACCACGGACTATATCTCGTTTCGAGGCACTGCCGCCGACCCGGATTCTGTGCTCAAAGATGTTGATTTTATCTGGTATTTATCCACGTTTGGCGCGAGGAGAAAGATCGGTTCAGGCCGCACCCTACCATCACAGCTTTACGAGAACGGCTCGCATACCATTATCCTATCGGTACGCGATGAGCAGTTCGTAAGTAATACCAGCATAGTCATCCATATATTTTCCATCAACCAAGAGCAGGACTCGGACGATGACGGGATACCGGATTATTGGGAGAACCTGCATAATTTTAATATCCACGACCCGCACGATGCAGATGATGATACAGATATGGATACGTACTCTAACTGGGAAGAATATAAGGTGAATACGGACCCGCGCGACCCGTTATCCGCACCCGAGAAACATATCACCAAAAAAACGAAGGATGTGGAAGATGGGCTGCCAGCTGCGGTGGTCGTATTTATTTTGTTGATCATTGTAATGAGCATAATGGTCTTGTATATTTTTATCGATGCGCGCCGCAAGAGAATGCGCAAGCATGCTGGTGACCATGAACCGGGCTCTACCAAGGGCATTATTGGAATGTCATCGGGACAGGGTCGGGGTTTTCGGGGCCCGTATAAGCCACCCAAAGTGGTCTGTCCTACATGCGGCAAATCCATGGAGGTCATGACGCTGAACCGCCCCGTGGTGGTGACATGTACTGACTGCGGTAAACGTGGAGCGGTGTATTGATCAATAGAATATGTGACCGATCGTAGTTTTTTTGTTTTTGCGTTATTATGAGTGGTGATCGCTATAGAGCTGTGGCTGAGATTGGTAATTGGTGACCGGGAGGTCATTTGTCGAGGGCTGATGGGCAAATATTAGACGAAGGGGGTATTTTTTATATATACAGTTCAACGAGTATATCTTTAGAGCGCTTCTTCTTTATGTGAAATACCACTTTTTTTCCTTTCTCTTTGGCAACATACGTGATGTCCATTAGGCGGTTTCCATTGCTTTCGGATTGGATCGTCGAATTATAAATGTCTTTTGCCCATTGTGCATGGTTTTTGTATATCGCTGGTAGTCCCCCTAGCCAGTGATGTAGAATGGTGCCGGATTCGTTGATCAAAAACCGTTCACGGAGAGTTTTACCATATAGGTGTGCGTCTTTTATAATAGGGGGTAAGGGCCTATTGGTGAGTGGGAACAGGGGGTTCTCCCACAAACCTAAAGAGATAGGCCTCAATCTGATGGTTCTCATCTGCATGGGTAATGGATGTTTTGATTTATATAAGTTAGCAGATATATTTATATAGGAATATTATACATTCAATGAGATATTATTGAAGCTTTGCGTTTAATAAGCAGCATATAATATATAGTTAAGCAATATCCCAAATAACACGCTAATATATTTATTGGGGTTACGCAACATTAATAACAGTTTGGTTTATTTCTGTAATATGCATTATTTGGACGTGGCCCACGGGCTCGCGGAAGCACTGGCATTACTACCGGGTTGGCTGGTTACGGTCATTATTTCAATGACCCCATTTGTCGAGCTTAGGCTCAGCTTACCGCTGGCGATCGCAGTTTATCACATGCCCGAGCTAACCGCGTTCACTATTGCCGTTATCGGCAATATTATACCGATCCCATTCATCTTATTATTTCTAGGCAGGATCGAGCACTGGCTGCGGCGTTATGCCTGGTGGGACCGCAAGCTTACCAGCTTCTTCAACCGCACACGCATACGCGCCACGGGCCCAATCCAGCACTATGGGGCGCTTGGCCTGTGGTTGTTCGTGGCAATACCGCTGCCTGTTACGGGCGCCTGGACTGGTTCATTGATCGCGTATCTATTCGACCTGGACTCACGCCGCGCGTTCTGTGCTATCACCGCGGGCGTGCTCACCGCCGGGCTGCTGGTATTGGGGATCACCATGGGTGTGCTCAGCTTGCTGGGGTAGTCGGGTAGAATTGTTGTAGGAAAGTAGCCGTGATTGTTTATTGTTTGACAGATGCCTTGATTAATTGTCGAACAATTGAAACCTAGTTTTAAAAACAATCCTGGAATCAACTCTGCATAAATTCGTCACGGTATCTGTTCAACATCAACACAACCTGGTTTCTGTTTAGCTTCAATTAAGCAGGGCCACAGTTCAGCATCAAATCATCTTGATCTCTGAGTTCTCACCCACATTGACGGTCTGCCCGCGGCCGTGCATTATCACCTCATCGTTTATTATGCTCGCCTTCAGTACCATGTTCTGCAGCTCGGTGTTCGAACCGATTATTGTGTTTTTTATTATACTGTTTTTGATGGTGGTGCCATCGGCAACCGATACATGGGGGCCAATGATCGAGTCCTCCAGCTTACAGTTCTCGCCTACCCTGACCGGGTCGATCAACACGCACCTGCGCATCACACCGCTGTTCTCCGAGCCGTATTTATCCAGTAACAATCTATTAACTTCCAGCAGCATCTCGGCGCGGCCGCAATCATACCAATCCGGCACCATAAATGTCTTGAACACTGCCCCCTTTTCCACCATTAGCTGCAGGCCGTCAGTGAGCTGGTAATTGACCTGTACGGAATCCCCATTTGGTCTGTCGCTCTTGCACTTGCCCATCACGGTCTCCAGGCATTCCCAGAGCAGTCCTGTGTCCTCTATTAAATATATGCCTGCAATGGCCAGGTCGGTAGTGGGGGACTGTGGTTTCTCGATCAATCTCGAAACTTTGCCCGAGTCTTCTTCCACAACGCCGTAATGTGACGGGTTATCCACATGCTTGACGCCCAGTGTACACGCCGCCGGCATGAGCTTCTTATGCTCTACCAGCATCTCTTGGTAACTCATGCCAAAGAACTCGTCGCCCAGGGTAATCAGTAATGGGGAGCTGCCCACCAGATCTTTACCCAAATATACCGCATGGCCAAGACCCAGCATCTCGGTCTGTTCCACATAATCGATCTTGAAATCCTTGGAGTAGTTTGCATCAACGTACCTGATCAATTTGTCTTTCATGTACCCGACGATTATCACGATATCGGTAAACAGCCCTTTCAGATTGTCCAGAATATGCCCGATGATGGGCTTACCCGCTACATAGATCATGGGCTTTGGCCGTGATAGTGTGTGCGGTTTCAGGCGTACGCCTTGGCCGGCAGCGGGAATTAATACCTTCATAACGATCAATGTCCAAATAATGTTGTAATATATATTGTTTTTCTTAATGATTGGAATTTAATTAATTCATGTAGAGTTCAATGACCAATCACTAACCAACAATTACCAAATAATAACCAATGTTCAATTAACAATGATCAAACACGGATGATTTTTTAATTAATTCATGTAGAGTTCAATGACCAATCACCAACCAACAATTACCAAATAATAACCAATGTTCAATTAACAATGATCAAACACGGATGAGTTATTGTTTCTTGGTTATTGCCAGAATTAAAAACAACAATCAGCAAACCAACTCCCCAATCAAATACGCATCAGTTGCGCTGGTGATCTTAACCTCCACCCAACTACCTAATGGCTCTGTGCGCTTGATCACCACCGGTTGATAATTACCGTTTCGTGCAAGCACGGAGCCCTCTTTAACACGCTCGGTCACCAACACACGATACTCCCCACCACATGCGCTCTCATTCAACTCATGACTGATCTTGAACCGAAGCTTGGTCATTGCCCGTGAGCGTGCCTTCACAACACGACCGGGCAGTCTGTTCTCCAGTTCGGCAGCGGGTGTGCCGGGGCGTGCCGAAAAGCGCGTAATGTTTACGATATTGGGTTTAACGTTTTCCAATAACGACATGCTGCACTGGAACTGATCATCGGTCTCGCCCGGATAGCCGATTATTATATCGGTGGATAGTGTTAGGTTTGGTAACTCTGCCCTGAATTTTGCCACGATCTTCAAGAATTCTGCCACCGAGTATTTCCTGCCCATGGCGGCCAGCAGGTCATCATCACCGGACTGGACGGGTAGGTGTAAGAACTTGAACACTCTTGGATGTTTGTAGCTATCGATCAGATCATCCAGGATCGTTCGAAGTGTGTCCGGGTTCATCATACCAACACGAACGCGGAAGTCATGGTTAAACTCGAGGTTTACAATTCGGTTTAATAACCCGGGCAGTGTACTACTTTCGTCAGACTCAAGATCAAAGCCGTAACTTGCAGTATCCTGGGCCGTGAGCCGAATCTCGAAACTTCCACCGTCCAATGCCGCCTGCACATCCTCTATGATCCTATCTTCGGGCTTGCTCACCAACGAGCCACGGGCCAGGCGGGTAATGCAATAAGTACAATGCCCAAGACAGCCAGTTGCGATCGGGACTATGTGATCGATGGAGGTTTTTGGGATTATCCCCCCTCCCACACTCTGCTCCGGCTCATTCACATGACCAACGTGACCGGCACTGATCTGGTCAAGAATGGCACTTAACGTTAACCATAGCTCTGTCTGTGATCGAGATATCTCTATTGGCTTCAGAAAATACGCATCACTTATGACCTTTCGCACGGCCGCACCCTGCACAACCGCCATGCAGCCGGAGACTAACACGGGTTTATCCAGTCTTGAAAACTCTTCCAAGCGCCTTAACATCTTCAGCTCGGTGGTCTTGATAACCGTACATGTGAAAATAATGATCAGGTCTGCGTTCTTCGGCTCGGTAACGATCTCGTGGGCTGCAGTGCTCAATAACTTCCGTATATATTGCGCCTCGCCGTGGTTCAATGTACACCCGTAGGATTCGAGATAAATTTTCAAGTTTTTTCTCCAAAGGTATGTTAACTTACTTTATTGAAGTTTTTCGTTTTCAAATATTGAGGTAATGGTGAGGTCCTAGAATAATGGGTGTTGAGAGATGGCCCACCGGTCTGCCAGTTAACTAGTTGGCCAGCTGACTAGCTGACTGATCAACTAGCTGACTAGCCGACCATCTCGTTGAACTAAAATTATTATTCTATCCAATCAAAATTTTAAAATTTCCAATTTTCAATTTGACTTTTCAAATTCCCTCAGCAATATATTAATTAGCCTTTATTCTTTCCTCTGCCCTCTATCCTCTCACCTCAAACCTCACGACTCGCACCTCAAACGATTGGTCTTAGAAAAAGATCGTAGTGTACTCTCACCTAGGTTAGAATTCCATATTTTTCAGTGAATTATTTTTGGAATTCTAAGCTCGAACAAAAATAAGAATCCAACAATAATTTTTCTTATTTTTGTGAAGCACACTTAATTCATTATCCTCCATTCACAATCCACCTTCCAACCGTTTCTTTAGCTTTAAAAAAGTCTCCTCATCGATCTCGTTCTTAAGGAACTTGATCATTAACCCTTTCAATATACGATATTTCATTTCGACATCCGGGATATATTCATAATACACGGTATTTTGAAATTTTCTATTTTTTACCAATTTAAGTTCTACTAGTGTGTTAATATTCCTCATCACCTTGAACCGGTTTATCCCGGTTCTATTAACTATCTCCTTTTGATTTATTCCAGGGTAACGTATTATTGCGTTTAATATGCGCTCTTGCTCTGGGGACAGTCTACGAGATTCCAGGGGCGCTTGCGGTCTTTGGGGTATGGTAACCGAGGCCGGGTGTGGAAAGTAACATCGAATGCCTTTTTCCGTGCCAGAATGGATTTGATTATTTTTTTCCAAATAATAAAGGTGGTATCTAAGGCTGCTGTCAGTTAATTCATAAATATCTTTTAGGGTATTGAACGACACACCAGGATATTTCAAAATATGATTATATATCAATCTCCTAATTTTATTTTCCAACACTTCGTCCCCGGTTGACATTATCATGCTCCTTATGATAAATTAACTTGGAAAGAATTTAATACTTTCTATTATTATTTTTCTCGATGAAATTATTCATGTAATTGTATGTATCCGGAGACATCCCACGATCCTGAAATTTGCTTTCTAATAAATTCCTAAATTCTTCAGCCGTTAACTCGGTATCTCTTTTATTAGATATTATCTCGGCGAGTGCTTTACCATACGTTTCATCGTCTGGGGTAGATCGGGTTTCTATTCTGTGTTTATTTTTTAATATAAATAATGCCCCTATCAATAATACAAATATTAATATTATAACAATAATTCCAATTAATATCAAAAACATATCAAATCCTGGCTTTTTATCAGGAGGTTCTTTCAATATATTTATTGGATCATTAGGGAATGCATCAACATTATCTAAATACCCATCACCATCTGTGTCTGTTTTTGTGGGATTGGTACCGAGTTTGTATTCCTCGATATTGGTGAGATTATCACCGTCACCGTCAAGTAATGCATCCATTGGATTATTTGGGTTGAGGCCGTAAAATGATTCCCACGTGTCCGGGAGGCCGTCGCCATCGGTATCTATCCCATCACCCTCCCATTTTGTCGGATCTAACGGATAGGCGTCCTCACTATCAATAATTCCATCACCGTCAGTGTCTTTGTGGTTCGGGTTGGTATTATAATAATATTCATCCAGGTTTGAAAGCGCGTCACCATCCAGATCATGGAACGCATCAAGAGGATCTTGCGGGTCCAAACCGTTTACAATTTCCCAAGCATCTGGCATATTGTCTTGATCAGTATCTAACTTATTAATTGGAATGGTTTGGGTTTTATTGGTTATGTACATTATTGATTGATTATCCCAATCATTATTCGACCATTGAATGTAAACCACATGAAGATCTCCTTTTGAGTCTATGGCAATAGATGGATGTCCAACTCCTTTTCCTGTTCTGCTGAATTGAGTGCCAAATTCCTTAGCTAAAGTTACAGTAGCGGTTTTATTCATGTATTTAACATATCTTGTCTCCGATTGATCTTTATAGGTATCCCTGTCTGGAAATACGATGTGCCAGTCACCATTGGAATCAACGACAATTGAAACTGGACTTGGAATAAAGCTGTATTCAAATTTAGTCAATTCCTGGGCAGTTGACCATGTATTTGAATTCGGCTTTTTGATCGTATACATTATTGACTGATTATCCCAATCATTATTCGACCATTGAATGTAAACCACATGAAGATCTCCTTTTGAGTCTATGGCAATAGATGGATGTCCAACTCCTTTTCCTGTTCTGCTGAATTGAGTTCCAAATTCCTTAGCTAATGTCATGGTTGTGGTTTTATTCATATATTTAACATATCTTGTCTCCGATTGATTTTTATATCTATCTCTATCTGGAAATACGATATG
>JAEHCK010000015.1 GCA_020696345.1 Thermoplasmata archaeon | reverse complement strand
TCTGTTCAGCATAAACTCAGCCCGGTATCTGTCCAGCATAAACTCAGCCCGGTATCTGTTCAGCACAAACCCAGCAAGGTATCTGTTCAGTATCAACCCAGCAAGGTATCTGTTCAGTATCAACCCAGCAAGGTATCTGCTCAGTATCAACCCAGCAAGGTATCTGCTCAGCACCAACCCTGCAACTATATATACATAATAAATATAATACAATATATGATAATATGATGCATGAAGCAATGCTGTACGATAAATTGAAAGATGATAAGGTCAAATGTTATTTATGCGCACACAAGTGTAAGGTTTCGATTGGTAAATTTGGCGTTTGTGGTGTGCGGCAAAATATCAACGGCGAATTTTACACTCATGTTTACGGTGAGGCCATTGCTTCACATGTCGACCCCATCGAGAAGAAACCATTGTACCATTTCCTGCCCGGCTCGGCATCATATTCTATCGCAACAATAGGTTGTAATTTCAAGTGCGGCTTTTGCCAGAACTGGCATATCTCTCAAAAACCGCAGGCGAAGGGCGCGCAACACCCGGAAAACATGGACCTCGTGCTCGGGCAAAGACGATATCCAATGGCGCCCGAGGATGTGGTGAAAAATGCCAAGGCGAATAAATGTGAGACCATTGCTTATACATACACGGAGCCGACGATTTTCTTTGAATATGCCTATGATACTGCAAAATTGGCTAAACAAAATGGAATAGCCAATGTGTTTGTTACCAACGGGTTCATGACCAGAGACGCAGTCGAGAAAATAAAACCGTATTTGAATGCGGCCAATGTTGACCTGAAAAGTTTCAGTGACGAGTTTTATAAAAAGACATGTCATGGCCGGCTGCAGCCCGTTTTGGACTCCATAAAATTAATGAAAAAACTTGGTATCTGGGTCGAGGTAACGACATTAATAGTGCCGGGCAAGAACGATTCCGATGATGAATTGGAGCAGATCGCAGAATTCATTTCAAAGGTAGGTAGAGAAGTGCCGTGGCATATAAGCAGGTTCCACCCCGATTATAAATATACCAAACTACCGCCTACGCCTATTAAAACATTACGAAAAGCGCAAGATATCGGAAAAAATGTCGGCCTGCGCTACATTTATCTTGGCAATGTTCATGAAGGGTTGGATACGTTTTGCCACCACTGCACTGAATTATTGATCCGACGCGAGTATATGGGTGTGGAAGAAAATTTCATGAAGAATGCTGAATGTCCTAAATGCGGAACACCGGTTGGTGGTGTATTTAAGTATACCCGAGCCTAAACCATCGAAATATAAGCAGAGCCTGACAAGCAGATATTCAACAGAGCCTAACGAAGTGGTGCCCGAGCCCGAGTATAATGAGATCTCCTTTCGGGAGCGGGATTGGATTTGTTATTACTGATATATTGTAAAATCTTTATTCTTCATTTGTGAACCCGAAAAGCTCCAATAAAAAGCCCAGATCGTTCGCATCATCGGGCACTCGTTCCTCGGGATAATCTTTGCGCTCTCTTTTCTGTTTTTGGAATAAGAACAAAATTAGCAAAATGAGTATTATCATGATCACTGCAACAGCGGCCATGTAACCCGCAACCCACGCATTGTCACCATCGGTTTTTGGTCTTCCATCCTCGGGAATTTGTTCTTTAATGGGTATGTCGAGAGGGTCGTTGGGATCGGAGGAATCATTACCACCGGCTTCGCCATCAATGCCCAAATATTCCTGGAGGTTTGTATATGTATCATTATCGAGATCCTCCTGCGCATCATCAGGGTCGAACGGGTCAAGACCATGCTCGAGCTCCCATTCATCGGGAATGTTGTCATTATCAGAGTCATTATAGGGTGGTGGTTTGATAATATCTTTGACAACTTCCAACTGGTATTGTTTGGTTTTTACTACACTTAATGTCGAGTCTTCAAGATCGTCTGCACGGAAATAATAAGTATAATTACCGGCTAATAATTGTAGTTCAAGTTGATATGTACCGCTCGAAGATGGTGAATGGATTTCGCCGGAGATCAGGGTCATATTCTTGTATTCGTTCTCGATTACAAGTTCTACCAATGGGTCCTCGGAACCATCAATGTCAAAATATTTTATTTCGAACATAATGGATGCATTCTCCTCGGCCAAGGTCGGCGCTTTAACAACGGCTAATGCAGGCCCATCGTTTATTGGTTGGACATTAATTTTAAAGTTCTGGGAAAGTGAAAAGTTCTGATATGAAACCGATATCTTAATAAATTCGTACGTTCGGCCGCTGGGATAATTGAACGAGTTTGGATAATTGAAAATAAGTTCGGAACCTTCGATCTTACCATTACTCGAATTGATATCCATTTCGAGATCATCGATCGAGAAGTTCACATTGGGAATAATGTAACGTTCCAGGTCAACGATCAGATCAATATCTTCGGTTGCGTTTTGGTCAGGTATGGGTAATAATATGAATGGCAAATCGTCGTCGATAATGGTAACCGAGATGTTCTGGTGCGCAGAATGCTCACTATCATTGACCGTTATTTGAACAAAGTCTATAGATATCTCACTCTCTTCAGGATAAAAGAATGTGATCTCTTTGACTTCATTATCTACTTCAGCAAAACTCGAATTTGACGAGATGGTCAATTCGGTGATATTATTGTCTTCATCACTTATGCAGTCAGTAATATCCAGCACATACGATAGACCCGCATAAACTTGCAGATCATAGATATCGGTAATTTGTGGCGGGTCGTTCACAGGCAGCACATTGATCCTTACATTTTGTGAGATCTCATAGCCCGAGATCGGCTCCGATACACTGATATTGACCATTTCAAATGTCCTGCCGCTTGGATAATTGAACGAATTTGGGTAATTGAAAGTGATCACAGTATCAACAAGGTCACCATAACTCGAATTCATATCTATATCGAAATCGTCTAGGCTATAACCACCTAGTGGGATTATGTAATCCGCCATATCAAGCGCTAGATCGATATCTTCGGTGGCTTCCTGGGTCGGGATGGGTTTTACTGTAAATTCTGCACCTTCCGGGATCACATTTACCGAAATGTTTTGATGTCCGTAGAGCGCACCGTCAAACACACTGATCTTGACAAATTCTATTAGGATCCCGCAATTCTTCGGATACGAGAATGTGATCTCCTTGCCATTAACCGTAGTATAACTCGAATTCGTGGAGATGGATAGATCTGCTACCACATTGTCTTCATCATCGATGTTTGCCGAAACATCTAACATATCCGGTGTCCCCTCATTCACCTGTAGGTCCTCGACACCAGCGATCTGCGGCCGGTCGTTCACCGCGATCACATTGACATTTACATTTTTTGAAACCTCATATCCTCGGGCAGAGTCATTTAATGTAACCTTAACTACCTCTAAGGTCGTACCGCTTGGGAAATTGAACGAATTTGGGTAATTAAATGTGATATTGAAATCATTTACAGTTGCATAAGTTGAATCCTCTTTGATGGTCAGAGCCGCTTTATCTGTATCCTCATCTGTGTAGTAATTACCCACATTTAAGACCAGGTCGATATCTTCGGTGGCTATTTGATCTGGTATAGTGCCTAACTCTTGTTTGAACCAGGTAAATGGATTATTCAATACCTGAGTCTGGTTCAGATCAAATGCATCAAAGCATTTGAATTGATATGTATGTGTCCCATAAGTGCTAATTGTGGCGCCATAAGTATATTGTTCACCATTGACATAATTATTATCGCACAATGCTGTAGGTGCACTGGCATCCAAGATCATAGTGTGGCCTGCATCGTTATCAATATGCACCTTGATATATGCTGGCAGTGTTGCTGGTGAGTCGTCATCAAGGTCAGTATAAATTATCTTATACACAAAATTAGTATTCTTATCACCCTGCAGAGGTGAAAGCTGTGGGCTTGTCAATACTGGTTCTTTATTCAATATTGTTGTGAAATTAAATGTGTAATGGTCTGCCGGAGCACCCTCCCAGGTACCGTTATTATTGCCATCCAAGTTCAATCCCGCTAGATCTTTTATTTGTGTTTGAACGATTATATCATAGGTTTCCGAGCGGTTCAAGGCACTGCTTGGTGTGAATGTTGCCATTTTTGTTGGAATATCCCAATTAACCGTGCCCGCAACTGAACCACCAGAGCCGTCTTTCACAAGGATATTCGCAGTATTTATCAACGAGATGTTCATGAACTCGCTAAAGTTGATCTTAATATTGGTACTGAGGGGAACGCCGGTAGCCAGGTTTGATGGAAAGTTTGATATTACCGTGGGATAGGTTGAGTCCGTTGGTCCAAAGCAGTAAACTCCTGCGTTGGTAGCATGCTCGCCACCGATCACCACTTTACCTTCGGAGATCGCTGGTGAAGACCAAACGCCGTTGGTGGGTGTGGCTGTTACGGTATATGTCCAGATTGGTGTTGGTGGGTCATTATTGGTAATCGCACTCAAACAATAGACCTTGCCGTCCATGCAACCAATATATAATTTATCGTCCGCAAGAGTGGGAGATGATCTGAATTTATTTGTTGCGGTATAGGTCCATATCTTATTGCCAGCAAGATCAAAGCAGGTCAATTTATTGCTATCCACTCCTATGAACACACGACCGTAACCCACTGCAGGCGAACCCCAGGCAACACCACCAGGCCCAAGACCCTTGCGCCAGACCTGGGCACCGGTACCAGCATTCAGTTTATATAGGTTCCTTTTTGAGCTGGCAACATAAACAAAACCGCCTTCAACTGCGGGTGAACCGATCACATCCAATACATTACCACCATCATTATAGGACCAGACCAAACCGCCATTAGCTTTATTTAAACATATTACCGAATTAGTTCCCAAGGCGAGACCGTCACCAACACCGATAAATACTAAATTTCCTACTACTGCCGGCGTTGACCAGACCATATCTGTGGTAGTATATTGCCATGTTATCTCAGCTGCAGAGATCATGCCGTCACTATTCGGATCGTTCTCAGGTAGGCAAAATACCTTGCTGCTGTCTGTTCCAAAGTATACATAACCGCCAACCACGGTCGGTGATGAATACATGCCCTTTCCCGAATCGATCCAGGAAAAGTTCCAGATCGGAACGCCTGTACTGGCATTCAAACACCATAACTGATCTGTTCCTATGTTGCCTACAAAAACCTTTCCATTGGAAAATGCAGGTGACGAAAATATGCCATTGGAACCGGTTGAAAAGTTCCAATATTTTTCGCCATTGGACAGGTTTAAACAATATAATTGTCCATCCTCGGAACCGATATATACAATCCCATCCACGATCGCTGCAGATGAATACACGCCAGAACCACTGGTATTGAAGGTCCAGCGTACATTGTTGGTCCCAGGTCCTATTGAGTTTGCATTAAAACCTATGCCGGATTTATTGTACCGAAACATCGGCCAGTCTTCTAAACTCACACTTCGTGAACCACGTGTATGCGAAGCAATATCTATTGTTTCTACGTAATTTGTATCGGGTTCGGTCGAATAAGTCTGGTTGGGAGTCGTATGTGTATATGCCAAATTGCTGAATATTGATGTGATCAATAAACTAATTATCAAAAATCCAAAATAATAACCAAATTTTCGGATATTAATCACCCTCTTTATTGTTTTATTAAATATTAACTCATTAACTCTATTAAAAGTATAGTGTTCTCAGTATATATATATGTTATTTGTATATTTATATTATTGCTTTATATTTTTGCCAACCGAAAGATCGGCGTCCTCAATCCTCAATCCTCAATGAACAGACCGTTTTGCTTTTTTATCAATGTAGATCACTTGTGGATTGGAAAATTAAAAATGTAAAAATCAAATTTTAAACCTCAACAATTTTTCATAAAAAAATTGTCTGGAACTAAGAATTCTTAAAAATGCATTACAATTAATTCAGAATTCTTACCCAGTCAAAAGTAGGAGTTAATTGTTAGATGGTCCACGGGTCATTTGGTCTGCCGGTCTATCGGTCTGCTGGCCCATCGGTCTATCGGTCTATCGGTCTACTGGTCTATCGGTCTATCGATCTGCTAGTCTACCAGTCTACCGGTCGACTAGTCGACCATCCGACAATTCACAATCCAACATCCTGACCCCTAAATTATAACACCTGGGGTTAGAATTCCAAATTTAATTATAATCCTCATCGAAGGAATTCTAAGTTCCAACAAAAATAAGAATTAAATATTAATCTATCTTGTTTTTGTGTAGGATCCCTAATTACAACTCCCATAACTCCCTAAACTCACACACTCCCAAACTCACAAACTCTTACACTCTCTGGACACCCGATCTACACTAATATACAATTATAATCTCATTTTTATATTAATGGAAAGATATAAATACCGCCAAATCAATATATACTATAACAAAAGCCATCCTGAAGGGGGATACAATCAAAATATTAGGTTAGTTGCTAATGTAAAAAATAGGATCTAATAAAAAAAATAATTGACCCTATTGCTTATCCAGATCAGGGGGGAAGGCAAATGAATAAAAAGGGTAGTACATTTATCAAATTGATAAAACACCAAAGGTTCAAAGAAGCATTTACAATTTATATTTTAATAAATCTGGGTGTTCTTTTATCTATCTACGGCTTTATTTTGTACTATCCTGCGCTAATACCCGATGCTGAGGATCTAAACCCGGAAAATGCTCGGGCTGAGTTAATGAACAATACCAAAGGTGCCTTTATTGCACAGAACTTTGATATGCCGCGGTATAACCTGGGTTTCGATATGCTCAATTTTGGCAGTCTATTTTTATTGATCGGAATGCTATTTTATAACTATATCGAAACTTTTCCAAGATCCAAAAAACTCCTGAAACGAAAACTATCAACTTACAGTTTACATAAAAAGGGATGGCTGAAAGGAAATATTTTCGAATGGCTGTGCATGATCGTGTTCTGTTTTGCATTTTTCACATTCTTCAACAATATTTTCTTTTATATCATTATCACCAGTTTCATTCTTGGAGTTATTGGTTTCACCATCAGAAAAATTCCTAAGATTAAGCAATGGCCAAATCAGCTGCATGCTTAATTCAATATGAAATCGGGGTCAGGGTCTCGACCTATGGCCAAAATAGCTTGGATCGATAGGAGTTTCGAGTAGAAATAGATTAAAGAACGCCCTCGGTTCCCTGGCCCCCATTCATTTGACCCCCCAACTTCTGACCCCCCTCCATTTACCCACCAAACCATTAATTGATCATAGCCAATCTGAAGGGATGTGGGATGTGGAACGATGTTTATATGATTCAAAGTGTGGGATTAGGGTAGATTAAATATTGCTCTGCTCGCTTGAGGTATAATAGTAATTGAGATCCCACATCTTAAGGAAAGTGGGTAGAGGACACTTTTCAGCTATCATAATTTAAACCGTTAGAGGAAAGTGGGAAAAATTTCGATTTTTGGATGGTCAGTAAAGTGTGAGGTTAGAGGTTTGCATAAATACTGCAACTCACATCCCACACCCCACATCCCACATCCCTAAGTTTAGAGTTTACTCTAAACTTCAAACCTCAAACGCTTGTTTTTAGAAAAAAGATCGTAGTGTACTCATATCGCAGTGTACTCATACTTCACACCTAATTCACCATCCACCATCCACCATTCTTCATCCACAATTCATTAAATCTTTCAACCTACAAAGTAGTGCTAATTACCAATACAAACTCATCACACTTATGACTGACAACTGACAACTGTCAACTGATAACAACACAAACCTTTTTCACTCGATACGTTTATCACTTATTTTGGTGTGCAATTGCCAGACCAAAACAAAAACCAAGAATTAGAGTTAGTCTTTCTGGGTACGGGCAACGCGTTTTCCATGGCGAAGCGGTATTGGGGTTCTATTCTCGTAAACAATACGATATTATTTGATCCAAGCCCCATTGTTGTACCGCACATGAAGCTGCTAGATCGCAGTTTGTCAGCCTTGGAAAACATATTCATTACACATTTCCACGCCGACCATTATTTCGGCCTGCCGTTCATACTTCTGGATTATGCATATATAGAACCACCTGACCACCCATTGACCATTATCGGCCCTGCAGGTGTAATGGGTCGGATGGCACAGCTATTGAACCTGGGTTTCCCTGGATTGTTCGATAAATTAAAAGACAAGGTGTTGCTCAAGTATTTGGAAGTAACAGATAGTGGGCGGTACCAGGCCTATGGTCTCGAGTTCGATGCATTTAACATGGAACACGGCGGTATAAGCATGGATGCATATGGTTATAAAATATCGCTGGGTGGAAAAACTATTGGCTACACTGGTGATACCGATCTATGTGACGGCCTATATCGACTGGCTGAGGGTTTGGACATTTTAATTATCGAATTCTCCAACCCGGATTTGGATGTTCCCGGACACATAAGCCAAGCTAAACTCGAAAAGCTTAGAGAACGACTTGATGAAAGAACGAAGATCATCCTGAACCATATTGGAACAATAACGGAAGACATCTCGCAAGATCAAAATGTTATCATACCGAAAGATTTGGCGATTTATAAATTCTGAATGTAGTTGTTAGTTGTCAGTGTGATTACATAATTTGATGATATTAAAAAACTGTAAAATGACATAAAATAGGTTTTATTCTTTCACCGTCCCCCCTGATATATTGTTATATATATTTTTGAGTATAAGTTAGTATGTGTAATTATTGGATTTTGATAACATGGTGAAAGGCTATAAGAACTTGAAAGTATGGGGTAAGGCGTATAAATTAACATTAAAAATATACAGATTAACAAAATCTTTCCCAAAAAAAGAAACTTATGGATTGATCTCTCAAATGAGACGTGCATCAATTTCAATTGTTGCGAATATTGCCGAAGGTTGTGGCAAAAAACATCGAAAGGAATTCGTACAATTTATTTCAATAGCCATTGGTTCCTGTAATGAATTAGGAGTGTATTTATTATTATCAACAGATCTCGAATATTTAACTAAAAAGGATTGTAATGAAGTAATATCTAATCAGGAAGAAATAAGTAAGATGTTGTTTGGTCTACGAAAATCCCTTGAAAGTTAAACATAACCTCAACAAACTGAAAACTGACAACTGTAAACTGACAACTTTATAATCAGAAACTAATCATACAGTTCCGTTATTCTCGGCACCAGCGCCATTAAAACTGCCTGCTCGCTCAGGCCTTCACGCATTAAAAGGTCCTTCGTCAGGTAACCTATGGCCCCCGTTTTGTGACCAATATCATCTATCCCGGTAAGTTTCGTCCTGAAAGTTAAACATAACCTCAACAAACTGAAAACTGACAACTGTAAACTGACAACTTTATAATCAGAAACTAATCATACAGTTCCGTTATTCTCGGCACCAGTGCCATTAAAACTGCCTGCTCGCTCAGCCCTTCACGCGTTAAAATGTCTTTCGTCAGGTAACCTATAGCACCCATTTTTTGACCAATATCATCTATCCCGGTAAGTTTCGACATCACTTCACCCACCGTCTTTTCCTTTTGTAATTCATCCACAACTTTGGGCGGATAATAGAACCCCGGGCCGTGGCCAACCGTCATACGGTCGCCGCGATCGGTGATCGCACAATACTGAACATCATAAAGGTTATTTGTCATCTCATCCATGAACAGACCGGCCTCGATACCAACACCAAAATGTGCATCTGGTACTTTTTTCAAAGCTCTGGTGGCTCGGTTTTGCGCACCGATGATCGTCTTTCCTTCCCTGGGCTGCGGTGGTACGCCTGAGGTGACCGAAACCTTAACAAGCTCAAGTCGATCGAATACCTTTGTAAAGATGTTCTTGACGGCGCGGAGTTTCACATCATTATTTGTCCCGACCGCAACTTTAACGGTTTCTAATATTCTACCCTCGGTATCTATCTCTTTATTGGCGATCCGTGTAGCTTTAATAGGTGAACCATCCATTGCAAGTACATATGGCACGATAAAGATCTCCATGGGTGACTTTCCATGTAGTTTACGATGCAAATTGGTCTCTTCGGCAACACCTCGACGACCCTCGGAAACTACAAGCGCATCCGCATCGACCTCTCTCGTGATCGGGATATTCAATACTTCAGTGATCTCGACAATGGTGCAACGAGTATTGGGATATTTTTTTTGCATGGCATATAAATAAGTCTCCAGGCTCTGTTTACGCATGTGAAATGGGCTGATCTTACGCGTTCTAGTACCTTTGGCCAAAATATCGGATGTGAGGCCAATTATGATCTCGCCGCCTTGACCGATCTCAAAAGCTTGGTTGAACAAAGCCTTATGTCCCTTATGTAAAGGATCGAACGTACCGCCTAGCACTACACGCATGTTTTATCTCCTCAATTATTAGTAATTCAAGAGAATTCAGACATCAAATAGAAGTTAGTATCATGGCTACGATGATCACAACGATCATGCCGTACATGATGTAAACCAAACCCTTACGTTTCTTGACCAACTTACTAAATTCGATGTTACATTCATCCGAACAGTACTCTTCACTGATCGGGATGGCTTTCGAACATACCTGGCAATGTCTGTGCTGAAGTAATTTACCGCCCTTTTTACCGTGCCTGGGCGCTTTTGGGTGTTCTTTTAAGCCGGATTCTCCTTTTGCCACTTTATTCACCTCTTGATATATTCTTTGTGTTTATTTAGCTAAATCCTAAATTCGAATTTCTAAATTCTAAACAAATACTATTCTTTTATCATTATTCATTCTTCGATCATGATCGTGGACCCGTTAAACGGTTTTCCGATTATTGCATTTTCAAGCGCGGTCATATCTCGGCCGTCCACTACATATGTGGTGATTGCCGAGCGTTTGATTATCTGCGCCGCCAACCCGTCGATCACAATATGCGGTCCTGCTTTATAATCATCTTGATTCGTTAGTTCTATTAATCTATCGGGAGATAATTTATCTATTTTTTTTGCATCCGGCTCCAGTTTCGGGTCGGCCGTATATACGCCATCAACTGAAGTTGCATTGATGAATATATCAGCGTTGATCTTTTCTGCCAGTGTAACTGCCACCGCATCAGTGGTGTGCCCCGGTTCGGTACCGCCCATCACAATTAGGGGATATTGTTGTGCATGTTCCACCACATCATCAAATGTCTCCAACACTTCGGGATATGCAAACTCGTCCAGTGCTGTGATCAACAGACGTGCATTCAACCTGGTTGATGCTATACCTATCTCATCCAATGACTTCTCGGCCGCACCAAGTTCACGGGCTATTTTGATATATTTTCGTGCAAGAGCGCCGCCGCCAACCACCAGGTACAGTTTGTATCCACCGCTGAGTCGTTTGAATAACGAGGCAACATTGCGAATAAAATCGGCCTCGACCTTTTCGGGTGCCAGAATAGAACCACCGATAGATATTACGATCTTCATCATATAGCTCACATTCTCATATTCTTACATTAAAAGTTAAATAAACATTTAAGAAAGTGCATTTAAATTAAATTAGAACAAAACCCGTTCTGAACTAAAAACATCATATATCATTTTCGGTTAAAAAACTTATGGTAATAAAAAAATGCGTCAATTATCATTCACTTTGCATAGCATTTTTTTATATATCTCAAACTCATTAACGTTTTGGTGATCCGATGAAAAAGATGGACCCGATAAAATTGAAAAAGAAGAAACTTTTACTTCTCCAGAGCCTAAAAGAATTACTTAAGAATACAAACGAATTATGGGAAACAGTAAGCAAACAAAAAGATCCGGGAGATATAGAGTTTAATTATTTTTTCGGTAAATACAATACTTATTTAAAAACCGGCAGGAACCTTTATGGTGACAAAAAGATGTCACAATTTAAAATATCGATCTCCGATACTGAATATAAGAAAATAACCGGGTTGAAAAAGGTCATCACCGAGATGGGGTTATTCATAATTTTTATAAAAAGTGACGTTGAAAACGTTATTGATGAGAACATCAGGCTTAAGAAATTGGCAATTAAATACAAGAAACAAGCGTCATCGATCCAGAAGATAAGTTGACGTTGACATATACACGAAAATTATTATATACTGTTTATATTGCCCACATACTCTTGATCCATTTTAAATCATATTCATTAACCATTGAAACCGAAAAAATGATCATAATTTGATCCGAAACTTGGTGTTAGAAGTGACAGCAGAAAAAACATCCAAATCCAAACTATCAGCCATGGCCCGTTACGAGCTTAGGCGAAAGCTCGAAGAGCTCGGCAATTACTCAGGCCATGCAACAGAGCTTATATCACTCTATGTTCCGCCCAATAGACAGATCTCATTTGCGACCAGTTATTTAAAGAACGAATTTTCTCAATCATCCAATATAAAGTCAAAATCCACGCGCAAGAATGTCACATCGGCAATTGAATCTCTTATAAGCAGGTTAAAGAGTTACAAGAAACCACCCGAGAACGGCATGATATTATTCGTGGGCCATGTTGCTGTTGGTGCGAACCAGACCCAGATGGTCCAGATAGTTATCGAACCGCCAATACAAATTACCACATTCCTATACAGATGCGACTCAAAATTCCATCTTGAACCGTTATCAGGATTGCTGGCGGAAAACGATACTTATGGCCTGCTGGTGATCGACAGGTCGGAAGCTACAATTGGCATGCTGCGCGGAAAACGCATCGAATTGATAAAAAATATACAGTCCCGGGTGCCAAGTAAGCACGGCCGTGGTGGCCAATCACAGCATAGATTTGAACGACTGATAGAGATCGCGGCTCACGAGTTCTTCAAAAAGGTCGGTAATATCGTAAATGAAAGATTTCTGGAAAAAGCTGAGTTAAAAGGTATACTGGTTGGTGGGCCCGGCGCAACGAAGGATTTCTTTGTTGATAAGAATTATCTGCATCATGAGCTGAAACCAAAAGTTATTGATCTGTTTGATACTGGCTATACCGACGAATACGGTTTGCGCGAGCTGATGGAGAAAGCGAGTGATGCTCTTGCTGGCCTGGATGTTATACACGAGAAAAAGTTAATGCAAAAACTTATGAATGAAATTAGGAAATCCGGAGGTGGATTATCGGTATATGGCGAGCAGGCGGTATTGGATACGATCAAAAAAGGTGTCATCGATACATTATTGATCTCCGAAGGTTTAAGAAAAGACAAATTGACATTTACCTGCACGAGCTGTGGTTTTTCTATTGATGAGCTGTCAACTGCGAGAATGAAGGATAATGTAAATATAAAGGAAGATAATAAAAGAACAAAAATATGTCCCGAGTGTAAAGGCACTATGCCGCTTGCAAAGCATGAAGATATAATCAAAATATTATCCAGGCTTGCCGATGATGCTGGCACTAAAGTGGAATTGATCTCGGTTGACACTGCTGAGGGCGATATGTTGTTGAAAGCCTTTGGCGGGTTGGCTGGAATACTTAGATATAAAATTGCGAGTTAGAACGTTAGTTAAAATGTTGGAAGATTAGAAAATTGATAAGAACTTGATATCATGCCCGACCAGATAAATGATCCTATGGAATATTTCCGTTCGGAAATACTGGAAATGTTAGCTTCAGCGCTGAAAGATCTGGGGCTGGGTATTGAACACGAGATCATTCTTGAAACGCCGCCGCACCGGTTGGGTGACTTTGCATTTCCATGTTTCGATCTTGCACCAGTGTTGAAGATCGGCCCGGCCGAGATCGCAAAAAAGTTAGAAGAACGATTGCCCAAGCATCCAAACGTCACCTATGATGCAAAAGGTCCGTACCTGAATTTTCAGATCGGCACATACGAGCTTGTGAAATGTGTTATCCCTTCGATATTTAAAAGTGGGGTTGATTACGGCAGCCACCCCAAAAAAGGTGTTAAGATCATCCTGGAACATACCAGTGCAAACCCCACCGATAAACTTCATGTTGGCCGGGCCAGAAACCCCATCATCGGCGACACTCTGGCAAGGATACTGCGGGCTGCCGGCTACAATGTTGAAACCCAGTACTATGTTGACGACATGGGCAAGCAGACCGCACGCAAGATCTTGGAGAGCAGATACCCCGATTGGGACAGAGAAAAGTACAAGACGGGTTATCAATGGGCTACAAGCGCAACAACCGTGGATTCTCCTGACTTTGACCCGGAGATGGTAAAAGAATTAGATGTGATCATGGCTGACCTGGAAAATGCAGATGCAGGGATGCAAAAAGAAGGTGAAGAGGTCTGCAACCGTATGATGGACCAATTGATCATTCCGTCACTGGAAAAGTTCAATGTTTCCATCGATAACTATGTCAACGAGTCGCGGTTCATGATGGATGGCAGCGTAAATGAAGTAATCGATACGTTAAAAGAGAGCGAACATCAAGGTTTCGAGGAGGGGGCATATTACATCGACCTGAACCCGTTCGGTGTAAAGAGCGGCAAAGATAAATTTTTCTTCCTTAGAGGTGATGGTAAGTCTTTGTATGCAACCAGGGATATTGCATATCACCTCTGGAAGTTCCAACGCTGTGATGCCGCCATCAATATTCTCGGCGAGGACCATAAACTGGAAGCCGAGTATGTCCGGGTTGGCCTGGAATTGACCAAAAGTGAAAAGTTCCCCGAGAATATATTTTATGCTTTCGTGAACCTGCCCGAGGGCCGTATGTCTACGCGGCTGGGTAAAGTGGTATATATTGACGACCTGCTGGATGAAGCAGTTGAACTGGCTAAGGGTGAGGTGAAAAAGCGTCGGAATGACCTAGCCAAAGAAGATATTACGAAGATCTCCAGGCAGGTTGGAGTTGGTGCTATCAGGTATAATATAATTAGGGTCCAGGCTGAAAAAAAGATAGTGTTCCGTTGGGAGGATGCGTTGAATTTCGAGGGCAATTCTGCACCGTTCATACAATATTCGCATGCACGTGCGTGCAGTATCCTGCATAAGGCGGAGCAAGAGATGGATATGAAGTTTGAGAAATTTTCAGATGACAACTTCCGTGCCGAGCTTATGATCAACGAGTATGAGCTCATGCTGGTACGTGCTTTGGCCCAATTACCGGGGGTGGTTTCGAATTGTGCAAAGAACCGTAAAACACACATATTGGCGGGGTATGCTCACGACCTGGCGGCGGCGTTCAATCAATTCTACCGCGAGTGCCCGGTACTGCAAGCAGAGAGCACCGAGTTGGCCCGGACCAGGTTGGACCTGGTGGATGCCACTCGACACGTACTGAGAAACACATTAGAATTGTTGGGTATTGCCGCACCCGAGAGGATGTAGTTTTGATCATGGGTAAGTTAGGGATAATGGAAGAGGTAATGCGGGTGGTATTGTAAATTTGAAATTGTAAAATGCAAATATTGAATAAATTGCATAAATATTAAATAGTTATAACCAGGTATAACTTCGGTTACCCAGGGAGGGAGGTATCTAATAAGTAAAGTATTAGTTTGGGAGTGGAAAATTATGGAAATATCCAATTGCAAAGTATTTAAGAATGCAATAATTTTCTTCTTATTCAGCATATTGTTTTTTATGGCCCTGTTTCAAAATGTTATAGCCCTGGATTCTGACAACAACGGTTTAGCCGACGACGAAGAAATTCAATTTCGAACAAACCCCAACGATGCTGACTCTGACGATGACGGTGTCTTGGATGGCGATGAGATCGATTGGAACAAAGATACCGACGCGATGGGTGAACTTCTTGACATAAATGCACTTGACCCTGATTCTGACGGGGATGGCATCTACGACGGCACGGAAATGGGCATCACAACTCCACACAATGATACAGATCTCTCCAAAGATTTCTTCATTCCTGATACTGACGGCGGTGAGGAAACCACAAGCATGGTCGACCGTGATACCGATGATGATTGCTTAGGAGACGGAGAGGAGGATAGGAATAAAAACGGTAAATACGAACCGCTATTGGGTGAAACCGACCCGAACTTTCCCGATACCGATGGAGATGGGATACCGAATTATGAAGATATAGATAGTGATGGGGATGGAATGGATAATGTATTCGAGGACCTTTTTGGATTAAGTAATTGTGATCCAAATGATGCTGATGACGATGATGACGGCGATGGATTCACCAATCTACGCGAATACCTGGGCGATGATAACAACCCGGGAAATAACGACTGGTCCGACCCAACAGATCCACGCAGCACACCCGACCTGGCGCCAAAAGTCGAGTTCTCACGACCACAGATAAAGGCTGAAATAAATCAAACTATCACGATTGACAGGATGATCTTGATTGTGAGCGATAGTGATAAGGATCTAGAAATTGGTTTAACTTACAATTGGGATTGGGGTGATAATAAAAAAGAGACAGAAACAGGGATTCACAGGCCTAGTGAACATATAAAAAATCATACTTACGAAAGAGCTGGGACTTATTTCCTCACATTACGGGTAGTTGACCCTCACAGGAATGAAGGTGAAGACACCTTAGAAATGATGATCACTGTTGCCTCCACTCCACCACTTAAACCGGAAATAAATACAACCGCACCGGATGACGATTCGGCCAATATTGAAGATACCAGTTTCTACCAGATCTTTTTGGTTTTAATCATCATCATAATTATTGTGGTGATAACCGTAATATTTGTCATTTATAGGCTTTCCAATACAAGTGGAGTGGGAGATGTGAAAACGCCATTTATTCCGGAATATAGGGTAGTACCTGCTGATATGAAAAGACCAGATGGATTAATCAGATATCCTCAACAATCATCACCTACCCCACAACCACCTCCACAACCGCCACTAATGGCAGAAACGGTTCAAGAGTACATTCCCAAGCCCACCAATTTAGATTCTATTCCCCAACCTGCCACTTCTTACCCCAACCAACAACCTATTTCGGTCACAAATCACCAATTAAATTCACCACCCTTAGGATATCCGCCAAAAACCAGGCCACCTAATATTTATTAAATTGTTTTAGGTTTGGATTTTGTAAATTAAAAGTCGAAGGTCAAGAGCCGAAAGACGGGAGACAAAAGAGTTTGGATATTTGAGAGTGCAGGAGTTGAGAGTTTCCATTCCCGAATTCTTTAGAAAATAATCACATTCCCAACTCTTACACTCCCTAAACTCCCCAAACTCTCAACTCCATGGACTCCCGACTCTCTAGACTCTCGACTCTTTAGACCCTCGACTCTTTAGACCCTCGACTCTTAACTTCCTCAATCGCTATTTATTTAAAATCCTACACCTATGCCGGTGCTCATGGCTTTTAAGGACGAGATCAATTATAAAAAAATTAGAGAGATCAAACAAAAAGAACTAAAGACTAAAGATATTATTCATATAGATCCTGAATTTTATTCTGCCACTATTGATCATACTAAAATATTACAGGAAGAATATAACAAAAAATATCTAGAATCTCCAACATCAACTGAAGCTAGATTATTAAATCATGAAATTTGTGAATTAGAAAAAACCCTCAATGACATCTACAAATTGCGGGAGCGCAAGATAGTATTATCTGCTACAGACCTTAGCATAAAACCAAATTTTAAAAATATGCTCGATCATGAACATGAATTATTTGAAATGGTGTTTAAAAATTTAAACGAAAAACGAGAAATGGTATTCAACCAAACATTACAACCGTTCTGTGCAGGTACGGACCACCCGAAAATATCCCAAACACAAAGTCCACAGGCCGCAGCCACAACCCACAACACAACCTCAAACACAACTATGGCCACGAGCACATCGGATAATGCCCAACCTGAAGATGTGATGCAATCGCAAGTGGAAGACCAACCGGAAGAGCAAACGCAAGAGCCACCATCGAATCAACCCCAAGAGAGTCCATCTGAACCTGATAACGACCACAACGAAGCAGTTCTAGACAATACAAATAGGGTGCTGGTGCATGTGTTGGACGATTTGGAACCATTCGTTGGCACCGACGAAATAACTTATGAACTCAATAAAGAGGATATTGTTACGATCCCGAAAGATATTGCAAATATTCTACTGAAAAAGGATAAGATCAAGATAGTGGAACCCACAATATAAATGAGGGTTAATTAACACTACTTTGTTAGTTGAAAAATTTAATGAATTATAAATGGTCAACTAGTCAGCTAGTCGATCGGTCAACTGGTCGGTTGGTCGGCTGGTCGGTTGGTGGACTGATAGACCAGCAGACCGATAGACCGGTGGACTATCTCTCATTACCACTCATTCCATCACCATTCATTAATTTCCAAATACTAAACTATTAACCCACGAAATAGTATTAGTGCTTATTCATAATGGATTTTTGGTTAAGGTTATTAAATGTCAAATGCGTTACAAGATCATCCGGCTGAGCCAATAACTATGCCTGATGAACTACACAACAGATTGAGACAAGCTGCAAATTTGATCATAGCTACAAGCAAGCCAATAAAAGGGGTTACCCACTATGACGCAGATGGTTTAAGTGCTGGGGCAATAATCTCGGCCACATTATTGCGCTTAAAGAAAATGTTCCAGATATCGCTACAGCACAGCCTCGACGATGATTCAAAGATTTTAAAACACAAACACACCACGAACGACAGTATAAAGATATTTGCTGACATGGGCAGCAACCAATTGGAGAATATTGAAAAATACGCTGGCTGGAGCATAATCCTGGATCATCATGTTCCCAAACGTGATACTAAGGTGAAGAATGTGATCCATATCAACTCACATATATTTGGTATCAACGGCGCTTATGAAATAAGCGCGGCATCACTGGCATTCCTATTATCTATCCAGGTATCGGAGCACAATTGGGATCTGTTACCATTAGCTCTTGCAGGCGCCATCGGTGATAAACAGCATAAGAATGGTTTTAAGGGGCTGAACCTTGAATTGGTCAAAACTGGCTTGGAGTGTAAAATAATAACGGCTAGCCGGGAATTGAAAGTAAATGGAAATAATATTCTTGAGGCCCTTGTGAGGTCAACTGACCCATATTTTACCGTACTGAGTAATAATGAACCTGAGGTAAAGAAACTATTGACCGGGTTGCAGATCGACCCGGGAGCTAGTGTGCAGGAACTCGATAACAATGCGGCTCAACGGCTGGCATCGTATTTGGTTTTGAAACTAATGGATCAGGGAATTCCTCCGGAAGACGCCGAGGAATTTGTGACAACCAGATATTTTACCGAGAAATACCAAATAGATATCGAAGAGTTATCACATATTATCAACGCCTGTGGCCGGATGCGGCAGATGGGTGTTGGTGTAGCTGCCGGGCTTGGTGATCAGAACGCGATCGAGCTGGCAAAAAAGTTAAGGGTAGAATATAAACAGAATATCCTGGACGGCCTGAAACGATTGGAGAAAGATGGACTGGAAGAACTGGAGAATATCCAGTATTTTTACGAAAAGACTGCGGAATTTGCCGGAACTTTCGCGGGGATAGGTATGATGTACTTTTTTAACCAGAATAAGCCGGTCATAGCCCTTACGAATGCCAAAGAGAACATCAATATCTCGGGGCGCGGCACCGTGCGACTTGTTAATAAAGGCCTGGATCTTGCCAAAACATTTGCGGAAATATCAAAGGAATTCAACGGGAGTGGTGGCGGCCACCAGATTGCCGCTGGCGCTAAGATACCGCTCAATAAAGATAAAGAGTTTTTAAATAAAGTGGATCAAAGTGTGGGTGAAGCGCTCGGGGGAAATAAAAAAAATGCTTCGCAAAAAGAATAATGATTGATACATTTTTTATAAAGAGATAAATCAGAATTAAGAAATCCGAAATTCTAATATCTAAATCCTAAACAAATGCGAAATTCCAAATTATAATTTCACAAACCTTAATCTTGTTTGGAATTTTGATATTTGTAATTTTTGCGAAGTATTTGGAACTTCGGATTTAGAATTTTTTTCCATCAATAATAAAGACGAATTCAACTGGTAGCGTTCAAATTCCTATTAATTATATATAAAAAAAATACGCAGAGGGAGAGATTCGAACTCCCGCGGTGCGTTGCACCACCGGCTCTCAAGGCCGGCGCCGTGGGCCAGACTTAGCTACCTCTGCATCAATATATCAAAATCATACTCGGTCATTAATTTTGGATCGGGTATTATCACGTTCGAGTATTACTTTTTGATTTATAATCGTTAGCATATTTTATACAATTATAATTGAAGTTTTGCGTTTTCAAATAAATAGGAGAGAGTAAGCTAGTTGATCGAGCTAATGGTGATGGAATTATGGGTGTTGAGATGTTGTATATTTCGATTTTTTATTAGGATGTTCTATATTTCAATTAATTAATGGGATGTTGTATATTTCGATTAATTGTTGAGATGTTCTATTTTGTGATTAATTATCAGGATGTCTGATTTATTATTGTTAATTCATTTATGCATCCTGCCATATCAACGACATTTAGAACATCCTGAAATTTCAACGACATATCGAACATCCTGAAATTTCAACGACATATCGAACATCCTGAAATCTCAGCGACATATCGAACATCCTGAAATCTCAGCAATATTAAAACTGATTTCTCAGCCCCTTAAAATAATTTCGATATTAACCCCATCAGGCACCTGGATACGCATAAGCTGGCGCAGTGCACGGTCGTCTGCATCAAGGTATATCAAACGTTTATGGATCCGCATCTCCCAGCGCTCCCACGTCTCAGTACCCTCACCGTCCGGGCTCTTACGACACGGAACGTTAAGCTTTTTCGTAGGTAGCGGGATCGGCCCACTCATGTTTACACCTGTACGATCGGAGATCGTTTTGATCTGTCTACAGACATCATTTACCTTTGCGGTGTCTGTACCTGTTAATGATATTCTGGCTTTTTGGGTCAACAGATAGCCTCGAATTGTCTTTTGATCTGATAATTAGAAAACACCCGGTAACTCCTGAACATGTGAAATACCTAACCTGTGCTGGAATGATCGTATTGATTTCTTTACATCTCTTTCTTTTCCAGGTCAATGCACATGCCCGCCGCAACGGTCTGTCCCATGTCGCGCACTGCAAAACGTCCGAGTTGTGGTATTTCCTTTGCGCGCTCGATCACCATGGGTCGTGTGGGGCGGATCTTCACGATCGCAATATCACCGGTTTTCAGAAAGTCCGGGTTCTCCTCCTTTACTTCACCGCTTTTGGGATCGAGCTTCTTTTGCAATTCCTCGAATGTGCAAGCGATCTGCGATGTATGGCAGTGAAATACAGGTGTATACCCGGGCGCAATTACACTGGGATGCTGTAATACCGCTATCTGGGCTGTGAAGGTCTTAACCACTGTCGGCGGGTTATCTAATGGACCCGCAACATCACCACGGCGTATGTCGTTCTTTGATACTCCGCGCATGTTTACACCGACATTATCACCAGGGACAGCCTCGGGTATTTCCTCGTGGTGCATCTCGATCGTTTTTACTTCTCCACTCTTGTTCGATGGGTGGAAAATTAATTTTTGACCAGGTTTCATAACGCCGGTCTCTATACGACCCACGGGAACTGTTCCGATACCGGTGATCGAATAAACATCCTGGATGGGCCAGCGTAATGGTAACTTGGTTGGTTTCTCGGGCAATACGAATTCGTCTAATAAATCTAATAATGTTGGTCCTTTATACCAACTCAAATTATCTGAAGCTTTGGTTGCATTATCGCCCGTAAATGCACTGACAGGTACGAACTTGATCTGCTCAAGGTTGAAACCAACTGTCCTTAATAAGGTGGAAACCTCCTCTTTTACTGCATTGAATCGGCTCTCATCAAACTTTGGCTGGGTTACATCCATTTTATTTATGGCGATTATCAATTGTTTTACTCCTAAAGTACGTGATAAGAACACATGCTCCTTGGTCTGTGCCTGCACGCCCTCCGGTGCGGCCACCACGAGCACGGCTGCGTCGGCCTGTGAGGTGCCTGTGATCATGTTCTTCACAAAATCACGATGGCCTGGCGCATCAATTATGGTAAAATAAAATTTGTTAGTATTAAATCGTTTATGGGCCACATCGATGGTTAGCCCGCGCTCACGCTCTTCTTTAAGGCCATCCATCACCCAAGCGAACTCGAATGATCCTTTACCTATTGCATCCGCCTCTTTGCGATATTTCTCGATTAAATGAGGATCAATATGGCCCGTATCCAATAATAACCGGCCAACTAATGTTGATTTTCCATGGTCAACATGTCCAATAAATACTAAATTCATATGATCTTTTTCTGCCATCTGACATTCCTCCAATTAGGAAATGTAGCTCTCCCTAATGATTAAGTTATTTATCTATTTTACTATCGAAAATATTTGAGTTTTTACTCGCTGGCTAAAAAAAATGGCAAAAACCCATTGACAACTCATTTTGGTTGTAAATAATAAAAACGGTCGAAATCATTTTCGAGTGTCTTGATCACTATGAAATATTTTTTTATTAATTCAATGATCTCCTTAAAATGTTTAGCCTTTTGAAGAATTGAGATAACGGCCCGATCTTTAGTGATCCGATGCAGCTCATGTATTCCGGATCGAATATCCGAAAAATTATGCACCGCCGTTACTGATAATACAATATTACAGCCATTATCTTTAATGGGTACTGCCTCCGCCAAACCTCGTATATACCCCTGATGATTAGAATAATCCTGCTCGGGATACTGAAAGGTATTTCTAAGATCTTTATCATTATTATTATCATCCTTACTCTTTCGCATGGCAAGCCGATGGTCATTTGCCTGTTCGAGTAATTTAATAGCCCGATCAAGCCCGGCACGGTTCAACACATGAGTTGATGCGGATATCGATATTGATCTTGATATTGAAGTTGATATGCCAGTACCACAGCCGATATCAAATAAGAATAAATTGGAGTTAAAGTTAAGCAGACCGTCGCTTTCAAGGAGCTCTTGAACTATTTTGACCTTTTCTAGCTGCTCGGCCCCATGCAGCTCGTTATATCCATCTGACATTTTATTGTAATACTCATCTGAAATGAAATACAATACCATTACCACCAAATTGATTGCAAATTTAATATTATTTTTACATCATATTTTATTTATAATTAAATATTTATAGTAAAAATTCCATAGTCAAAAAGTCAGAGAGATTTAAAATTTAAATAATTTATCATTAACGGTCACCAAATGTTAGGAGTTCCAAATCCATGGCGGCGATAGAAGAGGGAGAATCAAAAGAGAACATATCCGACTACTGGGTTGAAAGGGGTGAGAAGTTTTGGGATGACTCGGATAAAACAACAAAAGCAGCACTGGAAGCATTGACATATATGGATAAAGCAATAAATATTAACCCTTTGAACTATAAAGCTTGGGCAGATAAAGGATTTTTTTTAAAACAGATGGGCGAGTATGACAGCGCGTTAATGTGCCTCAACAGGTCCATTGGCATAAATAGAGTATATATCCCACCATTATATAACAAAGCGGTGCTATTAGGTTTACTTGGTAGATTCGAAGAAGCGGTGGAATGTTACAATCAGGTTTTAGAACTAGACCCGAATAATGACCTGGCAAAACGTGACCTGGCAATGTTGCAAAAAGTATTGGGCAATAAAAATGGCGCGTAGGGCGTAGAACAGTCTACCAATAAAAATAAAAAGATATAGTTATGAATTGGGATGCTAGGCCTTCGGCCGGGCCTTCGGCCGACCACTACGATTAGTTAATAAACAGAATCGTTTGGAGAGGGGGGACCATTACTATGGATTATTGTTGAAAAACATTCGGTGAGGGGGGAATAAAAAAAAACTAATTTTTCTCTCCAGCCACCCCAAACGATTATAAACAATAATTCATTGAAGTGGTCTCCCAACGATTCCAAGCGATCATTACTTGTAGTGGTCCCCCTTCCACAAGTGATTTACATTAACAATCCATCGGAACGGTCGATAAATACATCATTAATCCATTGATGATCAGTAAGTTAGAAAAATATAACCATACGCTCGTACCAAATTAATAAATAAGCATAATAAATAACGCTCGCCGGTGATGTATTTGCGCACACAAATTACCGAACGTTCGATCAATATGAAGATCTTGGAAGATACACCAGAGACCATTCTTGCCCGTGGTAGTATCCTTGATCAGGTACATAACATCGCGGTCGAGCTGGTGATAAATATTGAAACCCTAGAAATACTCAAAGTCGAGGGCCGGATGGTGAAGGTGCCGTTCGGGACGTGCAAGCCCGCTCTTGAAAATCTGAAAACGATCGAAGGTCAAAAACTTAATGCGGGTATTTCCAAGAAGATCGCAGATCAAATTGGTGGGAAAGATGGCTGCATCCATCTATCTGAAGTTGTTATTGAGACCGTTCGACTTGCGGCCAACTCGATCTTTGGGATCAAATGCGGCGGCAAAGAATGGCGCGAGGGGAAATTATCGGATGATGAGTTCTGGAACCGTGTAAAACCGTTATTGAAGGGCACATGTATTGTTTTTCAAGATGAATAATTAATAACAGGGGTCAGGGGCATAACAAGAATAAACTGAATTTAAAAATTATTCTTATTCTTGCAAGAACTTAGAATTCTTTTAACCTATTACTAATTCAAATTAGAATTCTAACCTTCTGGATATGAAATTGAATGGTTAATGCTGATTACCAAGGTGTTACTGTGAGGGGTCGAGGTGGGGTCAGGGTTTCTTAAGTTTCTAAATTTAATTTTTTGTTTTATCCCATAATTATCGATATTTTTGTTCATAATAGAAAATAATTTGTTGATTAGGTGAATTCAATTACAAATAATTTGATTAACTTTCATGTCTAAATCACACCGACCCCCGAACTCCTGACCCCTGACTCTTTAGACCCTCGACTCTTTAGACTCTTGACTCGTTAACAATTTTACCTACGGTTTTTTCATAGATGAAGCATATGCAGCGGCCATGTTGGTGGGCTTTGGTGCAGGTGTAGGTGCCGGTGTAGGTGTGGGCCGTACGGTTTTGGGTTGCCCGGTTGTTGCCGCTGATGCCGATCCAGATGCTTTTGAGGGCTGAGGCTGAACCAGTGTCTGTTTTAGGTTGGAGACCGATACTGGCGCCGCAGGTTTTGGAAGCTCGGGCTTGGTTGTGGTTTGAGGAAGTGATGCCTTCTTGACCAATTTAGGTTCTGAAACAAGCTCACCTTCGAATACGGCCGGTTTCTCAGACCTTTCGGGTCTTTTAGATTTATTTTTATCTTTATCCTCAATTCGTTCCAGTTTATCCTTGCGCTTGAATAAAAATATCAATAATAATAGAATTATAATTATTATGATTATGGGAATATATAATGTCATGTCCGACTCGAACGTGCTGGTTGTTTCTACAAGATCTTCCGTTGCTTCAACAATATCTGTAGTTACCTTTACATATAATCCTGCAGGTGGGGAACAGTTGAATTCGCCGTCAAAGACATATAATGTCACATAATAATGACCGCTGATCGAATAATTATGTCGAACTTCTTGACCTATTCCATTCAGATCGTTTGTCGGATCACCATCACCATCACTATCAACCCGGTTATCGAAATCCCAGAGGTATTTGAGGTCCGGACTATCCACATCGAAGGCATCCGCAGATATAAAGACTATATTGGCATCCGCGGGATTGGCGCGTGGTTCCTGAGGCGATAAGATCTGGGGTGTACTGGGCATATCATTCACAGGCAGAACTTCAACTTCCAATGTAATGCTTTTCTTTTGACTGTCCGCGCCGGTTTCTACATAGGTATCGATTGCCGAAAATGTTATTTCCTCCAACCCAAACCAATCTTTATCGGGCTTGAAGGTCACCGACCCACTATCTTGAGAGATTGTGGTTACTATATGCTCATTACCGATCACAGAGAATGTTATGGGGCTATCGGGGTCGTAAAAAATGTCATATAAGTTCAATGATGTGGAATCTATGGTATCTTCCAACATCTGTATCTTATCAATAGTTTGTAATATCTTGGGGCCATCATTTTTAGAATTGATAATTATCTTAAAACTCTCTTCGGCGGTTGCGAAATCTTCATCCATTACTTGCAGTTTTATTTTGGCGCTGCCAACATAATCAAGGGTCAATATCGTAATATCCAGCATATTATCTCCATCTATTGTGACCAAGATGTTTTCTTCATTATCATTGGACATTATGGAAAATTTCAATTTATTTGTTGCACTCTCCACATCGGAGGCCATATCTTCAAGATCTTGATAATTATCTACACTCTCGTCTTCATCTAAAAATATAGTATCAAATGGCTTAAGAATTGGTGGGTCATTGATGGATTGAACATCAATTAAAAATTGTTGGTGCGGTGATGATGGGCTCTTGTCGATCGGATCATTATCATCATCACAATAAAGCACAACAGGTATATTATATCCATACCAATCGTCGTTTGGAACAATTACAAGATGGTTATCCGGATTGATCGACACGATAAAGTTCGAGCTTAGGTCTTCAAAGACGCCATCGGGGTCCACTACTACCGAATAGTACAATATGTCGCCTTCAACATCAAAGAAATACGGTATATCATCAAGAGCGACCGTGGTTTGCCCACTATCTTCCCAGATCGAAAATCTGGTTAATGGCACATTAACTCTGGGCTCATCATTTACCGGTGATACTTCCACGGTAAACTGGTTGGATTCGATCATAAGGCCGTGGTTATCGGTGGCTCGAACAGTTAGAGTAACATCTCCGTACCAATCAGTTTCTTGGTTCGCATTGAGTGACAAATAATGGTCATCTTCGATAATTGCCTCGAGCTTATCAGGGTCGGAGTGCTGAGCGATCTCGAATTGTAACTGGTCCATGGAAGAATCATCGGAAAAATGATCGTGTAGATCGAGTTTATGAGGGTTTGATGAATCCTCATCGATCTCGAGTGGTGGTATCGGGCTCGTTGTTGGCATTTCGTTAAATTGAATATTAATATCCGAGATCTTTAATTTACCGGCAGTGGAACTCCAAACCGCGATAGGTATCATAACATTACCGGCGCCGCTGGAGGGTATTAAAGAGTTCAATTCATCGGCAAGTGTCCCACCGGGGTGCTTGTCAACCTTACCTTCATATTCATAAACGATCTCCAGGTCGGTTATATTGAGCATCCCCTGCGAGGAACGGATAGTAACATTGAGTGGTATATCCAGGAATTCGTTGCCATATTTATCAACGGTCACTTTGCAGTCTGGTGATGGATTGGTCAATAAACTGGTTAGCGCAGCCTTTAAACCGGTTACACTCTCCAAACCGGTTAACGAAGCGGCATTGTATTCTTTAGTGCCATCGTTGCCAACATCGATCGATACATTGGTTGGGTAATCGGGTAATTTATTACCAATGGCATCTGAGATGTAGACATTATCGACAGACAGCCGGCCCCAATTATCTAAGTTATTCCACCACCAACCACCGTCTTCAAGACGTAAATAGATGTTCAGATCACTGCCGGTCAAGCTCTGAATATTTGTAACCTGCTTTGTTAAACTTTCTGTATTTAGAACGTTATCATTATCAAAGCCGAACCTGCGGGCTTCAACAGAATTGCTCTCGTCATCATCTACACGGATCAAGAGATCGAAGTCGTCTTTGTCTAACATATCCCAGTCCATTGTGATGTACTGCGTAAATAATTTTGGAAATACATTGGAGGTAATAATTATATCGCACGAACCATCATGCAAGCCGAACGGTAAACTTCGAAGCATTAGGTAATAATTGGTTGCACCCCAAGGAACTGGCGGGTCATCACCACCCCTGCTATTTTGAACTGCTATAGTATCACCATTCGAGTTCCTTGCGATATTCCAACCGGCCATTGTGCCAGTTTCAAGATCACCGTTAAAAATACCATGATATAAACCCTCGACATTCAAGCTTGCGCTTAGAATATTCGCACTACGCGGCAGCCGAATTTTTAAACTATTATCCGATTCACTTGTGTTCAAGATCAAAGATTTACTGTGGATCGCCCCGATGAATTCTGTCTGTTTGCCCATGGAGCCAATACTTGATAGGTTGAATTCCCATTCCGGATCACCATTGTCACCCACATCGACCTTGACCATACTGGGATAATTTCCCGAACCGTCATCGAGCCCCGAGACCTTGAAGGTTGCGGATAATATATCGGAACCCTTTGGCAGACTCAATTTTGCTGTAGTATCCGAGCCGCCGCCGGAACCGAACGTGATCGTAGCATCCGAGGTCCCATCCGATAGTTTGTTACAAATGGAATCCGCAGATGCAGACATGTCAAGATCCATCCATGTTTGATCTTTTCCTGGCATAATTAATCCGGAAACCAATAACATGAATCCAACCATAATTATAATGAAATAATATCCTTTTCTAACAGCAGTTCTTTTCAAGCTAATCACCTTCCTTTTTAGGTATTGGTTTGGGTTGTTGTAGTGTATTTGGTTGTACCTGAACTTGAGCATGCCCGGGCTTAGGTCCAGGCCCCATGGTCGGTGACTTGGCACCTACCTGTGTTGGCATTGGCGCTCGTGTTGCAGTCGATTGTGATTGTGATTGTATGGGCGGTTGTTGTTGAGCTTGGGTCTGGGCCGGGGCCTGAACATTAGCTTGAGCCTGAGCTTTGAGACTTTTTGTCATATCATCGGGTGTCAGGCCGAACTTTGGCTTTGACTGATCAGGCTTATATGGTTGTTTTTCTGCCGTAGGTAAATGCCCTTGGACACCAGATCCCGGTTGATCTTGAATGTAAGGTCTTGGTCCTGCTTCAGTGCCTTTTTCAGCCTCGGTTGGTATGTGTGGCGGCAGGGCCGGACGCGTAGGCGGAGATGCCGAGGCCAGCGCTACAGGAACCTGACCCTGTCCAGTAATTTCAAGAAGGTCCGAATCTCGTGTTCTACCCATCATCGGGTATCTCTTGGCCTCGCGTATGAGTTCATCACGGAGGTTTTTCACCAGGTCTTCACGGTCTTTTTCAGATTCCTGTTTCTTGTGCCTCGTTCGTCGTTTTACCAAAATTAGTAAAAGGAGAATTATGAGAACAATGATGATTATTATTAAAAAGATCGACGAATTATAAGCGGTTGATGAAACCTGTAGAACAGAACTTTCTTCCGAAGGTATGTCTATTTTTATCTGCACCATGGATTCAGCTCTCAATGCGGTTTTGTCCACCACTTCGGCTTTAAGGTGATATTTTCCATTTGGTAATTCTGTTATGTCCCATTCCAATTGATATAATGTACTGTTAGAAATAGGTTTTTTGGTACTTTCTATTAAATACCATTTTATTCCGTCTGTGCTGAAATAGAACGATACACCGCGCCCATCGATATCATTGTCGGGATCTTCAGCATAAGCGCCTACCATGACCGTGCCCGAGAGTTTATCGCCATCTTTTGGATAATCCAGTGTGATCGTTGGTGGATCCGGGTTGTTAACCTCAAATGGACCAAATCCAGATTCATTTTGTAGACCGGTAAAATCTTTTACACTTGCACGTATATGATAGTTGGTACCATCAGGTGTCTCGTTGTTGAGTGTATTCCATTCAAGCTCGAAAATGACATTTTGGCCTGTGAGAATACCCTGGTATAACAGAGTTCTCCCCAGCTCTACCCAGCTTTTGTTATCGGAACTAATATAAAACGTCACACCCTCCGAGGATAGACTGCTGTCCTCGTCAAAACAGGCCGCCCTGAGCTTGACCTTGCCGGCCACTGGCGAGTTCAATGGTTCCAGGGTGATCGATGGCGGAGTGGGATTATCAACTTTGATCGGGCCCAATATGACTTCGGCGGATAGATTGGTGGTATCGATAACATGGGCCTTTAGGTGATAATAACCATCATTAATTTTCAAAGTGTCCCAGAATGTTGAATAGCTCGAATCGGGGTTCACCGAAACAGGTTCGATCACTATCCACTCGCTGCGATCGCGCGAATATGAAATAGTAACACCCGAACTTGCGATATTATTATCTTTATCATTAACTGATACTTTCAACATCGAGTACCCTTTCAATATATCATTGATGGTAGGCTGGATGAAATTTATACTTGGCGGCCCGGGGTTATTAATATTAAAGTTGACCGAAACTGCAAATGAGCTCAAATTGCGTGTGTCATTTGCCCGGACCAATATTACATAATTACCATCTTTAATATCTTCGGTATCCCAATCTAGCTGGTATGCTCCATTCTCAACAGTATAATCCACACCAATATAATTCCATACAATGTTGTCGGAAGAATAGTAGAATGTTGCAAATTTCAAGTCACCGTCAGCATCGGTGCAGTTAGCCTTGATCGTCATGATGCCGGAATGAGTCTGGTTCTCGATCGATGGTGAAATTATTTTAACAATGGGAGTATCGGGATTATTTATCTCAAAAGAATCGGATATGGCTTCAGACGAGAGATAAAAATTGTCTTTTACCACACCTTTAATGTGATATGATGCATCAGGAACCTCCGTGGTGTTCCAGGTTGTCAAATACCTATATGTGATATCGGGTGAACTACCATATTCATCATCCGGGCTCTTCACTTGTGAGATCAGGTGCCAGTTTGGTGTATTATCTTTCGTTATCTTTGAATAATAGAAGATCACACCAAATCTATCCAATTCATTTTCATGATCGGTAACATTTGCCAGCAGTTCGAGTTCACCCTCAACGAGCATACCACCTGTTGGATTGATCATCGTAATTTCAGGTTTTTGACAGCCACTAAATACATAGGCCTTACCCAGCAGATTAGAATGGCCCGGTGCACCAACAATTAATTCGGTATAACTATCACCGTTAAGGTTACCTGCATCAGCAAAGTCAACACCAAAATTTTCGTTCTCGGTTATACCTGTGATTATCACTTGAGCCTCGTTTGAATTCATCTGAGCGTGTAAGCCCGCACCGCCATAAATTATATAAACTGCACCAGTATTTGTCCCCCCAAGGTTTGAATACGGTGCACCGATGGCAATTTCATCGTAACCATCACCGTTAACATCATCCAGTACCTTGAGTGAACCGCCGAATTGGCTCTGGCTTACACCCTTGATCTTCACAGAATGCTCGATGGGTAAAGTCTCGACATACATTGAGACATTATCGAAGAAGGCGACAATGCCTTCCTCTGCATCTTTTTGCTCCCCTCTCGGACTTTCCAGTCTAGCGCCCATTTCAAGATAAAAACTATCACTGGCATCGATCAGATCACTGATCTCGGCGTTGAAATGCCCGTTCCCGGATGGGAAAGGGGTATTCAAACCCGAGTCAGAGAAGAACAGGTCAGCGGTGGAATCGCCGCCCAGATCAGTGCCAAGAAATGTAGAAGTGGTAGGGCCAGTCAATCTTAATTTGACATAGCACGGCTCTTCAGTACCTTGGTTAGAAGGACCGAATACTTTATGAGTGTCATGAGCCTCCCAGTCAAGCTCCAGGTAGGCCTCGGCGCCTTGGGAGATCATATCAAACATTTCTGGTGATATCTGGAATTCAATTCCCCATGCACCGCTGTCAGTCACAGTTTGCCACCAATACGTACTTGGGCCTGGAGCGGTATTGCTGCGGCCAACGACCACTTCCAGTCTTTGTTTATCGCCGTAATCAACACCCTCGGCATCGGCAAACGGCGAGTTCGTATCCTCTCTGGCGCCGTAGATATGGTCCATGTCTTCCCCCGAAGACGTACCAAACACATTTCCACTCCAGTCCCAACCGTCATTGCCGCTGCCGCGACCGTATGTATTTACATCGGTATTCGAACCAACATCATTATACACACCCGTGCTGAAATCCACCGGGTGCGTTCTGTCGCCGGGCATATTCCATAAATATGGATATGTAAAGCGTTCTATGAGATTGTTACCATAATAGATATAGACCGCATCGTCCCCGGGTGCGCTGATGATAATATCATAATACCCATCATCATTGATATCGATCTGTGATGTCAGGCTCTGGCCGAACAGGTTATCCTTGAGATCACTCACCAGAGAATTATTTGCTGTAGATATCGAAGTTTGTATGTGAAAATTCTTATAACCGAAGAAAATAAACACCTGGCCATTATTATCTGAAGAAGTAGTCCCAACCGGTGCACCAACTACATAGTCCAATCGCCCGTCCTTGTTCAGATCCGTACCACCGGAGACGGCGGTGCCGAAATCAGAATCCTGTGGTCCGGTTAGTACTGTTCGCTCCGAGCTGCCGAATGTGGGACCATACATGATATACGCCTTATCGCCTCCCGGGGCGCCAACCATGATATCAGTGGCTTGATCGGAATTCACATCACCAAGTGCGGTTATTACAGAGCCAAACTCATCGCCGGTCGAGCCGACCTGGAGTACGAGATCTGCAGTGTCAGCGGAAATATTTGAGCCGGGAGTCAGTGTGCTGCTGTAATATATATAGATCTTCCCCTGGGCATTTGACTCGCCAGGGGCGCCGATCACAATATCATTTTTGCTATCTCCATTGATGTCGCCCGGTATGCAGATACTGCCGCCAAAAAGTGCTCCGGCAGTGGTGCCAGAGATCTTTATATCTGCTTTGACTGCATCCAGATCATTGATCGCGAAATCTTCGGCGCCAAAGAAAATGTAAGCTTCACCTGCATTATTATACCCTGAAGGGTTTGCATTAGGCGCGCCGATCACGATATCATCGAACCCATCGGAATTCAGATCACCCGCACCCGCAAGTGTATAGCCGAATTTATTGTTGGCAGTTATACCTACACCATCAGTTAATAGATTCAGCTTGTTATCTTCTATTTGCCCGCGAGCGCCTGTGACAGAGCTTGGGTATGAAGAAGAACTGTCCGGCTCGGTAAAAGTGCCGATCAACTGGGATCGACCGGTTTCTTCGATATCTGTGTTGAGATCAAGATCATTAAAACACAAGTTTATTGCTGTGAAAAACATAAAAATGCTGATCAATATTGCCATTATTTTTCTCATTTACAATATCCCCCTGTAGAAGATTATTTAAGTATATTCAACCCAAATTTAGGTTTATAGTCACCTAAATTTGTTGCCTCCTATTCCTAATTTCAATAATGCTCAATATATTTTCCATTGATGTTTGCTTTATTTCTCTTATAATATACATTATCAATTGATAACTTCCATATAAATGTATAGGATAAAAATTCATTACCTGTGTAATGAACAATCATTCCGATAATTAATATGGTGTTTTTCAAATAATGTATAGAGTATAAAAAAGAATTGGAACAGTTTTTTAATTGATTAATAAACATTTCGGTTATTCAGATATATACAATCCCCTGCAATAATTCGACTTACTTCGCCATTTTCGGCAAGTACCAGTAACGCACCATCCTCGGCAATATCGGTTGCACGGCCTGTAATAGCGCCATTGATCGTTTCAATTTTAACTTCTCGTCCCAAAGTGTCGGATAACTGCCGCCATGCATTGAGGACTTCCGGAATAACTTGGCGATCACCACAACAGAACTTCAAGTAATACTTTTCGAATTCCTCAAATAATAATTGTGTAAACTCTACTCGATCTACAATATGTTCGAGTTCGAGCTCTAACGATGTGACCTGGTCGCGAATATCTTTTGAGAATTTATCAGCAGTGATATTTGCATTTATCCCCAGGCCAATAACAACATAATTGATCATATCAGGCTCTGCACTAATTTCCGTTAATATGCCGCATACCTTATTTCCGTTTATCCGCACATCGTTTGGCCATTTCAAAGTTGCAGTCAGGTTCGTGGCCAACTTGATTGTACGCGCTACTGCAACGCCCGTGAGTAGAGTTAATATCGGCGCATGCTCGGGTGGGATGTTCGGCCTCAGAATAATGGATACCCATACACCGCCCTGCGGTGACGCCCAGGCTCGGCCGCGCCTACCCCTGCCGCTGGTCTGGGTCTCGGCAATAATAACCGTACCATCTGATGCACCCAACTCGGCTGATCTTCGACCTTCTTCATTTGTTGATGATATCTCGGAATAATATTTTATTTCACGACCAACCATTTTCGTATTCAAACCGGGCATCAATTCGTCTGGAAGCAACAAATCTGGCACACTTTCGAGTTTATATCCCTTACTGGTAACTGAAGCAATCTTGTACCCGTCTCTTTTCAAATTATTGACATGTTTCCAAATTGCACTTCGTGAAATGTGTAATTTCCCCGATAAGATCTCGCCAGAAATGTATCCTCCCGTTTCCAATGAAAGTTTAAGTGCTTCCAAGAGCTCTTGGCGAACATTCTTGTGTTTTATTGCTACCATTTCAAATCACAACAGATTGATAAATCAATATTGATATTAAAAGCTGTGCAAATTAGAAATGATCAATAGACAGGGGAGATAATAGAAAGTAAAATTGTAAAAGTTAAATCTTAAAAGTTAAAAGTTCTGATCACTTTTTACTTTTACATTTTGCCTTTTACATTTTACCTTTTCCAATTCCCCCAGCAATATATCAACTTATTACAATCAACAATCTACCATCCCTTACCAATTATGAATAGTTAATATTATTATACCTCATCCGTATTAAGCAATAAAAGGCGAGATCATGCACCGTGAAGTCCATGCACCAACTGGAACCACCATATCATGTAAAAGCTGGCAGATCGAAGCGCCGTACAGGATGCTCCAAAATAACCTGGACCCGGATGTTGCCGAGAAACCTGATGAGCTGATCGTGTACGGTGGTACTGGCAAGGCCGCACGCAATTGGGAGTGCTTCGATGCCATTCTAAACAGCCTGAGAGAGCTTGATTCCGACGAGACCTTACTGGTGCAGTCTGGCAAGCCGGTTGGTGTGTTCAAGACACATCAGGAAGCACCCCGGGTTTTGATCTCGAATGCTATGCTCGTGCCAAAATGGGCCACCTGGGAGAACTTTCGCGACCTTGAGGATCGTGGTTTGACCATGTACGGCCAGATGACGGCCGGCAGCTGGATCTATATCGGCACACAGGGCATACTACAAGGTACGTATGAGACCCTGGCAGCTTTAGCCAAGAACCATTTTAACGGTTCATTGAAAGGTAAGTTGGTTTTAACTGGCGGCATGGGCGGCATGGGCGGCGCACAGCCGTTGGCAGTGACAATGAACGAAGGTGTGATAATAGATGTTGAAATTGACAAGAGCCGTATACAGCGTCGCCTTGATACTGGTTATTGCGATATAATGGTTGAGAACCTGGATGAGGCGATAGAAATTGCCCGGAAAGCAATGGAAAATGGTGAACCAAGATCCATCGGGCTTGTTGCAAATGCCGCAGATATATTCAGCGCTTTCGTAGATCGCGATATCATCCCTGATGTGGTAACTGACCAGACCTCGGCGCATGATGAACTCAATGGGTATGTACCAAATGGTATGCCATATCATGAAGCGCTGGAGATGCGTAAAGCCGATCCCGATAGATACATCAAAGAATCCTACCGTGCCATGGCCGAACAGGTGCGGGCCATGCTGGAGCTGCAAAAAAGAGGCAGCATTGTTTTCGATTACGGTAATAACCTCCGCGGCCAGGCACAAAAGGGTGGAGTTGAAAATGCGTTCGATTTTCCCGGGTTCGTACCTGCATATATACGTCCATTGTTCTGTGAAGGCAAGGGGCCGTTTCGGTGGGTGGCGTTATCTGGTGAGCCCGAGGATATTTACAAAATTGACGATCTGATCTTCAAATTATTCCCTGATAATACCTCACTTCTCCGTTGGATCAAGCTGGCGCGTGAGCATGTAAAGTTCCAGGGGCTGCCGTCGCGTATCTGCTGGCTTGGATATGGTGCACGTGCACAGTTTGGAAAGGCGATCAACCAAATGGTCCGCACGGGCGAGCTTTCCGCACCAATCGTGATCGGCCGTGACCACCTTGATTGCGGCTCGGTGGCTTCGCCGAACAGAGAAACCGAGAACATGAAAGACGGCAGCGATGCAATTGCAGATTGGCCCATATTAAATGCTTTGCTCAATGCAGTCTCGGGCGCCACATGGGTTTCTGTCCACCACGGCGGTGGCGTTGGTATTGGCCTGTCCATACATGCCGGCATGGTGATCGTGGCCGATGGTTCGGATGCGGCAGAGCGTAAACTCGAGCGTGTCCTTACATGTGATCCCGGTATCGGGATCGTACGCCATGCAGATGCGGGGTATGAATTGGCGGTTAAGAATGCAAAAGAAAAAGGCATTAAGATGCCGATGTTGGATATGTCACTGAGATGACAGGATGTTCTATATGTCGTTGAGATGGCGGGATGTTCTATATGTCGTTGAGATTTCAGGATGTTCTATATGCCGTTGAGATGACGGGATGTTTTAAATGTCGCTGGGATGTCAGGATGTTCTATATGTCGCTGGGATGTCAGGATGTTCTATATGTCATTGAGATATCGGGATGTTGGATATGTCGCTAGGATAACAGGATGCACAAATGAATTAACGATAATAAATCAGACATCTTGATAATTAATAAAAAAATAGAACATCCCAGTAATTAATCACAAAATAGAACATCCTAAAAATGAATCGCAATATAGAACATCCTAAAAATAAATCGACACGTCCAACTCACCCAAGCAATTCCTTCTTCGATTTCTCATATTCTTCATCTGTAAGGATGCCCTTGGCCTTCAACGTATCCAGCCATTCGAGTTGGTTCCGGACGCCTTGATCCAGATATTGAACGTTGGGTACTCGGGCTTGGGCCTTTGCCGAAACATCGGGTTCGTCATACTCGAGTGTAGGCGTGAGTGTGTCTTCACTTTTAGGTACCATTACAGGTACTGGTACCATTACAGGTACTGGTGGCTCTTGTTCAATATCCGGCTCTATCAGATCATCCTCGGCGGGCAATTCTATCTCTGGCAGATCTATTTCTTCTAACCCTGGTTCTACTTCTGGTTTTACTTCTGCTTCAGGTTTTGGTCTTTCACTTTCAGTTGTTGATACACCCACTGGTGCGGATGTTGCCGGCGGCAGGAACTGACGCGGACCATATGGTCCGGTTGGCCCGACCGGCCCCGGCTCGGATTCCGATGCTTGGCCTTGAGTTTTTGTTGAAGTCAAAGTGCCTGAACCTTCAACTGAAACTGTAGGTGTTGGAGTAGTTGCGGGCGCCGAATAAGCGCTCGGCCCGGCCGGCAGCTGTTCATGATCTAAATGGCCGGGTGTCGATGTTAGATAATCCTGCGAGGAATACGCCGAGGTTTTTTCAAAGGTCGGCATGTTATCCCGGTCAACTGTAAGTACTCTTGGTCTTACACCACCTGCCTTCACCATTTGTGGTGTTGATGTTGGTGTTGATAATTTCCTATCGAATAATTCTTTTTCTTCTTCAAGCATTTTCTCTTTTCGTTTCTTTCGGGTTATCATAAATAAGCTGATCAGGACAACTACGATTATAATAATAATGATCAAGATGAGCCATAATATCGAATTATTCCCAAAGATTTCCCCTTTATCATCTCCTTTTTCATCCTTATCATCTGGTGGTTGAACAACGGGTTCACCGGTTGAGGTATTCAATCGAATAGTAGTCGAAACAGGGTCAGCCATATTACCATTTCTATCGTTGACCCTGAAGTAAATTACTTTTACTCCATTACCTTTGACCAAGGTGTATGTTCTATTATCGACAAATTCCTCCCAGTCAGTCCACGTAATGCCATTTATACTGAACGACATCAGGTATACGCCGGTCAACTCATCTTGTGCGGATAGAGCAAGAGTTACATTGGTGGAATTGGTTTGTGCGGCACCATCATTAATAGAGATGGTCAATGAATGCGGTGGTGTTGTATCCAGTATGATCGTGTCATGGGTAACTGCAATATTACCCGCCTTATCTTGTACCCTAAAATAGATCGTTTTCTCACCATCATCACCCGAGAATATATGGGATTTAATATAGATATATATCTCCCACTCGGTCCATGTATCGTTATCTAGGCTGAACGAGATGGCGGCTACTCCCGATAGAGAATCGGCTGCCGACAATATCATATCAACTACTTTCGAATTAGTATACTCGGCACCCTGATCGATATTGATCGATAGATTGATAGGCGGCATAGTATCAAGAATTATAATATCTGCCACCGGTTCAGCAACATTTCCGGCACGGTCACGAACCTTATAATATACGGTTTTGTCACCGTCATTAGTTGGTAATTCGAGTTCGAATGCTCGGGACGTTTCAAACACTTCCCATGCTGACCAGTAAACACCATCCACGCTAAATGCCATGTGGGTTACTCCTGAACCAAGATCTTCCGCAGCGAGTGCCAATGACACAAATGTGTTATTTGTAAACTCAGCGTTATTGTTAATTCTGATCACAAGCTTATTGGGCGCTTCATCATCGAACATGAAATTGTTTCCCATCTCGGGTTCTTCGAGATTACCCGCTTGATCGATGGCGCGTGAGCGAATGGTGTAATAACTATCCTTCGACCACATCACCAGACTCGAGTTATATGACCATTGCAGGGTTCCAATTGCCGGTAACCAGTATTCCTTGTTCTTCCAGTTCAGGCCGTCCCAATTCCTATTATCGGAATTACGTTTAATGTTCACTTCCACCGCCGTAATCCCGGCGTTGTCGAGATCGATAGCGGTACCATTTATAGTTTCCACCTTGTTCAAGTAAGAATCTTCAACAGGATATGCCACCGATGATGTCGGCATATACCCGTCAAATACGAAGAGAGTACCATCAATAGGGATCTCAAAATTACTGGCATTATCCAATGCCCGTGAGTGTATAAGGTAATATTGACCGGAGGTCCAGGTGACGGAACTTGAATCAAATGTCCAGGTGTTATTTCCTTCAACTTCCAGCCACGACTCATTAGAGATCCACTCGGTGCTGTCCCAGTAATCGCCAGTGTTAATGCGTTTAATGGAAATATCAACCTTTTTTACACCAGTACCGTTGGTGTAATCGGCGGCAGTTCCCGAGATTGTTTGCAGACTATTGTAAGCGCCAAGATCCATTGGCAGCATGATCGTTGATTCCGGTACATGAGTATCCAGTATAAATTCGAAGGATTCGGAATACATTCCCCAATCGCCGTCACTATCCTTGGTACGTACTTTCCAGTACCAAGTGCCATCGGAGATATTATCATAATTAGTCCCAATGGGAAAGCTCCAGTTCTGGGCAATAGATACCTGCTCCGTACTGTCATAGGTAACATTTTCAAAACCGGTATCGTTTGCGATTATCAATTGAAACTCTTCCTGACCAAGCGAATCAGAATCATTAAAGGTCCAAACGAAGGTTGGTGTGCTGTTGTTAATGATGGTCCCATTTTCGGGATTGAATAATAATGTGTCCGACCAGCGGTTGTAATTGATGGTGACATTATCCAATTGCGGGGTTTCACTTATGTTTGTAGTTTCAAAATATGCTTTATACTGTATCCATCTATCGCCGTTATGGCCGGGCCAGGTGTTGGTAGGTGAGGTTGTATAATAACTGGAATTTTTCCCATCAGGGCCCAGGAAATCTTCATTAATTAATGCAGATTCGTTGCTGGCAGTTCGTATCTGGAACCGAATATTGGTGTTAGCACTCACGATCTCATTCCAGCTTATCTGCGTTAGTGTCGAGTTCGTGCCGGTGTCCAATGGCTTGGAGACAAACGTGCCCGGGTTCTTGTAATGTGATAGATTGTATATCCAGGTATCATCTAAATATCCACTCCTATAACCGCCAAATAATATTATGTCCATCGAATCATTAATAGGGACAACTTCGTGGCCATACCGACCGGTAGGTTTATTATTTGGTGATTGCAGCAGCCAATTATTCTTGTTTACATCATATATCCATGTATTATCTCCATAAGTTACCGAACTACTTCTTCCGCCAAAAAGGAGAACTTTGTTTTGGAAATTGATAGTACTCATGGCATGTCTCTGTATTTTATTTGGTTTATTTGCAGTAACTTTGAGTGTCCACCTATCCTCTTGATAATCATAGATCCAAGTGTCATCAAGATATGATCCATCATAACCGCCGAATAGTACAATTTTTTGTGTTCCATAAATGGTTGCCATTGCGTGATAAGTTCTTATGCCAGGCCCTGAGTTTGATGACGGCATTTTTGTCCAGGTATTGTCACTTAGATCGTACACCCAGGTATCATTTTTGTAGCTAGGATCACTTCCACCAAATAGTATTATCTTATCATCGTTATATATAGATGACATTGCGTGAAGAGATCTCTTACTAGGTGCGTTTGAAGGAAATAGTTCTGTCCATGTGTTATTGCTTGCATTATACATCCAGGTATCATTTTCTCTAACACCAGATAACAAACCGCCAAACAGTATCACTTTATCAGTGCCATATACGGGGGCCATTTCATGCATATACCTAGTCCCCGGCGTACCACCCGGCGGGGCCATATTTTTCCATGAATTATTATTGGAATAATACATCCATGTATCGCTAAGATACCCCGGCGGCCAACGATAGCCGCCATATAGCACCATTTTGGCGGATCCATATACAGACACCATTGCATGGAAATATTTAGAACCAGGACGGGTGATATTGCTTATATCTGTCCAATTGTAAACATCCTGGAGCATTAACTCAGAATTGTTACCAATACCCTTGGTGGTGAGATTCTTTTGTGTACCGTCATTGAAATCCGAATCAGAATCCTGCGTCCATGTGGAGGAACCGTTAACAGGTTTTATGGTTAGGTAAAATGGACTAATCAACAATGGTATTATAAAAAACAATATGATAGAAATTGAAATGACTTTTTTAATTGAAATAAGATCACCCTTCTAATTTTGACTTATTTCAATAAAACAATTTGGCTATTTATATTTTTATTATAAATGTTCAAAAAAAAAAGTTTATTCCTCGGCATCGGGCGGTTTCCAGATACCTTTCTGCTCTTTTTCCCGAACCACGACTTCTTCCTTTTCTTCGAATACACTCTCTTCTTTGACTTCCAGAACCGAGGCTGATGTCAGGTCGGCCTTTGTTTGTTCCATATTAGGTGTTTCCACCACACTCTCCTCGATCGCCTCATGCTCGACCACATCTTTGCTTCTACCTGAAAATAAAAACGGCTCGTCCACGGGTGGGCGTATTTCACCTATTTGCGGGTCATGGGGCGGTTGATCTGGCGGTAACGGCATTTCAGGCTGAATTCGGTATGGCTGTAGATACGGGTCCGGAACATCAACATCCATTGGTCGTGTGGGAAATTGTGGCGCCGGTGGGCCAAAGGCAGCTTGCTGTAGTCGATCTCGATCTGTTGGAAAAGATGGCATTCCGTTCACTGGTGTTGGAGATCGTGGTATTGATTGTAATGGTGATTGCGGTGATGGTGGCGCGGGTGGTGTGAATATTGGCTGCATCTGCATGGGCCTGGGCGCGGGCCTGGGCATGGGCTGTGGTCTTGGCAGTGATTGTTGTGGGTTTGGAAATTGTGTGCCTGGCGGTGGTTGTGTTTGTGGTTGTGGTTGTAATGGTGGCTGTTGAGGGGGCGGCATTATTGGCCGGGTTGGCTGTGATTGTGACGGTTGCGATATTGGAGGTTGAATAGGCCGCTGGGGTAGCTGTGGTTGTTGTGGTGGTTGTTGTGGTGGTATTTGGTGAGTCATGCTTGGCTGTGGTGTCTGAGCCCATTGTTGTGATTGAATTTTTCTTTTTTCCATAGGTTTACCCCCAATATTATTGAATTAGTCTTTATGCTATAAAAATGCTTTGGTTCAACATTTTGAAAACTCGTTCAATACTGATTTTAAAAAAGTTTTAAATATAATTTAGCTTTTACTTAATTTATGCCAATAAAAGGGGCCAGGTGGACATATTATGAAAGTCGAGAAAGAAAATAGATCTATTTTGGTTTTGTGTGGAATCATTACAATAATGATCCTGATGGGAATATTCAGTGCCGGATGCTTTGGTGACGATGATGACGATGATAACAATGACGACAATGATAACCTCGATAATGACGACGATGATGATACGGAAGTTACCGTAAAAACAAGAAAGGTGGACAAGGGAGACACTGGCTGGTTCATTACCATCGACAGTGTCAGCGGCGACCTCAAGCTGGAAGATGTAAAATTCCGGTTCGTGGAACTCGATAATGATCTAAAATGGGAAAAGACAATAGGTGAGGCAAATCCAATCTCGGTTACCTCTGGTGATTCAAAGATATATGCAATACCGTACCAACCGGGTACTCCGGTGCGCGATATTACAACTAATGTAACAATTGCCGATCAATCAAACCCAAAATACTATGAACTCGCATTTATGGCATATATCGATTCTCGCAATAACGGTAGAATATCTGAAGGAGACGCATTCTATATTTACAAAGATTATGATTCCGATGGCACAATCGATTTAACCGGTTTTTACTCCATTGAGATAAGAACTGGAAATGATTATTTAGCCGGCAGCCAGGAATTATGATCGGCGGTAATTCACTGGAGTTAAAATATGGTTAATTTGGACCATAACAGACCGTTTTATAAGGTTGAGTTTTTCGAACCGGATTCTTCCAACCCAAAATTAATTCTCTCACCAAATATTTTTCCGGACACAGAGCACCCGGAAGATCGGGCAAAAATGTCACCCGAGATATATATCTCCCATATCTCGGTCGATTCCGGGCTTGGAGGCACAATTAATACCGCCGAGTGCGAGATCAACCATAATGTCGGTGCCGATGTCCATATCTCTGTTGGCTTTGATGTTAAGGTGTATTTCGGTTTTTACGATAAAGATAAAAGCCAGGGTCCGGATTTCTCGCTCGTATTTACCGGTAGCGTAACCGAGATCAAACATGGCCTGGAAAGATCCATCGTGTACTGTAAAGGTGGAATTCGTTTAATAGCGGCAAAAAAACAGAAGATAACTTTTTCCAAGATGATGGGGCTAAATGAGATCATCGAGAAATTTGCCATCGAGTTGGGCGGCTTGAGCTCGGCAGAGAACGGCATATTTGATCCGGGTATAAACAAACAGCCCGGGTTTGGCATCTCCGCCCAGGAACCGTTATTAACTCACATAAATACATTGGCGGGTTATGGTGGTATGGATGTATTCACCGATGTGTTCGACAACTTTCATGCAGTACCCTGGAATAGCTCGAACCTGAAGGAAATATCATCATCCGAGACATCTTGGCTGAGTGCACGTGACAGATCGGAAACGGAGAATCGCAATCGAATCAAGCATAAGATCATTTTTGATTCAAACCTGATCGATATAAACTTTGAGATGCTGGGTAAGCGGTATTCCGGTGTTGAGATAGTGAGTCTAATGCCGTTCCCCGATGACCAGACACATACCATTGACCCCGTAAAGGTTGAATATCTCCCCGCCAGCACTAATAATACCACATCCACACGATCACCATCATTACCACAACCACTACCACTTGATCGGTATATCATCTCGCACATTACACGCAAAGATGGGGAAAAGATCGCCGAGAACCTGTATTGGCAGCATAACCGACTTACCACGGGGTGCATAAAAATGCTCGGGGCGCCACAGATAAGGATCGGAGATGGCATGAGCTTCGTTGGTGAAATATTCGTAAATACGCCCTATGGAAATATCATATTCGATGACCGAACCACGAACACTAAACTGGAAAAGATCGTATTTCAGGTAACCCAGGTTGATCATAGATTTGATATTATTGAAGGATATACCACTACGATCAAGTTCGGTTTGAAGAGATCATTTTGATTTCTTAAGAAAACATTAATAAGTAATATAATCGATTAAGGTTAAGAATATTTTAATTGCTGTGGTCTGCATGTTGAAAAATGCAATAGAAGGGTTGGAGAACGTTTTTGAAACAGACATACCACATGGCCATGTTGTAATGATCATTGGTATGCCTGGTGGATTTAAATCGGCATTTTCATATAATCTTTTAGCCAATCAATTACAAGCTAACCCAGAAGATTTTGGAATATATCTAACTCTTGAAGAGAGTACAGCGAGTCATCTGCGGAACATGACATCGCTAGGTATAGAGCTACCTGATAATCTCATGATCTCAGACCATACAGATGTTCGTAAACAATTCGAAGATAATATGGGAGATGAACATGATTACATGAGAATGATCCAAGCAACATTAGAATATTTCAAGAACGAAAAAGGTGAAAATTTCAAGTATTTTGCTTTGGATTCGTTGACCGCATTATACTCGTTGATCAATCCTTCTGACCTGCGGATCAGAATGTTTCAATTCTTTAAAGAACTAAGAAGTAAAGAATTAACCTCGTTTATAATTGTCGAGGAAGATGAGTTTGGTGAGACCATCCCATACAGCGACGATGGGAGCATAAGTTTTCTTGTAGACGGTATTATCATGACTGGTGAGGTTGAAGTACAGCAGGAGGTCATGGTTTATTTGCAGGTCAAAAAGATGAGGGCGGCGGTTCACAGCAGAAAAAAGCATATAATCGAAGTCGGCGACAATGGTTTGAATATACTTGGCCCCGTATTTGAGTGAACAATAATGTCAATAGGGTCGATCATGTCTTTCATATGTACTAATGGGGGTTAAAATTCCATAATATTATCAATTACTTTCCAAGGTAAATAATATCAATTTTATTAGGGGTCGGGGGCCTAAAAAAAATAAGCTGATTTTGAGAATCATTCTTATTTTTGTCTGGAGGGTAAAAATTCCATCAGGAATTTTTAGCTCGAAACAATTTTTGAATAAAATTGATGAAGCTTAGAATTCCGTTCATAAAGTTAATACTTTGCTTTGGAATTCTAACCCTCGGGATATGAACTAGAATGGTTAATGTTGATTACCAAGGGGTTATTGTGAGGGGTCAGGGTTTGATTTATTTTCGAGAGAACTCCTTAGTGCCATATCATTTTTTTTATAATAATATCCGTTTGGCATTTACATCACCTCTAAATCAATAAAATATCAAATAATATCAGTTATTATTGTTCAATCCTTGAAGGGCAAGTAAATTTGATCAGAAACAATTCGATAAACTCTCATGTCGAAATCACCCCGACCCCTGAATTGTGACCCATAAATTATATTAATCATTCAATATAATATCTCAAAATATGCCTAGTACCGATTTCATGATCACGGTTTATATTCTGATAATAATTGTGATACTCTCCATGCCAATGACCCTGATCTCTAAATATATCTGGCAGAACAGGTTACGCACCCAGTTCTTTGCTTTGCTCGGGTCGCTATCACTCATATTGGTGATCATCATGGTATGGGACTATATTCCGGATTGAAATACCATTGATCCTAAACGATCATTTATTAGGTTCAGCATTTCCTTTAGATTTTGGTTATTGTCAAATGATGTTTTGATCTCCATTAATTGTATATCGTCGTATGTATCGAGTTCCTTAATGGTTTCAATTAATTTTGGTAATGCCCTAACCAGGTTGTCCACGATGGTGATCGAGCAAAGTCTTGAAGTACGCGATAAGGGGTTAAGGTCTATTGTGATCACGTCCTTACCCATCTTTCGCAGTGCTTCGGCCCGATCCCCGTCCTCTAACGGCACCAGAACAACATCGGATTTGTAGATACCCGCGGATGTACACTGTGCCCGTGCGGAATCCAGCCCCGGGATCGAGCTGTCCTTATGCTCACCTAACACTTCCTCGGCGCCCAACTCTTGAAATCTATTGATGATCGCTAGAGATCTCATTTTAGAATAATGAAAAATATTTACTTCGATCCTGGCCTTGATCAGATCACTAAGTTCAATTACATGTTCAGGTGCAAGTGCTGCGACATTGCCATTCACCGAGATCACGGGGTGTTTTGCAAGAAGCATTGTTGCTCCTGCCGCCCGTATGGCCGTTATTGCCGGTGGCAGGGTGCACTCACCCAATAGGTAATCGAACGCCTCGCCTCGGCCGTGGGCAATGAGCCCCTCGGGGGCGCTCAAACCTTCGGCAACACCATCGGCAATTGCCTCGCGCAGCTGCAGCGAGATATACCGCGGATGTGATGGTGGAATATTATATTCTTTTTTAGTCATTTTACCGAACTATAATCTTTTTTTAATGGTTTTTTCTAAATTTCCTTTAACCTTTAGCTTGAAGTTCAATAGTTCCAGGTCGGATTTGAGATCCTCCAATGCTTTTTTAAACTCTTTAAGTTCTCTGACAAGCTCGCCATGTTCAGGCTTTTCCAGGTCAGGGAGTATGTTCTTGATCTTCTCAAGAAGTTTATCTATCTCTGGTAGAATTTTTCCATCCTTTAGTTTCTTGATACCGTCGATCATTTTAGCTTCCTCACCGATCAATTTTCCAATTGTTTTACTGATCTTCTTATTATCATTCTTCAATTGCTTGTTCTCTTTTTTAAGTTCCTTTTTTTCTTTACCGGTTGCATCTTTGATCTTCTCCTCGTTTTCCTGCATCTTCTTCATATTCTGTACCAGGATTCTCAGATGTGTGATTATATAACTGTTCTTACTTTCCAGGCTCTTTAATTGGTTTAAAAGATCATCCAGCCAACCCTCTAGGTCCTGAAGCTCCTTCATGATCTCGTCTGTTTGGTCATCGATACCATCCAAAAGACCTTCGGCCGCCATGCGTTCGAGCTTTTCTTTAAGCTCTGTGATCCAGTCCTTTAATTGTTTGACATCGGCTTCAAGGTCTTTTGTCTCTTTTTTCAATTCGGCGTGTATCTGCTCTTTTGCTGACAAAAGGTCATTCAGCATTTTGAGTTTATCCTTGCACTTTTTTGCATATTTATTAATGAGTTTGTTTATCTTTTCATAGAGCTCTTCGAGTTCGGCTCGGCTTTTACCATCTTTATAATTTTTATACAGCTCGATCAACAGTGGTAGTGTCTTTGCATGGGCCTCAACTTCCATATTACCTTGTGTATTTTTATCATAGACTGCACCTGATCTGAACTGTTTCACATGAACGAGTTCGTGAAAAAGAACTACCAAAAACTTGAGGTAACTGTCACCTATGTCTTTGGAATCGATAAGTATAACAATAGTATCTCCCGGATTCTTGGGCGGTATCACTTTCCCGGCCCAATCGCCTTTTTTAACCGGTCTCACAACAATGAGCACATTATCAGGATTCGTCGCGGATTCCACCGTACCTTTGCCGCCTTTAACGATCTTACCTTCTTTTATCTCGAAGTTTCCCTTTGCTGTTTTTATTTTTATATCGCTCACGTCCGGAAGTGTTTGACCGTCCCAATTGTTTATCCAATCCATGAGACTAGTGTCCAAATTTTTATCACCAAAATCCTTGAGCGACCCCTTCAATTCGTTTAAGGCCGATTTGGTGGAAGCTTTGTAATCCGTGGTTTGTCCTTTGGCTGTTCCTGGCCCTAGATCTGGTAAGGCGGAAAGAACAAAAAATATTGCTAATATTATCGCAATGGCTTTCAAAAATACTGGTCTTTCTTTATTTTCCCCTTTAAAATGTGAATTTACATTTCCGATCATATTTTAGGCCTCCTATACTCCCAAATAACTATTACTCCCCATGAGTAGTTCAGTACCCAAATCATCTTATGTCTATTTATAATTAGAGGTGATATTTCGAAGGCGGCATCCATTACCAACACTTGATGTTGTATAGTGCCCATTAATGGATCAAAATTGTATCAGGAAAGTTTCGAGCTAAAAATCCTATCAATTCATCACCATATTCTATGACATAACTCACATAACTTTGGAAAAATTGAACTTCAACAATTTTCTTACGAAAATGGTCTCGAGCTATAAATTCTTTTTATAATTATGTAATTAAATTCAGAATTTATACCCTTGTAAAAATTTGCTAAAGCAAATTGATAAGTCAAATTTTAAAAGTTAAAAGTAGGAGTTCATCAGGAAACTTTTCTGTCAGAAAATTGATTTTATTGATATATGTTCAAATTATCAATTTTCTACTCCCACACTCTTACACTCCCTAAACTCACACACTCTTATAACTCCCCCTCAGCCTTTTTGTGCCCTCATCGTCGACAGTAAATGTTTCGGCATCAACCACAACTCCGTAGACTTCCTTCGCCTGCTCAACCGAGATGATACCGTTCTTCACTTCCTCTTGCACCTTCGCCTCCGACCGCTCCTTCGGGTTGCCGTAGCCGCCGCCACCACCAGCTTCCTGTGCTACAAGGGTCTCAGCAGCTTGCGGTGGATAATTGAGGGTGTATTTTTTAACAATCTGACATTATAATGAATTAATAAGTTCTTCAATGGATATTTCAGCTTGATTGAGAATACTCTTAAGAGTTCCTTTTTTCAATACTTTATGATTGGGGACCGAAAATACAATTCTTTCTTTTTGTAAAATAATATGGCTTCCAGTTTGTCTTCTAACAACAAATCCTTTTTTCACCAAAATTTTAATTAATTTTTCCCCTGAAATAACTGGAAGTTTAGGTGACATTTACAACTTCCACCTGGGAAATCTCTGCATGGTTGGATTTCACTTGTTCTTCCACATCTTCTTGAATCACTTCTAAAACAAGTTCGATTGCTTCTTTTATATTCTTTAATGCTTCTTCTTTTGTTTCACCTTGGCTTATGGCCCCAGGAAGTTCCAAACATTGAACAGTGAATCCACCCTCTTCTTGGGGTTCCAATATTACTGTGTATTTCATGAGGATTATTATATTTCAATTGCTATTTATAATTATTTATCTTTTTCCGTGTTATTTGAATCATAGAACATTTATAACGCTCTGCCAGCTTTTTTCCTAACCCCGCAATCTCTCGGTTTCTTCCATATCGATCTCGAAGCTCTCGGGATCTATCACCACCCCGTAGACTTCCTTCGCCTGCTCAACAGATACCTTATCGTTCAACACATCCTCAAGAACTTTCTCCACCGGCCGCTCCTTGGGGCTGCCGTAACCACCGCCACCACCCGCTTCCTGGAAGATGAGGGTCCCCTCAGGAACATTTTCGATCAGGTCCTTTGTTGTGGTTTGATATTTATTACCATCCGGATACCAAAGCTCGATCTTGTTCAGAGTACCCGATCTACCGCCGAACAGCCCAAATGCGGGTTCCTCGTCACCGTCACCAAATGTTACTAACTTTGTATCCTTGCTGCCGACCTTGTATTTGGTTGATATTCCAAGACCGCCGCGGAATTTACCCGCGCCTGCACTATCGGTCCAGAACTCATGCTCCAATAATAGATGTGGTGTCTGCTGCTCGAACATCTCGTAATCCTGGTCCAGCACGCCACCGGACGCGTCGATCATACCGATATGGTCGTACCCGTCCACGCCCTGGATGCCGCCGGACCCGCCCTTGAAACCCATGAAACCGATATCAACATAACTTAGATCTTTTCTTGTATCTATTCCTGTGGTTAAATGGCATAACAAACAGTTCCAGCCGGCGGTTACCCGGTTTGGTATGGCCGGGGCAAGCGCGCGGATGATCGCATCGGCATTGGGCGGGCAAAGATGGTTCCCAAATGTAGTGGCGGCCGGATAGTTGGCATTTAATATCGTGCCCTTGGGTATATTGATATGCACCGGCCTCACCATGCCGTCATTGTGCGGGATATCCGGGTTCACCATTTGTAAGAAGGTCAGCAGAGTGGCTGAGGCACTGGACGTATATGTGCCGTTTACAAAACCGTTGGTCTGTGGGTCGGTTTCCGAGTAGTCGAACGTGATCTCATCATCCTCCACCGTGATCTTCACGCGTATTTTATATTTTGACCCTGGAGTCCTACCATCATAATATACAGTGGCTTCACCTTTATATACACCATTAGGCACCGTCCGTATCTCGCCGCGCATGATCTTCTCGGTTGAATCGAATAGGTAGTTCTTATGCGCATCAAACACATCAACACCATATTTTTCCACGAGTTTTAAAATACCGCGTTCACCAACTACGCAGCTGCCCATCTCTGCGCGCATATCGGCTTGCACGATATCAAACCGTATATTTGCAAATATCAGGTCCCAAACATCCTTGCGCAGTTTTCCGCGCTCGTACACCTTGATCGGCGGTATCCTGAGCGATTCCTGGAATATCTCGGTCGCATTGGGGTTGTACCCACCCGCAACCGCTCCGCCAACATCTGCCTGGTGACCCTTGCACGCTGACCAGGCGATCAGCTTATCATCGAAAAAGATAGGTTTATACACCGCAACATCGTTATTTTGATTACCCATGGAGAACACATCATTATGAAAGATCACATCACCAGGGTAGATCTCGTCACCAAAATATTTCAAGATGTATTCGCACACGGGCCCTAGGGAGAATGATAGGATCGGTAGATTTTCTGTTTGCTCCAGCATTTTTCCGTCGCGATCGTACAGGCCGGTGACGAAATCCTTTGCCTCGCATAGAATTGGTGAGCGCGTGGTTTTTGTTAATACTATGCTCATCTCTTCAGTGATGGATTTGAACCTGCGCTGGAATACCGAAACCAGGATCTTATCGATCTTAATTTCGGACATATCATTTTTTCCAGTCATTTTAAACTCCTCTGTACTCATTGTCCCTCACCTCCATTTTTATTTATCGCCCTGTCAAGAAACTCTGCCTCTCTAGATTTGAGATATAAAGTATACGACCCGTACTTATCGCAGACCATGGCATACTCATCGGTTATGAATGTGGTGGTATTTACCTGTTCAATTATTGCAGGACCTTCGATCTTATTGCCGAACCTTAGTTTGAATCCGTCATACACAGGCACCGGTTCCATGGCCTTTTTGCTGGGTATATATGCTGTTCGCATGTGTTTAAATGCGTCTTTCGGGTCTTCACCTCCATAATCCTCACCGCTAAAACGTGGTTTATCGGTCTTACCAAGAGCACTCAACCGTAGATTAATAAGTTCCAGTGGTGTGCCGTCCCCTTCCAGGCTGTACCCATAGAGCCTGTTATGCTCGGGATGGAATTTCGATGCTATACCAGATAAATTATTGTTTTCTATATCTTGTTTATTTATTACTATATTCACATCATGATACTGTTTAATATAATGCATGTCCAGGGAATAAATGAACTCCTGTTGATCCTCTTTGATATTCTCGGTTGCCAATAGCCCCTTGGCCTCCGATTCCATCTCATCGAACATTTTTTTGAACTTTACAGCATCTATTTTATCCAGTTGAGTGGAATATGTTCGTACGAGATCGTGTTTTAGATCGGACATTAACATCCCGGCGGCGCAGAATATACTGCTCTCCTTTGGCACGATCATGATGGGAATTTCCAGCTCATGGGCGATCATGCATGCATGGATCGGTCCTGCACCCCCCGCGATCACCATCGGGAAATCACGCGGATCCTCACCGCGCTTTATCGAGACCTCTCGAACACCCGAGGCCATGTTCACATTGATCACATTATACATACCGGCTGCAGCATCAATTAATCCAAAACCCAATGGCTCGCCGATCTTTTCCAGAATTGCTTCTTGTGCTTTTTCGTAATTGAGTTTGATCTTACCGCCTGCAAAGAAATCCTTATCGAGATATCCCAGTATCAGGTCCGCATCAGTACATGCGGGTTCGGTGCCGCCGCGGTCATAACATACCGGGCCGGGCATTGCGCCTGCACTTTTCGGGCCCATGTGCAGTAATCCACCCTCGTCGAGCCAGCCGATGGACCCGCCGCCAGCGCCGATGGTCACGATATTAAGCATTGGCAGTGCAAGTCTGAACCTGTTGATCTCGCCTTCCGTGGTGATCAACGGTGTCTTGTTCTTGATCAATGCGGCGTCAAAACTGGTTCCACCCATATCAACGGTGATACAATCATCATATCCCTGGATATCGGAATATCCGATTCCCGCCACGGGGCCGCCCGCAGGGCCGGATAGAAGTGTTACTGCTGCGTTATCAATGGCGATCTCCGGTGAGATCACGCCGCCGTTGGACTGCATTATCAATAGTATACCCTTGAAACCCATCTCTGACAATTTCCGCTTCAGGTTGATCAAGTAGCTTTTAAGTATGGGTCCCACATACGAGTTTAGCACCGTACTGCTCACACGGTCATAGAACCTGATCGAGGGTAAAAAAGTACTGGATATCGTGAGGTACGACTCTGGCAGGGTTTTTCGTACCAGCTCGGCAGTACGCATTTCATGCTCGCCATTTGCAAACGAGTTCATGTAACAAACCGCCACCGAGGTTACATTTTCCCGTCTGAACGTCTCCAGTGCTTTTTCTATATCATCATAATTCAGAGGTGTGATCATCCCACCCCGGTAACCCAAACGCTCCTCAACGGGCAGGCGCAGGTAACGCGGCACAAGTGGCAACACATTCTCATATCGGTTGTTATACTGTTCTTCACGGATACCACGGCGCATTTCCAGGGCGTCGCGAACTCCTTTCGTGGTTAATAAACCGGTTTTGGCCCCCGAATATGTCAGCACAGCATTGGTGGTCACGGTGGTGCCGTGTACTATGGTTTCGATCTTGTGAACGAACTCGTTCAAAGGTAGGTTTCTGGCATCGGCCATCTCGGTTAAACCGTTCATCACACCAACAGATGGATCTTCTGGTGTGGATAATACTTTATATATCTCTGAAGTGCCATCATCAAAAGTTAATAAAAAATCCGTAAAGGTCCCGCCAACATCGATCCCGATCTTCATGAATTATTCCTCCCATAATAAATAGAAGTTTAATTGTTGGGTAATATTTAATCTATGATATTTAATTTATTGTAGTATAATTTGCTGAATTGGTGCGGAACAGATACCGAGCTGGGTTGATGCTGAATAGATACCTGGCTGGGTTGATGCTGAATAGATACCTGGCTGGGTTGATGCTGAACAGATACCGAGCTGGGTTGATGCTGAATAGATACCGAGCTGGGTTGATGCTGAACAGATACCTGGCTGGGTTTGTGCTGAACAGATACCGGGTTGAGTTGATGCTGAACAGATACCGGGCAGAGTTTATGCTGAACAGATACCTGGATGGGTTGATGCTGAATAGATGCCGGGCTGAATTTATGCTGAACAGATGCCGGGCTGAGTTGATGCTGAACAGATGCCGGGCTGAGTTGATTCCTGGATTTTATTTTTAAAGCTAGGTATCTGTCAATCAATAATCAATCAAGGCATCTGCCAATCAATAATCAATCCAGGCATCTGTCAATCAACAATGAATCTAGGCATCTGTCAATCAACAATGAATCAAGGCATCTACCAATCAACATCTAATCAAATTATCAAAACCCCAAAACATTTAAAAACCATACGTTTGTTACGGTATCGATTTCATGGAATTAAAACTGCTTAATAAGACCAAAGATATGATCGAGATAGAGATCAAGGGCGAGGACGAGACCCTGTTATATCCTTTACAACAAACATTAGTAGAGGATAAAAGCGTGGAATACGCTACATATATAATGGGCCATCCATTGTTAGAAAACCCAAAATTGGTGGTCAAGGTCAGCGACGGTAAACCGCAGGCCGCATTGAAGCGTGCGGCCAAGTTAATTGCAAATAAATACAAGGAATGTCATAAACTTTTCGAAAAGGAAAGTAAATAGATGCCATATTTGGAATCAACAGAAGAGGAGAAACACCTCGGCCTTGAATTATTTTTCACTGACACACCAGGTATTGAGGGTAGATTAAAAAGGGAGCCAGAGGACTTTATTGTTACAGAACGTTCCATAAATGTCGAACCCATATCGGACGCGGAACTAGCAAAAAGAGACAAGACATCACCGATATATGTGTTTGCAAAAGTACGTGTAAAAAACTGGGAGACCAATAGACTTGTCAAAAAACTTGCCTATCAACTTCGAATTAACCATGACCAAGTATTTTTCGCCGGTGCCAAGGATAAAAGGGCAATAACCACACAATTGATGGCTTTCGGAGCCGACCTGGAATCTGTAAAGGCGGTAGATCTTGAGAACGTCGAGCTTTCAGATATATTTTTATCACCGCGCGAGTTCAAGATCGGCAACCTGCTGGGAAATAATTTTGAGATCAACATTCATGAGGTTGGATCAACCAAGAGAGAGCTTGAAGATATTATCGCCAGCACTTATGAGCAATTGAAGCAAATAAACGGGTTTCCAAATTTCTTTGGTGTACAGCGTTTTGGTATTATCCGGCCGGTGACGAACCTTATTGGTAAATTGCTCCTTCAACATAAGTTCGAAGAGGCTGTGTTAATGTATATCGGTCACCCTATCAAAGGCGAACCTGAAGGGGATTTTCAGGCACGAAACGAGTTCGACCGTTGTTGGGATTATGAATGGGCGATCGATAATTATCCTAAACATTTGATTTTCGAACGATCATTAATAAGATATCTACTTAGCCACCCGGATGATTATATTGGTGCATTAAAACAATTCCCAAAAAATCTCAGTATGATGTTCATACATTCATACCAGTCATTGCTGTACAATAAAATCGTATGCGCACGTATACGCGCAGGCTTACCATTGAACGAACCGATCATCGGTGATATTATTTTACCTATCGATGATAATAAATTACCCATCCACAAGACCTGGATCTCGGTGACCGAGCAAAACCAAAAAAAGCTGACACGCCAATGTAAAAAAGGGAACGCATATGTAAGTGCCGTGTTATTTGGTCACGATAGCAAGTTTACGGAGGGAGAGTTTGGTGAGATCGAGCGCAAGATCATTGAGAATGAAAAAATAGAGCGGGCTGATTTCATAATCTACGAGAGCTCACAGCTGTCGTCAAAGGGCACTAGGCGTGAAATTGTTGCACCAATTTACGATTTTAAATATGAGATCCTGGACGATCATGTAAAATTGAATTTTGGGTTGATCAAGGGGTCATATGCTACCACGTTAATGAGAGAATTTATGAAGAGCAGTATTAGGAATTATTGACATGGAGATTAAATTTGGTTATCGACCTCGATTATAATATTGAGCGCAACAAGCTTTTTTTACACAGGTATAAACAATTTAATTGGAAAAAATATTTTCTTAAAACGTTCGCATTCCTATTTATTTTGAATATGCTTTTGTTTTTGATATATCAAGATATAAACTTACTACCCGTGTTTCTTAATATGTTAGCTATTAGTCTATGGATGATCCTATTGGTCTGCATAATATCTACACTGATAATTTCGGTCTGGTATAACAAACGCTACCATCATGCTAAAGATACACTGCAGCAGCTAATAGAGTTGAAAAGAAGGAGAACAAAATATAAAGTTTAGTTAGTAATAATAATGATTGAAGTTTTGCGTTTTCAAATAAAGAGTAGAGAGTAAGCTAGTTGGTTGAATAGTAGATTGAGCTAATGTTGATGGAATCATGAATGTTGAGATGTTGTATATTTCGATTTTTTATTAGGACGTGGGATATTGCGATTAGTTATTAGGACGTGGGATATTGCGATTTTTTATTAGGACGTGGGATATTGCGATTAATTGTTAGGACGTGGGATATTTTTATATATTTATTTTAGAAGATCTATTGTTGCTTGAGAGATTTTTCAAAACCAGATAATTTATAATATAGTTTTTCAATAATAACATCAACTACTACCTTCTGCAATATTTAATGGAATGGATGTAACTGACGAGATCAATTG
>JAEHCK010000227.1 GCA_020696345.1 Thermoplasmata archaeon | reverse complement strand
GGAACAACTCGTAGTAGCGATGAAACTTCTGTAATAAGAGCCGGATGAATCGAGAGGTTCACGTCCGGTTCTGTGAGGGCGTGGGGGTGAAATTCCCCTGCGCTACTCGGCGGATATGTATTTGAATAGGTAATGTAGATTAACAAGGTGTTATTGATAGGGGTCGGGGTGGGGTCGGGGTTTCTTAAGTTTCTAATTTTTTTTGTTTTATCCCACAATTATTGATATTTTTGTTCATTATGCATTTTATATCATATTAAATCTTAAAATAAACTATAACATTATATGGCATAGAAAACAATTTGCAGATCAGGTGAAATTACTTAAAAATAATTCGATAAACTTTCATATCGAAATCACCCTGACCCCCGAACTCCAGACCCCCGACCCCTGATTATACTTGAGTGATAAGTGAACTTAATCAGAAATAATTCGACAATTCTGATATAATAATTTTTATCTTTACTTCTTTCTTATTAAAATAATTGAATATCTTTTATTTTGACATATAGGAGAAGAATGAGATTAATGATTGTGACTATTACGGCCAAAAATAACACAAATGTCATACCTATGCCCTTTTTTTGATGTGGTGTGGTTTCGCCAAAATCACTGCCATCTTCATCGGATTCTCTCCTGTTATTATCTTGATCATCCCCGACCGCTCCTTCCGGATCGTCACCATCAAAGTCAAGTGGGGGTGAGATTAAAGTTTCAGTCTTGGGTTCTTCGGTTGCACTCGACTCACCAATTATTACAGACGGTATCAATGGTTGTATAGAATTTGATGTCATATTATCATTAATATCAGTAACAATGATGCCGTCTGAATATCTGTTATTATCATTTTCTTTTTCCTTCACTATAAAATCTGTTTTGGTTTTTGATTGCCAATAATGATCATTCCAACCGCTAAACGATCCATTTTGCGATCCATATTGAAATAATAGATCATAGGAATGATAGCCTGTTTGAATATTATTTGGAATTTCAATATAGATATAAAAGTATTCGGTTTCACCTGTTTCAATGGATTTTGGGCCTTCTTCACTAACATCAATACAGATATAATACATATTTTCGGCCTGCCAATCAATATGTATACCTAACCAATTAATTTTACAGCAGTCCTTATTATTAGTTATTGATATTGTAACCCAAACATACTCTCCTGGTTCTGTTCCAGCTTTCAACTTATTTTCAACTTTTGATTTGTTTTCAGCTTCTTCAGAACCCACCTCCGTATCATCATCATTATCATCACCTTTTAATTCGTTGGTGAATAGATCAGAAAAACTAGAATTATCTTTAGTTTGCTCATTTATATTTATCAGCTCAATATCGGCCTTGGGCTCTGGTTCTATTTTTACTTCTATTTCTGACTCACTTTCAGACTCCGACTCACTTTCTGATTCGGATTCACTTTCAGCTTCACTCTCGCTCTCGCCTTCACTACCACCCGGAGAACTTTTGCCTGTATCCACACCTCCATCGTTAGTTGTTTTTGAATCGTCCACGTTTGGTTCCGGTTCTGACTCCGGTTCATCAACATTCACTAACAGCGAGGTATAGGGTGTTATAAAACCATAGGCCAAAGCCAGGTCAGTTATAATCTCCACCAAGGAATCATTATGCCCGTTCACCGTTAGCTCATCAAGTAAAATTCTGATCTTCGCATACGCCCAGAAACGTGGTATGAAAGAATTTTTAGCACAATCTTCCTGGGTTAAAGTATCTTTAAACGTTTCCCTACCTTCCAACGAGGTGGCATTGATCGGGGTAGTTGTATCTATTGAAGCGCCTTTATACCTGCCATATGCATATAATCGTGATATAAAAGGTACTCTGGACGAGTTTTCGAGTTTGAAGGTTTCTTTAAATGTTTTCATACCTTCCCATGACATGGCAGTCACCGTTGCTGTAATATATCTTGAAGTGCCGTTATATTTACCCACCACAACGATTTCCGCTCCCTCGAACAACTGTTCGACCGATGTGGGGTAAACCTCATAGGCACCATCCGAATATGAAAAGCTTAAACCCCTGAGCAGTGGTGTTGATATCGTATCATAGAAATCTGTGATCTGCTCGCTGGCATCCTCGTTATCATAAATTCTAATTGCAATGCCAAAGTTTTCCAGGCTCATAGCCTTCAAGAACTCAAAATCCAAATCAAACCCGAAACCCAAACAAAAGAGCGACACATTTGCAGCATTTTTATTTTTTACATTCTCCTGAATGGTTTTTTTATTTGTCACCCCGGCTGTTGGTAGGCCATCTGTAAGCATTACTATAATGGGCATCTTGGTTTCAGAAATAGTGAACATATCCAATGCGGTTCCCAGTGCGTCATTGATATTAGTGGTCCCACCTGCATCGATATCATTAATATACTTGACCGCATTTAATTTGTTTTCCGCATTGGCACCAATTAATTCTGTTTTATATTTTTTAATCTTATCATCAAACATAATGATATTGAATGTATCTTTGGTTTGCAATTGATCTATTATCTCATCAAATGCAGTCTTTAATTGTGTTATCTTGGCACCTGCCATCGATCCTGATTTATCAAGAACAAATATGATCTCCTTTGCCATAGTGTGATCACCCAAATCCGACCTCTGCGGCGAGAAGATATGGAAAAAATACTCTTCGGTACCATCATGATAATTCAGCATGGTCCCATTGATCGGCGGTGCCGCTAACTCATATTTTACAATGAAGTCCTCCGTTGGTATCGAGGATGTCGCATTATAGGCTAATTTAGCTTCGTTGGCCGATGTGAACGATATATTCGCTTTTTCACTATAGCTCTCAACATCCAGATATGTGACAAATAATCTTGATTTCACAATTATATCGACCGAGAACTTTTTTATATTATTCCCGACTTCCGAACCTTTTAAGGGTATTATATATTCATATCCGCCGAGCGACTTTTCAAGGAACTGTTCGTACTTCAACCCAACGATTGTTTCTTCATGTGGAGACAAACTTACTGAATATGAAAAAATATTTTTGTCTTTTACTTCCACTAGCCCCGCATTTGAACCTTTAAACACAGCCTCTTCATACTTTTCTTTACCCACATCACTAGGTACTATCTTTGAATAATATATTTCATTATCGATCGTGAGCGAAAAATTTGAGATGAACGCTTTTGCGGGTATCTGAAACTGGAAGGTATGATCTATTGGATAATTGTATGGATTTTTAAATTTCTCCTGGATATAAGTAGTTGCATAATTATTGTTTATTTCGGCATTGATCGCCAAATACAATATCTCCGGTTGAGCGCCCCGTTGAGAGTTCGATCGAGAGTCCGGTGTGCATGGAGCAACACCACTTGGATCTAGAAATATTAGACTAGAAATAAAAATAAGAATTATTGTTAATACCACCGATAATATCTTATCATTTTTTTCTCCACATTTTAAAGGTTTAACCTTAAATATTCCTGCTCGTCTCTTTTGCATAATTTCACCTCAATATTACTAAAAAATGAACAGATGCATATTAATTATTTTTGGGACAATTATCGATAGGTCATTCAGATCTTTGTTTATAAGGTGAATTATGGATGGAGAATGGTGGATAATGAATAAAGTGTGCTTCACAAAAATAAGAAAAATCATTGTTGGATTCTTATTTTTGTTCGAGCTTAGAATTCCAAAAATAATTCAATGAAAAATATGGAATTCTAACCTAGGTATGAATACACTACGATCTTTTTCTAAAAACAACCGTTTGAGGTGTGAGGAGACCGTTACCTTTTTTGCGAAGTAGATGAGACCGAAGGTTCGAGGTAAACGGTTACTGAGCAGGCTTACCCCGAGTTTTGGGATGACCGTAAAACTTTTTGCGAGGGGTAAGCTAGCGCAGGTAACCGCCAAAAAGTTTCCGTCCTCTTCCCTCTTTCC
>JAEHCK010000136.1 GCA_020696345.1 Thermoplasmata archaeon | reverse complement strand
CGCCGTTGGTTGATTTCGAATACTGGATGTTATATGCTGACCCTGTGGATGGCGCATGGCCGTACCAGATTACATGGATGTCATTGCTGCTGTCTACGGATATTACAGCTTTAAAGTTGTAATCGCCACTTATGATAGAGGTGATAAGCGTAGGTGTTGAAAATGACACGCCGCCGTTCGTGGATTTTGCAAATGAGATCTGGTCATGTGAACCGCTTGTTGAAATATCACCGCTCCAGACCACATAGATAACACCGTTGCCATTCAACGCAATGCTTGGATAATACTGATTATCTGAAGAATAAGTGGCGCCAGTGGATACCAGCGTCTCCTGCCAGGTCGTGCCGTTGTTTAGACTACGTGAACAAAAGACCTGATAATTTGAGCTAATGCTGGTATATCGCTGGTAAACAGCATATAGATTTCCACCGTCCGTGGTAAGTCTTCGGCCATTGTTGTATTGTGTTGAGGAACTGACGGCATAGTTTGAGGTGGCTGAAAGGAAGAGGGTACGCTCAATTCCATCACCAGTAATCATGTTTCTTCCATCGTTACCTCCATCTATTTTTACTCCGGCAGTACCGTTCATGATCGTAAATCCGGTCACATTTACCCCTTCAGCGATGATATGGATCACATCGCCGCTGCCATTACCATTTATCGTAGTGTTTGCACTCCCGTTACCAATTAGTGATACTGTCTTGTTCACCACAATATTCTCATAGTATGTGCCGGCATATACTCGGATGGTATCTCCGAAACTGGCAGCATCAATAGCTGCCTGGATGCTTGAATAATTTCCCGACCCTGTACCACCCACAATACGAATATTTTCGGCATTGGCAACCCCCTCATCTTGGGTCTCCTCAAACATGATCAACCCCATGAACCCCGTGGCGACTAATAAGAACACCAAATAAACGGACATAATTATTTTTTTAATCTTAGAATTGACCAAGGTATTATCCCCCATAATGACCAAATATTCAATTGCATGATGTAGAAATATGAACATCCTCCAAATTATTTAAGATTATCGTCCTTAATGGTCGACCAAAGACCATTTTTCACGAATCATACAGTATTTTGTACCAAATATCGTATGCCAGTTCTTATATAAAAGCAAGACTGTGACTAACTTTTCATCCACAAACCTTTCATCCACTTCTAAGCAATAATTATTTATATTCCGAAATCGACTTGGCTTTAAGAGATTAACAAATATGTTAAACAAATGAAGTGTTGTTATGTTGTGGGAAGAAATTATCGAGAGGGCCGAGAAGATGTGGATCGGCAGGAATAATGTGTTCCAGGAGGAGATGCAAAAAGTTGTATTAACCGCATTGTCCCAGAAAGGGTGTTTCAATAGTATCGTCTTCCAAGGCGGCACAGCATTGAGGCTGTTCTACGGAAATCCCCGTTTCTCCGAGGTCATCGATCTCGTTTTAAAAGAGGGCGAGAATGAATTTGATTTATCGGGTTTTATACCAAACATTGAACGCTTTGGTCATAATTCGTTTCCTTTTCTCGAATCTGTAATGATCAAAACCCAGAAGAACGAACCCGGGTTGCAGAGTTACATTCTTCAAACCCAATCGGAGAACCCGGAACAGAAACTTCGAGTGCATATAGAATTAGCAGATGTCCCGTCTTACCGAAATTCCCCCAGAATCCTCGATTTCCCCCCCATCCTCCCTGCGGTAAGGGTAGAAGATGCGATGGAGATACTGGCTGATAAGGTATGTGCCCTGGCATTCAGGCCCTATCTTAAAGGTAGAGACCTTTGGGATATCTATTTTCTTACCAAGGAGAGATCTGTTGGACTTCAATGGGAACTTGTAGAGATAAAAGTCAAGGATTACAAGGAACCAGCATCGGAATTAACAGATAGACTACAAAAAGCAAAGCAACGTATCCAGGAAGATGGAATGTCGATTCTTGAAAACGAGCTTGAACGCTTTCTTCCGAAAAACGTGCTGGAACAATATCGACCTAGCTTTGATCCAATTCTGGTGTCGGTTGTGGAACTTATCTCCAGACCAGATAATTACCGGGGGATTTAGGACCATGAAGGTGGATGAATGGTTTGACTTCTTCAAGAAGAACACTAACAAGAAACTCTTTTCACTTTCCGATATATTGTTACTGATCGAGGAAGAGCGGTCAACAATAACGGTTCAACTGTCACGACTTGTTAGGTCCGGGTTGGTCGATCATCCGGTTAGAGGTTGGTATGTCAACCCCTTCAAACCTCCAACAAATGAGGAAATGGCGATGGTCATCAGGAATCCCTCATACCTTTCCTTGGAGTATGCCCTCTCCAAACATGGGATCCTCAGCCAGAATGTATTCACTTATACCTTGGTCACAACAAAGCTTCCTTACTTCTTCCGCACCCCTGACAACATTTTCGAGTATCATCAGGTAAAAAGAACACTCTTTTGGGGTTATTTGTGGGATGGGTCGGTCAATACCGCCGAACCTGAGAAAGCCCTGCTGGACCTCATCTATATCAGATCAGTCAAAGGAAGAGGCTTGAAGGACAATGCACTAGCGTCATTGCTGGATGATATGTATCTTGAGGACCTTGATAGGAAGAAATTATCATTGTACTCCGAGAAGTTCGATTCCGCCACACGAACTATTCTATCAAAGAGAGTAGTATAAAATGATGAGACGTAAACCAATGCGGGCATGTTCGCCACGACCGCCATTCGGTTTCGCTTCTTACCGACCATATGGTATTTTGTACGAAATTTCGGTTGCCATTGCTTTATGGTGATATTGCCATAAGGTGCGAGCAGATCATCCGATCAGTTGCTAGAAAGTTGGATGTGCAGATAATTCGAATGGCTGTTAATCCTGAACATGTTCATATATTTTTCAAATATCCGACCAAGCTCCCGCCAAGCATAATTGCGATGCGAATAAAATGTGCATCATCATATTTCCTTCGAAAGGAGTTCCCTGAGCTTAAGAAGAGAGTTAGAGATCATCTCTGGGCGCCATCGAATTATCATGGATCGGTTGGGCAGGGATTTGAGGTAGTCGAGAACTATATTAGATGTCAGGAGGGGGATCATGGGGGATGATGGCCGGCAATTGGACTTTGGGTTTATATTGGAGAATAATCGTTAGGAATTATTATATATTTGTAATTATATGATCAAGTTTATATTGGGGATGGGAAAAATATAGAACCGAGTGATGGAACGCTCAGGGAGGCGAGATATATGAAAGGAAAAAGAAAAGGAATTAGAAAAGGGCTAGTTTTTGGAATGGCTTTGGCACTTGTTGCGTTGGTATTCGCAGCGTTGCCGATGAATGTGAGCGCGGATACACCGGAATCTGTAGATCTAAGTACCTGGACCGCAGAATCCTATCCCGCAGTATCCGGTTTTCCTGCAGGTGTTTGGACTGTTTCATGGGACCATTTAAGTGTTTTTCAAAGCAATAATGGCCAGCCAACACTGTTCTATAGTGATTTTACTGCTTTCAACACAGAAGTGCAGGGAACAATCAAGGTCGAAACAACCGGCGATGACGACTTTATTGGCTTTGCTCTAGGTTTCCAGCCGGGCGACACCACAAATACCAATGCCGATTACCTGCTGATCGATTGGAAGCAGGGTACTCAACATTGGAATTTTGGTTCTCCATCCGATAGCCCAGGGGGTTATGCATACAAAGGGCTTGCGGTTTCTCGCGTCAAAGGTGTGCCCACAGCCGACGAGTTCTGGCAACACTATGATTATAATACTGTTGCTTCTCCGGCTGGTGAGGGCTTAACTGAGCTAGCTCGCGGGGCGACCCTTGGAAGTACTGGTTGGGCCGATTCCAAGGAATACACCTTTAAGTTTGAATTCACCATGACTTCCTTAAAGGTCTATGTGGACGATGTTCTGGAGATTGATATCACAGGGGATTTCAGTAATGGTAGGCTTGCTTTCTATAACTTCTCTCAGGGTTCTGTCAGATACAGTGGCTTCACAGTAGAACCTGTGGTCATAATAACCGCGGTAGACGTCAAGCCTGGTTCATGGCCAAACCCGATCAATACGAAGAGCAAAGGTGTATTGCCTGTTGCCATTTGTGGCCTTGAAGACTTCGATGTAGAAACGATCGACCCCGAGTCGATCCGGCTCACAAGGGAAGGTTATGAGGACGTAGGTGTTGCTCCCAAACGATATAGCTACGAAGATGTTGCAACACCATACACGGGAGAGGACCCAAAAGGTGGCCACGACGAGGACGGTGACAGCTTTACAGACCTGACACTCAAGTTTGATACCCATGTATTGGTTAGCACACTGGAACTCACCGAAGTGGCCGGTCAAACCATTGCACTCAAAATAACCGGCAACCTCTATGAAGATGACGGCGGTACACCCATCGAAGGTCAAGATTACGTATGGATTCTGAAACAGGGTAAAAAATAGTCAAAACCGGTATTGTTCTGTAATGGACCACCAAATCTAATTAGGATAGACATTCGCTCTATCCTTTTTTTTTCTTTTTTTTTTAGAGTCGAGTAGCGCGGGGGAATTTCACCCCCACGCTCTCACAGAACCGGACGTGAATCTCTCGATTCATCCGGCTCTTATCGTCCAATCGTGTATCCCTAACATCGCTACCAGTGTATAAACAGGCTTGGTTCTTTCTCCTTTATTCTGTTCAACCACTTAGTCGCTCGCCGTTGGCTGCCTTTCAACCGTTTATATTTCCGAGCTGCCCACCTGACCAATTTCCAATCGATATGGTCAATAATTGGATTTAACGCTGTTTTGTAGTAACTACCGTAGTAATTTATCCAACCCGATATTATAGGATTGATATATCGGGCAATATCTTCTAATGTCCTACTTGTTCTCCTTTGTAGTCGCCAGTCACGGATTGTCTGATAGACTCTCTTCTTCGCTTCTTTCCCTACACCTGGAAGGAAGCTCAAGAAACATTTTCCGTATCGGTTCCTCGCCTCTTGTGGACATATTATTTTGATAAAAAGTTCATTATTGCCATGGCTAATGAAGATATTGGGTATCCATGATTGTTAAGCCAATCTGTAATTTTCTTCAATCTTTTTTTATTTAAATTTTTATCCATTAAAGTTTTTTCTAATTCATCGATTTTTCTTAAGATCTTATCTTTTTCATTGTTATCAATATTTTTGCTTGTAACATCTTTTCTAAAATCTTTTAAATCATAATATTCTTGTTTTATATTTGTTGCTGAGCTAAGATAAGAATCAATATCAGAAATATTAGTAATTTTTATTTCCCCTTTTACTAAACCTTTTATCATAGAGGTTACAATATCATTAAGTTGTTGTAATCTTTTATCTTGTTCTCCCAATCTTAAATTAACATTCTCATGTATCTTTTTGATTTCTTCAAAACTTTTATATTTTTCAAAGGTGGCGGGTTCATCTAGCATTTTAGTAAATCTCTTTATTTTCCTAAGTTCTTTTTTTGTGGAATTTTCTATTAATTTATCAAGTTCATTTTTTGTAGAATCTAGATAATTCTTTAATCCTTTGATTTCATTTTCGTTATTTAAATACCATTTAGAAAAAATTCCCAAAGTTTTATTTATTTTTTCTATATTGTTTTGTGTTTTCATCAATTCTAAACTTATTCTATCGTGCTCTATTACTCTATTAATTGCATCAGTTACCATATCAAAATCTAGAGGCTTGTAAAAGAACCAATCTGCACCCATTGTTATACTTTTTTCATAATATCCTCTGTCAATAAACCCTGTAATCATTATTACAGGTATATTATCTGATTTATTTTTAATATAATTTAAAACTTTAAAACCGTCACCATCTGGCATGGCTATATCAACAATTGCTACATTAAATGGTTTTTTATTTAATTTAATTTTATTAATAGCTTCCTTACCACTTTTTGCATAATTAATTTTGAAATTATTTCTTGATAAATTTGCTTTAAAACTTTCTAATGTTGAATCATTGTCATCTACTATTAATATATTTTTAATCATCTTTCATCTCCCCCATTGGAATTCTAATTGTAAAAGTACTTCCTTTACCTTTCTTACTTTTAACATCGATTGTACCTCTATAATTTGATGCAATTCTCCAGGCAATTCCCAAACCTAAACCAGTTCCTTCACCAACTATTTTTGTTGTAAAAAATGGTTCAAAAATATGGGGAATATTCTGTTTAGGAATGCCAACTCCGGAATCTTTAATTGTAATACACAATTCTTTATCTATATTTTCTGTTTTTATTTTCAAAGTTCCCTCATCTTTTATTGCCTCAATACCATTTATAATAATATTTATAAAAAGTTGCAGAATCTCACTAGGAATAGCTGAAATTATTGAAACCTTTGAGAAATTAGTTGTAATTTTAACTTTTTTTAATTTTATTGTATAACTTGCAATTGAAATTGCTTCATTTAAAACTTCATTTACATTAACTCTTTGAAATTCACCCCTTGATTTTCCTGAATAATATCCAAGGCTCCTAACTATTTCTGCTCCATACTTTGTATAATTTATCAATTTTTTTGTATATTCTTTAATTTTGTTTAAGTCGTTTTCTTTGAATATTGCAGATGCCATACCCATTATTCCATTTAGAGAATTATTTATTTGATGTGCAATACCTGCTGATAAAGTTCCTAATCCTGCTAACTTTTCTGCTTGAATTAATTGTTTTTCCATTTCTCTGAATTCAATTTCTTCACTTAAATCTTGAAAAATACCCTGACTACCGATTCTATTACTAAACTCATCATAAATAAAGACGGCTGATAATCTTATTGGAATTTTTTCTCCATTTTTATGAATGACTATTGTCTGATAATTATTTATTTTACCATCATTTTTCCAAAGTAATTTTCCAATTCTTTTTGCCTCACCCGAGGGACAAATTTCAGTAACACTTTTTCCAATTAATTCAAGTCCTTTATAACCTAAAATTAACTCTGCAGCTCGGTTAAAGGTATTTATATCCCCTTTTTTATCAACGGTTACTATAGCTTCAGCTGCATTTTCAATAATATTAGTTAGAAATCTATTAGCTTCATTAATATTGTGTTCTAATTTCTTTTTCTCACTAATATCATTATAAATACCTTGAACTCCAATAAAATTACCAAAGGTATCTATTTTTTTTGTACTTGTTCCAGAGATTGTAATTATTGATTTATCTTTTTTTTTCAATTGGACTTCAAAATTTTTTACAATTCCTTTCTTTTTGATTCTTTCTTTAAATGGTTTTCCATCCTCTGGGTTTACATAAAAACTTTTAATTATATTGAAACCTTTTATCTCATTTAAATTATTAAATCCAAGAATTTTTAAGCCCGCTCTATTTATAAAAGTTATATTTCCTTTTTTATCACATTCATAAATTGCTTCATCAACACGTTCCATTATATTTCTATAATTTTTTTCAGCCCTTTCTAATTCTTTTATTTTAAACTTCAGATTTTCTAAGAGTAATTGAGTAATTTCTTTACTTTCAGTTAATACCTTACCTGGGTTTTTCACTTCTAACTTATTTAATTCTTGATTTAAATTAAAAATTTCAATATCTCTTTTTATTATTTTCGGTAGGTTTTCAAAACAATTTTCTGTTTTTACTACATAATCTACAGCACCCATTTCTAAAGCTTTTGTAACAACTTCTTCATCCCCTTTTGCTGTCAGTATAATAACCGGCACTTTAATATCCTTTTTATTTATTCTTTTAAGAACTTCTAAACCATCCATATCAGGTAAAATATAATCTAATAGAACAATGTCATATTTGTTATTCATAATCCTTTTTAATCCTGTAATTCCATTGAAAGTCGCATCAATATTACTATTAGTCAATTTTAGAGATAATATTCTCTTAATTAGAAATACATGATCCTTTTCATCATCAATTAATAATATTTGTAATTTATTTGTTACCATAAGTTATCATCATCTTTGGCAAATCTTTCTTATTTAAAAATTCAATTACAATATCTTTAATTATATTAAAATAGGATCCATAACTAAATGGTTTTATTATGTAACCATCACAACCTAATTCTGATGCTTTTTGAATGTCTTTTTCATTATTGGATGTCGATAATATTAATATAGGTATACGATCGTATTTTTCCTTTTTTTTAATTTCTTTGATAACTTCAAAACCATTAATTTCAGGTATATCAATATCCAATAAAATAATATCAGGCATGAAATTATCTTGATAAATAAAATTTAATAATTCTACGCCATTATTAGTTTTATAAATAGTTAATTCATAATCTCTTATTTCTGACAAAGCTTTTTCAATTAAATACAAATGGTCTTCTTCGTCTTCTGCAATTATTATGACATTTGAATTTTCTTTCATATGCTCTCCTTTATTTCTAATTTCAATAATTAAAAATTTTATAAAGGTATATTAATGAAAAAGTTTGATCCTTTTCCTTCTTTGGAAATAACATCAATATACCCTCCATGTCCTTCAACGATTCTTTTCGCAGTTGCTAACCCTAATCCAGTACCTTTAATACCTTGTTTTTGAATTTGAATATTCTTTACCCGATAGAATGGAGTAAAAAAAAATTTAAAATGAGGTTTTGCGATACCCATTCCATTATCTTTCACAAAGAAAGTCATTAAATTTCTATCTGATTTTTGCTGTTGAAAACCAATTTCGATCTTTGGTTGGGGTTGGTTTCCCATATATCTAATTCCATTATTTATTAATTGAATAAATACCCTAATTATCCGATCTTTATCACAGTAAATCATAGGGAAGTTTTTTATTAATAATTTTTCATTTTTTATTCTATCTTCAAAGGAAACTTTGATTTTAGTATATTTTTTTAATATTGAATCATAATATTCAATTCTATAAATAATTTCAATTTTCTTTTCCTTTAATTCCTCTAAACATGAAATAATAGAAGAATCAATTATCTCAAAAGAACTTACTTTTTTAAATAAATATTGAAATTTACCTAATTTTGAAAATTCAATTATATCATTTGTCAAATTTAAAATACGAGCAATATTTTTCTCTATTCTTTTAATATAGTCTTGTCCATTCTTATCGAGATTATCATGATATTCAACTGAAAGAAGTCTGCAAAAATTATTTATTGAAATTAAAGGTGTTTTAAAATCGTGATAAATTGAAGCCATAGTCTCTTCTAATTCATATTGTTGTTTATTCATATCGGTCATAGCTTTATTGATTTCCTTTAACATTTTGTTACCAAGATTTGTACCATCCACATAAATTTGTAAAATTTCCTTTCCATTAAATTTTATTTTTTTACTATTTAATTCTACTGGGATTAAATTATTATCCTTAGATATTAAATACAAATGTTGGGTTGTTATTTTATTCTTTGCCATTCTTTCAAATTGATGCACATATTGTTCTGAAAAAAAGTTATAAAATTTTTGATTTAAAATCTGCTGTGTTGAATATCTTAGTAAAAGCTGAGCTTCTTTATTAAATTCGATTATACTTCCATCTATTTTAACCAGAAAAATAGGTTTATTTGAATTAATAAACAATTTTTTATATTCATCTACCATTAATCTAATCCCCATATTGACCTTTGGGTTTTAATTAAATAGAATAATAAAATATATCTATATATTATTTGTGCTTGAAAGTTTTAAATAATCAAGTTAATTTTAAATTATCATTTCAACTTCTACAAAGGACAGTTATTTTAGCGGTATTTTTACATATACAAGAGGCAAGGCAATCGTATATAATTCTTTCATATCAGCAGAGAGTTGCAGATATCTCTACAATCTTTAATTTATATTTCTCAAAGTCCAATTGCCCATTATTATTTATAGATTTTAAGAGTCGAGTAGCGCGGGGGAGTCTCACCCCCACTCTCTCACGGAACCGGAATGAACCTCTCAATTTATCCGTCTCTGATATTTGGAACATGCTCTCGCTAGCCGGTTTCGAGGGGCCTACCCTCATCTCCGGCGCACTTCATGGCGCACACAAACTTCTCCCTTTCTTTTGCTGAAATACGGTCTTTGGCCTGGTTCAGTCCGCTGGCTCTCTGGCTTTAATTCTATTATAATATAACCACCAGCTTGCCTGCTCCCTCACAAGCCCCGACCCTACAATCCATAAATAGCTGTTCGCTTTAAGGATTGCGCCACTCCATTCTCAGCCGAATTGCAGCATGTCCACGATCATATTTCTCGCTATCGGATATTTCCGAGAATATTAATGTTTAACAAAGTTGCAACTTTTGTCGTCACAATTAAGTAGGCTAGATGCCAAAAGTGGAGCATCCACGGAGGACGGTGGTCTCCGATTTTTTCCCCAACCCTCCACCACACCATCTTGTGTCTCCGCTGAAGCCATTGATTAAATATTGATTACACCCCCTTCTGCTCGACACGCTTCTTGGGAGAATTGTCAAATAATATATTTGATGTATTCAAAGGTTAGAAGATAGTTATAATTAATAGGGCTAAGAGGGATAAAATCTATTCACAGAGTTCATGAGGGAGAATTGTCAGATATTATAATTTTCAATTTAATATAAAAATATTGATAGAAAAATATGTGGTTGATGTGATCTCATAGTATTTTTTGCTTAAAATCCTTTTATTTCTGCTTTTATCAGCTGGGAATGTTTATAATAATCTTCCAAGAAACACTTAATATTTGTGACTTTTCTATTATAATCAGTTACTACTTACATCTTTAGCCCATTCCCGCAAAGTTATTACGTAGTTCACTTTTTTGTATCACAAAACTCATTAGTTTTATAATAATAATTATATACCGACGTTCGTTCGTATATATAAGTAAAAACTTAACAATCCATAGGTTGTGGAAAATGACATTAAAAAAGTTTTAATGTTGAAATAGTTTATTTAATATATTTTTTATATTCCTTATGGTGTCCATCTAATTTATCCCAACCTCTAATTTTTCGAAAAGTATCATCTGCGATATCAAGACAATTTCTAACAAAACCTATTTGAGTAAATTTGGTAGGTTGATCATAAAGGCTAATTGGAGGATCCTCTTCTTCTAACTTTAAACCTGCATACTCAGTTTTACTTAGAGCCCAAGTCTGACAGTTTACTTTAAAAGGAGTTCTTAGTTACGAATGATTATGACACAACAAACGCAACTAAGAACAATAGACCTGACGCCGAACGATAATATATCCTTTCCTATTGGAACGATACTTACCGTTCAGGATT
>JAEHCK010000134.1 GCA_020696345.1 Thermoplasmata archaeon | reverse complement strand
GGCCATGCCCCAGGTGATCCTGGCTGACATGACGCCGGAAGGTTACGAGGGAATACCATTATTGTTCGATGCGAGTTCGAGCAAGAATGTGACCTGGGGAACCAGCAATCTCCGGTTCGATTGGGACTGGAATAATGACAATACTATTGATCAATCCTCCACCAGCCCGTATGCGAGCCATACGTGGAACGATGATTGGACCGGTAATATGGCACTAACGGTGAATGACACCAATTTCAACCGCGAGACCAAAAAAGTCTTCCCGGTGGTCATCCATAATGTAAACCCCGAAGTCAACACAACGGCTGGTTCAATAACTCCACAACCCGCATACGAGGCGAACACTTTGACCTTTTCGGGTTTCACGGTTGACGACCCAGCGGGGTCCTATGATAGCTATATGTATTTCTTTGATTTCGACGGCGACCGTGTTTATGACAAGAGCGGCCACTGCAGTGGAACCACCATCCCCACCGAGACCTGGTACTACGATGATGATTTTCTTGGCGAGGTCGAGCTCCTGGTGGTAGATGAGGACGGCGGCACGTCGAACTTGACGGTGCCTTACAAGGAGGTATGCACGCCAACAGGTTCTAATACTGGATATTTTATGTCGACAGCCGGCCCATATCCAAATAGTTTAATATATTATTATTGGATGAACACCTATGATTACCGCCGAGGGTATGCCAAGATCGATATGTCCGGGGTGCCAGATGATGCTGTTATTAATAAAATAGAATATAAAGGATATGTTGGTTACAATTACTCCGTTGTAAATAGAGTAGGAGTACATCTTTTATCTATAGACCCCACCTCGGCAAGCCCATCGGCGTTCTGGAGTCAGACGAACGATCTATATCTCAATAATCGTATCTTTAACCTCAATGCCGCGGTAGGGCCACATACAAAAGATCTCACGAACTATTTCTTGAACACCGTACCCGGCCAGGAAAACTTAACAAAAGTGCTCGATGATAATTGGATCGGGTTCGGTTACGATCTTGAAGACCCGGTAACTTATGTTGCCAGATACGGCTACATGCAGGGACATAGCTATAATTTCCCCTCGTTAACAGTAGACTATGTGATGTACGAACCTGGCTGCCTGATACCTGTTGTAGTCAAGAATGTTGCGCCAGTTGTGAACTGCGATAACCTGACCGTGAGCCCGAGTTCGATCAACGAGGGAGAGAAGATCCAGGTCACCAACCTGAGCTGGTATGATCCCGGTAATGATGATTACGAGGCGCAGATCGAGGTTGGCGGCAAGTACAAGAGCGAGTGGTTCCCATTGACCAAACGTCCGGTCATCCAGAAACCACTGCCGATCAAAGTGCTTGTATATTATACAGAGGTGTTGCCCGGGGCGGTGGATGGCGGATTAGCATCATATCTCACTTCTGATTCGAGATTCTCACAGGTGGATATCATGGGTTATGTTTATAATCCTCCCAATCCTTTCATATATCCAATACCAGTACCTTCAGTTGCAACAATGCAAAAGTACGATGTGGTCATAATCTGGAAACGAGTGAGTTACGGTGGCTCCGGGAATACGGGTGATCAGCTTGGCGACAATGTTGCGGCGTATGTAGAATCTGGCGGTGGTGTGGTTGTAATGCACCCCTCGCTGGACTCCGCAGGTTGGGGCGTTCGGGGCAAATACATGGCTGAAGAATACAGCCCGATCAAGCAAACCGATGCAATGGAACAGGTTTTAAATACCTCCATCGGCCAGATAGATCAACCCAACCACCCGATCTTGAAAAATGTCAACACCACCGAGCTTTGGACCCAATTTTATACCAAATCAAAGACACTCACAGAGGATGCCAAATCCATATTCTGGTGGAAGAGCGGTTATCTGGGTTGTGCAGTCAAGTATGTAATGAAGGGCAGAACTGTCGGTCTCAACTATCAACCCGCAAGAGTAGGTGGAGCTGATTGGAGACTTCTGGCAGCCAATGCTGCGGTCTGGGCAGGTATCGGTGAAAATATAACCGGCTATAACTACGGGGCTGGCTATCATCATTCGAACATAACCATCGATATGGTAGTGCCCGATGATTACCCGTCAACGGGTACGGGTTGGGATGATGTGCCCGTGACCGTGTACATCCGGGACGACGACGACGGCAAGCTTATCCCGGGTACGGGTCTTGCACCATCAGTTGGTGGTACGATCACACCGACCGGCTACTATCCTTATACAGATTATATAGGCCAAAAATTAGTCGCGGACGATGATTACAATCTCTATGCGATATACAGTTCATCTTCACCTTATCAGGTGTATGTGGCAAAATCAGAGGACAACGGTGTAACCTGGATCAGTACCCAGGTCTCCACCCCGAGTTGGCTCTCTACCACCAGCCAAGCCTATCCGTCACTTGCGATAGACAGCAGCAACGTGCTGCACGCGGTCTGGCGCGGATATACTTCAACCTCACAATATCACGTAGTGTACGCGAACTCGGTTGACGGCGGCGCAACCTGGGGTAACTTCAAGAATGTGACCACCACAAGCTCCTCCGGCTACTGGTCTGAAGCTCATCCATCCATCGCGATAGACGGGAACGATAAGATCCACCTAACGTTCCGCGGCAGGGACGGCTCGACATCGACATATTATTATGGTGTATTCTATATCAACCGCACCGCATTGGGCACCTGGGGCACCTTGACGCGATTGACAAGCACAACTTCATCATATTATCAAAATTATGGTTACGAGCCGCAGTTGGCCATCGACTCGAAAAACAATGTCCATGTAGTCTGGCGCGGGCGTGCATCGTCAGTATCCTCAAGTTACTATAATATATTACATAGAAAGCTGACTGCGTCCACTGGCGCCTGGAGCGCCTTGACCGGTGTATCGACGGGCACAACGAGCCAACAATATATTAATACTTATTCAATAAGTATTGCGATAGACGACAACGACGATGCGCATGTGGTCTGGTCCGGCCGTAACACGATTTATACCTTAACATACAACATTTTCTACGCCAAATACAGTTCTAGCACGGACGCCTGGGGCGCCTCCGAGTGCATCACCCAGGCAACCAGTGGCAGCCCGAACGAGCGTTACCCGAGCATCGCTATCAACGACCAGGGCGACATAGATGTGTTCTTCCACGGCCGTACTGGCCCTGCATTCACAAGCGGGTATGTGCTGAACCACGCAGAGCGTTCAGGCACCACCTGGAACATTAACTGGAACATCGACACCGGTTATTACGTCCAGCACTTGTTATGGGGCGGTCTCGACTGCCGTGCCAAGTCGGGTTGGGCACTTGCGTACCACACCAGTACTAATAATTACATTTTCATAACCAGCGACGACTTCGAGTTCGGAAACCCTGAATACACTGATGGCATGTCTTCGTGTAACGGGTCTGTTCGTGTGTACAATATAGAGCCCGTAATAGATATGAACCGGACCTTCACAGTTCCAACGATCATAGAAGAACAGGAGGAGTTCACGCTCTATACCGAGTTCGAGGACCCCGCCGCCGGTGCAGAGACCGAGACATTCGAATACAATGTCACCTGGCCCGGTGGGTACAGCGCGGGAGCCGTGACAGACTTCGAACCCGGTTATGCGGGTGGCGACACAGACCTTGTCCTTAAGCCGGGTCCAGCAGAAGGCAATGATAGCTATATTTATAATTCTTCATCATATCTTAATTACAACTATGGCATAAATCAATATGTATATGTTGGCGGCTACAAATCCGGGACAACTCAATATAACCATCGCAGAGGTTTACTGGAATGGGATCTAAGTTCAGTGCCGGTGGGAACCAAACTGGCAAACGCGACGATGACACTGCGGTTCTATTCCCGGACATACAGCGCACCCGAGAAGATGTATTGGCGCCCGATCACCGAAGGTTGGGTGGAGGGAACCAAGACCGGCAGCACTGCGAGCCCTGGCGAGGTGACCTGGAACAATATGCCCGCATATAACAGCTCGATCAATGTCTCATCCTGTAATTGGGCATTTACCAGCACAACCGGTAATGGTGCGTTCGTATCGTTCCCCATGAACGTTACAGTAGTCGAGGATTGGATCGATCACCCGGAAAATAACTTTGGTATAATTTCCGAGATGGAAGATTATGATAATTCCGATATCAACTGGGGTTATTTCTTTTCCTCGGACTATTCCGTCGGGGCGACGTTACGCCCCAAGCTGGAATTGGAGTTTGTGGATCCTTTACCGCCCAGATTACCGCGCGGTATCATGTCTGCGGATATCACCATCCCGGACGACCATCCCGAGACGGGCACACCGTTCGATATCTTCAATCTAACGATCGAGGTAAGCGACGACGACCTTGGCAATGATTCTGCGGACGCTAATGTAACGGTTTACAATGTACCACCGGAGTTGTTCGAGGGCATGGTAACGCCCGAAGAGCTTATGGATGACGACCCTGCAACGATCATACACGAGGGTACCACGGTGACCTTGGAAGGCTTCACATACGATGATGTGGCCTTTGATGTCTGGTCCGAACGCGAGTATGGCTTCAACTACAGCGTCGATTGGGGCGACGGTACTCAAACACCATGGAAGGATGATTTCAGATATCCGGGAACGTTTGGTTCAGGCGATGTCGGTGGCGGCGGCGGACCAGCGAACTATCCGTTCTTGAAAACATTCCCAACTGGTTTCACCATAAACAGCCCCGCAGGCGCAACTCGAGGTAATCGATTCACCTGTTTATCTTCGAACATCTATGTGACAGAGCTAGGTGTGATCATTCCACCGGCATATGCCGGTTCAGGTCAGCGCTGGGTCACATTATTTGATTTTTCGACCCAGGCACAACTTGCACAGATACAAATAACTCCTGGCACCTTTAGCGGTGAATGGGCGTTCGAAAAACTTTCATCACCCGTGGCTTTGACTCAGGGTAGTACTTATATAGTTGCAGAATGGGGAACTGGTTATTACTATCGATCCGGAATAACGGGTACACCACCCTGGGGTGGTGATTCGAATATCCAAGTACTTGGGACACAATACACTAGCGGCACAAAGGATTCCTGGCCCGGTTCTTATTTAGCTGGATATATCTATGGTATAGCCGATATTGGCTATACAATTGGCGGCGGCGGTGGCGGCGGCGGCAGCAGCAGCAGCGGCGGCGCCCCTGTTAATTGGTTCTCACAGCCTGGTTCAGAGGGCAAGGACTCCCAGGTTAGATCGGGCACAACTGCGAACTACGGAACCTATACGAACCTTATGACCAACTATGGCAGCGCATACATCACAAGGGGATTCGTCGAGTTCGACATTAGCGCCATACCCACAGGGAATGTGATCATAGACGATGCCACCTTATCCCTCTATCACAGAACCAACTCGGCCACAGGCGGTCTTGAACTTCGGGAAGTTACTGGAGCCTGGCAGGAGATGACCATCAACTGGAACAATCAACCCACAGTGGCATCTACTCAGTTGGCAACTTTCCCTGCAGGCGGCCAACCAAGATGGCTTGATACCGACGTGACCGATCTCATGCAAGAATGGATAGATGGTACCAAACCGAACAATGGAGTTCGTATAAGCGGTCTCAATGGTGTCTACAACAACGCCTATATTGTATCCAGTGACTATGCCACAGCTTCCCAGCATCCAAAGCTGGATGTGAACTATCACATCGGTGGCGGAGCCGGTGGCGGCGTATCATCAATGGTGAAAGAAGATTCGTCCAACATTGCCACTGCGTACAACAATGGTAGAAACCTGGTGGCAGACAGTAATGATAACATATACTGCGTGTACACCGATAATGGAACACCATCACAAGTTTCCATCTCGAAATCCGAGGATCTTGGCGAAACCTGGACAAGGCTTTTCACAACCTCAGAGCTTCGGCCGCAACTCGAACCCAGCATCGCAATAGATTCAGAAGATGTACTGCATGTGACCTGGCGCGCTGATATGGGCGGATATCCCAATATCATTTATGCGAATTCGGAAGACGGCGGTATAACCTGGGTTAACATCAAGGAGATCACAACCGGCCGCACGATACCAACTGAAAATTATGCGCCTGCGATAACAGTGGATAGAAATGATAAAGCGCATATCGTGTGGTTCGGGCGCAGTGTTGCGAATAGCGCGATCTATAATATCCATTATATCACCCGCACCTCGGGCGGCACCTGGAGCGCGATCACAATGATCACAGATGAAACTATGAACCTGTTCAACCAATATCCTGCCGTTGCAGTTGATAAACAAAATAATGTGCATGTAGTCTGGACAGGACAAACACAAACCGTACCACTCACCAATATCCAATACAGGAAGTGCGATGGCAGTACAGGCATTTGGGGCACGACGGTCATGCTTACAAGCTCGTCAACCTATAACAATGAATTCCCGAGCATAGTAGTTGACCGGAAGAATGATGTACATCTTGCCTGGCATTCGGACATCGCACCACATGCACAGATCAAATACCTTAAATGGCAATTCAATACATCCAGTTGGGGCAGCGAGGAGGTTTTATCAAACACATCGCTCTCCAGTTATAGTCCATCAATAACTATTGACTATCGTGGATATGTTTATGTGGCGTGGTACAAGACCGAACCATACCAAATAGTTATGTCCATGCTGGATGCTTGGGATTTCACATGGACCGGCGGTATCCAAATGACCGGTGCTGAATTCGAAATCGAAGCAAAGGTTTGGCATCCCAATGTCATGTCGTATGATGTATGGCGAGAAGTCCCCGCGAGAGGGGCATGCTTTGTATACACGGCGGATGATGAAACAAAGGATAATGTCTATTTTATGTCTACATGTGATTTCAACTTGACAGATTATCCACCGTATAAAGGGATACCCAAACAGACACATCTGTACCGTGACGACAACCCAACCGACACCGAGCAGGATAACTACACGATCCGGCTCATGGTCCGCGACGATGATACGGGCATAGGCGCCTGGGAGCATGAGTTCACGATACATAATGTGTGGCCCACGATAGACTCGGATCTGGGCGGCCTTTCATTGACCCACGACGAGAACGGGCAGTACCCGCTAGAGATCGAGTTTACCGACCCTGGCACGGGACCAACCGAGACCTGGGATTACTGGCTCGATGCTGATAACTCCGAGACCTGGACCGTTGGCGATGTAAAGGGTACCGTGCTCCCATCCGCGGTTACGGTGATCGATAATGTCAGCCACGGCACGATACAGGTCCCAATGCCATTCAACGATGATTACCAGGTGCCTACCATGGGTCTGTACCTATACGACGATGATATCGGTACGAGTATGAGATGCTGGAATGTGACCGTTCCCCAGTATGGTGACGGCGAGATCTACCCGGTCACTTCGCCAAGGCAGGCTTATTCCTATGGTTTACAAATGAATAGCCAAGACAACCTTGTGAAGGACAGTGATGGCAACCTGTATACGATCTACAGGGGCTACAGCTCGTACGATATCATGTTTGCGAACTCATCCGATATGGGTGAGACCTGGACAACATCGGAGGTCACTCTGAGCGATCCTTATGATAATTTGTATCAATACTACCCGAGCCTGGCCATCGACAGCAATGGAGTGCTTCATGCAACCTGGTGTGGTTATACTGTAGGTTACAATTATTACAGCATACGTTATGCGAGCTCATCTGACGGCGGTCAAACCTGGGGCAATTTTAAAATCGTTGAAAGAGGTTCTTACATTGGAAACACATACCAATATTGGCAATTTCCATCGATCGCTGTAGATGGAAACGATAATATTCATCTAGTTTACCAGGGTTATTATCGAAATTATGTTTTGGGTGTTTATCAATATACACGTGGAATACGGTATGTAAACAAAATAGGCAGCACCTGGAGCACACCAATTTGGGCAGATACACCAGGTTCCATAAGTTCCAGCTACTATGAATATTATCCCAGCATTTCAATAGATCCATCCAACAATGTTCATATTGCGTATTATGGTACCACACCGCTATATGGCACATCATATCCACAAATAATGTACAAGAAACGTACAGCAGCCGGAGTCTGGGACAGCAGCCGCACCTACGTTACGACCACTTCAACAACTGCCTATTACCAGTACTATCCGGATATTGCCACGGATAATTCCGGTAATGTGCATGTGACCTGGGCTGGCGGCACTCGTAGTCCACTTACTTCATACCGCAGTATCCAGTATCGTAAGTGCACATCGACGGGCACATGGGGAAGCATAGAAATTGTACATCAGGCAGGCGCACCTACCTATTACTTATATTACCCGAGCATAGGTACAGACCAGGCCGGGACGATCTATCTTGCATATCGTTCTTATTCTTCTCCGTATGAAGTCTACCTGAAGACCAAGACAACCAGCAGTGCCAGCTGGAGTTCGCTATTAAAACCAACCACCGGCCATTCAACATCAATCAACTATATGAGTGTGTTAGGCCAGGGACTGAATCAATGGCCGGAAACTGGTACGGCCATGGTCTTTTGCAGCTCCGACTATGCAATATACTACTGGTCCAGCGAGGATTTCGATTCTGACAAAAAAGTCGAGCTTTTGGGCTACAAGGTTCAAATTTCAGTAACCATCGAGAATGTGGATCCGTACATAGACGGCGGTGTGACCGCACTATCGGGTGCGCCCAATGTTGTGCCTGTTGAATTCAATGCACTAATAACCGATCAGGGCAGCGACGACCTCAGGTTCAACTACACTTGGGGCGACGGCTCGGCATTGGTGACCAGCCCATGGTTTTACAATGATGGAACCGGGCCCGACCCGTACCCGAGTCCGTTCACGGGCACTGCGCCGTTCGTGGTAGATCAGACATTGACGCATACCTACAATGCCAGCGGTGAATACTGGCTGAACATAACGATCTGGGACGACGACAACGGTACTAGTTTTGTATCCATCCCGGTTTCGATCTTCGGCGCCAAGGGGTTGAAAGAGCAAGCGGCACAGTTGCTGATAGCTTTCATGCCCGGTCAAACGAATGTAGTTGGTTACGACCGCATTACGTTGAAATTCTTACACGAAAAAGGCTGCACGCTCGCCGAAGAAATGGATCTCGATATACTAATATACAACGAGCGCGACAGGCCGCCCGAGCGGCTCAAACATACGTTGATCGCCAGCCTGACCGATGTGGACTGCGGCGACACGGTTACGCTTGATACGACCGGCCTGACGGCAGGTATATTCGGTAAGCATCTGAAGATCCAGGTCTATGATTCGGGTAGTAGTAAAAAACTAGAGGAGATCAAGGTCAAGACCAGATATGACAAGAAACATCCGCTTACAGTTGGCGATTGGTTCGAGGACAAGAAGGATAAGGGCTTCGGCGTCGAGATCGTTTCATTCGACGAGAAGCTCGGTACCACATACGACCATTACAGCAAACTCGGCAAGAAAGTCGAACACGGCATAGAACATATCCTTGCGAGCCTCAATCAGAACCCGCGCACCGGATTTGGCTGGTGGCATGCACGCTGGGTCTACTTCTGCGGCCAGTGGACCGTCCGCACGCTCTGGATCGATAATATGCATCTTGACCCCGAGTATGGTAAGAAGGTCTTCGACGAGGAGAAGAAGGCAGTCAAGGATCTTGAGAAAGTTGTCAAGGACATCCTGAAATCCAAAGGCATACATAACATGACATTCAAGTGGCTCGGGAACGAAGATGTGGATATCGAGGTATACGAACACGGCAAATGGTGGGCTTTCTGGTATAAATGGAAACTCACGGATTCGTTCAAAAACGTACAGACCGACGATGAGATCTTCATCGGTTACGATGGTACGCCGTTAGAGGCCAAGCTTGGCAAGAAGATCGAGATCAGGATATACAAGAATCAGACCGGTGAACTGTTGGAGATAATTAAGATCCATACCTCCGGTTCCAAGCCGTTACAGGTAGCGCCTGGCTGTATCTACGGTGGTCTCGAGATAGTCTCGACCGCATTGATCCTCGACAAGAAATCCTGTAAAGACGGTCCGATCTTTGATGAATGGGATACGCGCGGTAAGAAGGAAGATAAAGAAGCAGAAGAGAAGCGTATCTGCGAGAACCTTACGAACATCATCGCGTCGATCAAGTTATTGGTCCAGGCCGATAAGCTACTTGCCATGCAGGCAATGACTGAAGCTGAGAATATGGGAGTAAACAGCACTTACAACAAGTTTGATAAATATACGAAAGAGCTTGATAAGGCCAGGAAGCATATGGACAAAGCCGAGTTGAAGGCACAATATGGTGACCATCATAAGGCCATAGGTGAATACAAGAAGGCCTGGCAGCACTCAATAAAAGCCATGAAAGAGATAATCAAGCACAATGCAGCATTCAATATATCACCCACCTGCGGAAAGATCCCATGGTGGTACTATTGGTACCAGTGATTTGTAGACCATAATTAACATAAAGGAGAATAAAAAGTTAAATGGATAAAGACATCAAGTTATAAAGTTATAAAGACATAGAGTTATGAAGATCAAAGGGATAGAAGGTTAGTAATATATGCAAAAAATGCACACCCTAGGGGGAAGTCAATATGGAAAGTAGTTTAAGAAAGTTTAATTTAGGAACAGGTTTGTTAGCAGTAATGATCGTATTTTTAATGTCATTAGGCGCATTTGTGGGGGCTGCACAAAATAGTGCAATCCCCGATGGCGAAGGTATCAAGGCGATAGTGCCCGGTAATGATCCCGCGACCGAGACGCCTGAGACTGGCTTGGATATAGTTTGGCGAGCCGATGACGAGGTATTGAACGAGATCATTGTATATGATGATGACTTGGAATTAACACCGTCATTACCGCCTACGGACCCCGCGACCGACGATCGGGAATACGCTGACGAAGAAGGTGACGATGACATAGTGGTTATGGCAGATGGTACCTTGGTTGATTCTGTAAATACCCCCTCTGAAGATGTGGATAATGAGAATGATCCAATTGGAGATATGCAACTCGCGCCAGAAACGATAACCGTTGTTGAGCAAAACACTTTGAGTTCATCGTTGGAATATATCGCCAACTATAATGGGCCCTTCACGGTGCCACCTGTGGTTGACGGCGTTTCTGATGCTGACGCAGATGGTAGCATAGGTTCGACCACACGTTCCCGTGCTGGCCCACCAGTAATGATGCCCATGGGTCCACATGTCAGGGTATATAATGGTAACACAAGAGGTTTCCACTTTGTAGCACCAATAGATTTTACCATTAGAGCCGTAAGAGAAACCACGGACGCGTCATCCGGGGCGCAAACCATAGAAGTGGTAAGGTTTACTGCAGGACCACCGCCGCCGTTTTCAGGTACGACCAATAACTTTGTATCATTGGGTTATTGGAGTAATGTAGCGGGAACCGCCCAGATCCCCTGTGATATTCCAATATACAGTGGGGATATAATCGGAATTTATGGTAAAAGAGGGACAAACTCCAACTCTTATGGTAATACTGCGGTTCAGACAACTATAGGCGGTTCACCAACGACGCTTTTGCGGTCTGGTATGCAATATGTTTTAGGATCGCCGTCGCAGATGCATGATATCTGGTCCGAAGCTAGTTCCATTAGTAGATGTGAGATGTGGTATACTGTTGGTATTGGTCCCGATGAATCTGAACGCAGTTTAGTGCTTGGCCCAGATAACCCGGTTAATTCTGGTCAGGCTATGGGTAATGTGATAAGAGACGGGACTTCATACACTGTAAATACACATTATCAGGTATATATGGCAAATCCTTCCTCAACTGTAAATTATCGCGGCTGGACCGTGTTCGACCTG
>JAEHCK010000201.1 GCA_020696345.1 Thermoplasmata archaeon | reverse complement strand
GTATGTATATTCATACATTTGTATATGACAGGGATTTTATTATAAATATACACACAAAGAAGAATATGCAATATCTGAAATTGAAAGATGGAAACTATGTTGCAACAGGTGGTCAAGACGGATCAGGTGAGGCTAACTTGATTGCTTTTAAGAAATACAAGGGCAAAACAAAATTTAGTATATTAGAAAGTGGAGATGCCGAATAGACTTGACAAACCATTTAACAAGTGTTATAGTGAATATTATGGCTAAACGTAAAAAGAAAATTATAATTGATAAAGAAAAGTCTGACTTTTACGGCAGTGTTCGTATTGGGTTGGGACGGAAGGGTCAGGTCTTTAAAGATAAATCTAAATATTCTCGTAAGAAGAAACATGTGGAGGAGAATGATGTTTAATTACCAAGATAACCAACGACCTATTCACCAGCTACCATCAATGGATGAATATGATCGTGTTAGGAAGGGTTTTGAGGAGGAACATATTGGTTTCTGTCTCGGACCTTATAACTCGGAAACTTGTGTTTATTGTTATTGTCTTTCTGACTGTTTGGAATTACGGAATGTGGAAGTGTTGGCTACTTGTGTGTGTACCTCGTAGTGTGGACCCCGGACATCTTACCTCGGCGTTCAACAGTGCTTATTATAACACATTCCGAACAGAATGTAAACGTATTATGAAAAAAACTAAAAAAAAGATAAAAAAGACAAAGAAAGTTGCTGAATTTATGTGTTGTAGCTGTAAACTAAAGTATACAGGTCCACCAGGACCTACTCAATGTCCGAAATGTTCACATCTTTATGTGATCTGGTTGAATTACAACGAGAAATGGGCGGATTTACAGTAATTGAAAAAAGAAAATATTGTTTCAGCACAGATTGAATTAACCACAAGATGTAATCAGAAATGTTGTGTTTGTTTCAGACAAACCCTGAAACCAAAAAATAGGGACATGAATTTTGATTTACTGAAAACCATAACCGAGCCATATCCACATCTGAGTTTGGTAAGTGGTATAGGTGAACCGACATTATATCCATATTTTAATGAAGCAATTGATCATCTTTTTGATGACAAATTACTTGATATCCAATCTAATATGACAACCAGAACGCCAGAATGGTGGTATGATCTGGGTAAAATATTCAGCCGTAAACGACATAGTAGAGTGTTATTTGGTATCGACATTCACGAACATTGGAAACGGTACAGACAGGTTGATACTTGGCATCGATTAATTGAAAATGTTAAAGCATATACGTCAGCAGGCGGTAATGCTTGGTCACATATGATCGAATTTAAACATAACAAATATGATCGAACCGAGACAGAAAATTTGGCTCGATCTTTGGGTTGTACCAATTTCAGGGTTAAAACTTCGTGGGGTTATGATAACGTTTGTGAAAGTCCCACTGGTAAACCAGTTGAGGATGAAGATGAAATTAGATGTTCATATTATTTACATAGACAGGTGGTCATAAATGTCAATGGTATGATTGTACCCTGTTGTTTTATGGTATTCAATAAATGTCAACAGGAAAGACTTATAGAACATGACATGTTACACTATATCAAACATAAATCAAGTTTGATAAAAAATGAATTAAAGACATTAGACACTGCTGTTGATAGTAAATTATTCAAATATATTGAAGATCAACCATGGAATTGCCATCAGAAATGTAAACGACCAGATGTTTTTATATATGAGAGTGTATTTCATGCAGATGGCGAACCCAGATGGCGATTAGGGTACACACCAAAAAACTCAGCAAATGTGATATAAGGGGTAACCTATGTCTAAAAAAATTGTTATCATTGGAAGTCGAAGGAGAGACTCCGAAGAGGATTTCCATATCGTATTCGAAACCTTTAAGGAGCATTATCAAGATGGCGACCTGATTATATCAGGAGGTTGCCCGAAAGGTGGTGATCGATTTGCAGAGGTGATCGCTTCTCGAATGGGTCTGACTGAGGATAATGGTGGTCTGGTAATACACCGACCAATCAAACCAAACGGTCCCAAATGGGCATATGCTAAAGCGTTCTATGAACGTAACACGGTGGTTGCTAAAGAGACTGAGGAAGATTCAGTGGTGATCGCTTGTGTGGCAACTGATCGTACAGGTGGTACAGAAGATACCATTCGAAAGGTCAAACGCCATAACAAAATGAATTTACAGAACCTAAAACTTGTATAAAAATAAAACTAAATAGTTTACAGTTTAATCGTACTCTGTTATAATAAATTAATAAGCGGCGAAGTGGTGTAAAGAGCACAACTGGGGTCCACCCGGGAGGTCCGAGTCGAATCCGGCCGCCGCTCCACTTTCAGCGGGCATAGTGTTCAACGGTCAGCACAAGAGGTTTCCAACCTTTTAGTCTCAGTTCGAATCTGAGTGTTCGCTCCACAAAAGGGGTTAAAATGAAAAAACTTGTTATATTTATTGTAGTTTTAATTACATTGTGTTGGACTGTACCTGTTATAGCTAAGGATAAGAGAAACAGAGTTCCAAAACGTGATAACCGTTACGAACAACGTGATCATCATGATGGTTATAGATATAGGTATTACGGTGGAAAGCGTAAACAAAGACATAGAGGACATTATCGCGGCCACTGGAGATCATACAACCATTTTGAAAAACATCGTATGTATCGTCATAGAGATTACCGCCGTGGTAGATATTATAAACGTGATAATCAATTGTATTTTGAGTTTGAGAATGAAGACGGCCGTTTTGTATTCTCAATAGGAAGGTAATTAATGGCAATAACATCAATGGATTATAAATCTGATTATAATGTCGGTACGGGTTACGGTAAACAGGGTACACGGCAGGCAGTAATAAGTAGCAAATCTGAATTTTCGAACTGGATAAGACAGTTCGGTGATAAGAATAATCCACGTTATCGCCCATTGTTAGATACATGGGTGAATAATTACAGAATATATGATGTGGATTATGTTGTTTGGAATAAAACGAATAATGACTCAGGTGCTGGTCAATACATGTTTATTGAGGAAAAGGTCAAGGACGCTCGAATGAGACATGATCAAGCGTTACTTTATTACAAACTCGATAAAGCATTACAGTACGATCCTGAATTTCTTGGTTTCCATTTTTTGAGATTAGAGAACACGACCCCGGGCAACGGTCTGGTATTTCTCGATGAGAAAGTGGTGACACGCGAGGAACTTTTATTGTTCATTGAATTTCAGATGCCAATGACAATGTATGATAGTTGGTTTAAAAAATTAGCAGATGATGGAATTGAATGGAAATATAGAATACAGACATGAAAATTTATCAAGACTATGGCGGGGTATACAGATGGGAGAGTAAAACACTTTGCTAAAGTGTTCAACGGTAAAACGTTTGCAGGTTCGAGTCCTGTCCCCGCCGCCATCTTGGAGGTCAGAAATGAAATGGTTAAAAGCCAAATGGGTGAAGTTTCTCCTGTGGATTGAGAAAGCATCCAAGAAAGAGCCACCTCAGTGCGGCGGTGGCTGTTGTAAATAAAATGTTTAGTGAGGTATAAATGAAATTAACCAGAGAAAACATAAAGTCCGTGTATAAAATCTACTCAGACTATGGTGTTAAAGAACCAAATTACGGTGAGACGATGACAGAGCTGAACGATCTGGCGCGTCTGTTTGATGGCGATGAACTTGAAATCACCATTAGTGAAAAAGTAAACACAGGAGACTAATTCCGTTGACATTGAAAGAAAGAATTACCGCCTCAGGAAAAAATTGGTGAAGGAAAAATATGCCATGAAGCCGTTCTTATGTTATATTGGAATACATAGATATAAAGATTTTATTGATATTGGTAAGTGCAACAGTGAAGGAGGCTTACAATTTACATCTGAGGAACGATGTGGCTGTGGTAAAAGCAGACATTCATGTTCAGGTGTGATTGAATTACCTGAAAGTGACCGGCATCGTGACAGGCATCGTGTAGCTCAATCAATAACAACGATAGTACCATGTAAAGAGTGTAACGAACACCCTTGTACATGTACGAAAGGAAATCAAGATGACTAAGACTGAGCCCGAGGTAGAACCTTTTACTATTAAGGATTTACTTGACGCTAAATTTCCGTTGTTAGAACGATTTCGCGAGACGGCGCCAGGATCATTCAGACATTCGCAGAACGTTTCACAACTATGTGAGAGTGTTGCCATTGAACTGAAACTTGATACCGACTTGATGAAATGTGCCGGCCTTTATCATGACATCGGCAAACTGAATGCACCTGAAATCTTTTCAGAGAATCAAGGTGGGAAAAATATGCATGATGATCTTGACCCCATTACGTCATATCATCTGATAACCCGACATATCGGTGACACTGTAACCCGTTTGTTGGAAATACCTGAATTTGAGGAAAAAATAAAACTGATGCAAATCGTTTCACAACATCATGGTAACACGGTGTTGAGATTCTTTTTTGCAAAGTCAAAATCAAAAGTAGAAGACCATTACAGGTATAAAAATCAGCCGCCTCAGACCATTGAAGCGGCCGTGTTGATGATCTGTGATAGTGTCGAGGCAACCAGTAGAGCCTTGGACTCTGATGTCAATTTAAAAGAAACAAAAGATCGCCGTAGCGTGGTCAATACTACAGTTGAACGGTTGATGAATGATTATCAACTCGAAGATATAAAACTTGGTCAGATTCGTATCATAAAAACGGTACTGTTTAAGGAACTTGAAAACATTTACCATAAACGTGAACGATACCCTGACGAGGACGAAGTTAAAGAAACTGATGATTCAATACAGGTATAGGGAGATTTGAATGGAGAACTACGTTGACCGGCATGAAGCGGAAAAAATCATCGAGGAGGCGATAGAGGATTTTATTGACATTGGAACACTACAAGAGATCATTGATTTGATTTTTGGCGGTGAGTTCATAGTTGTTGAGGAACACGATAAATCCACAGACGATGAAATGGATTAAAGGTCAAGACGGATCATATATCAATATTGATTCTTTTTATAAAGCGACAGTAATGAAGACATTTCCAAATTCAGAGAGATATCATGTCTTTTTGGAAAATAAATATCAGTTCGAGAAAAATGAGACAATTGGTTCATTCACGTTTGATGAAGCTACGAAATGGATCGAGGAGAATTTAGATGCCTAAGTGCGTTATATGTTATGACATGCTGCCACCTGAACTAATGGTGCCAGTAGTCACCGCTGTTGATGACGATGTTACACAATGTATTTTTTGTGAACGTGGAATTAAAGAGGTGACGTTAGAGAAAGATAACCGAGTAGAAAAATATACTAAAGATCAAGCAAAGAGGGATTATATAAAATTGTTAAACGAGATATCTTCAAAACAGAAGATAGCTGAGATTTTAGCAAAGAAGAAAAAATAAGAAAGGAAGGACACAATGGAACAAGTAATTTTGTTAAATGCCGACTATTCATTTTTGAACACGGTCAGCTGGCAAAAAGCTATCTGCTTACTTACAAAAGGTAAGGTAGAGGTTTTGAAGTCCAGTGAACGGGTGATAAGAAGTGCGTCCGGTCTTGTTATGAAAATTCCACTTGTGATGAGATTGATCAAGATCATACGTACAATCTACAAGGCACGAGTGCCTTTTAGTAAAAAGAACGTGATGGTCAGAGATGGTTTCAAATGTGTTTACTGCGGTAAGGAAAATGTCAGATTTACCATCGACCACGTTGTGCCAAAAGCCCGTGGCGGTAAGTCAACTTTTGAAAACTGCGTATGTTCATGTAAACCATGTAACAATAAGAAAGGTAGTCGGTCATGCCGTGATGTCCGTATGTTTCCGAAAGCATCATTGACAGCACCTACCATTTCTG
>JAEHCK010000026.1 GCA_020696345.1 Thermoplasmata archaeon | reverse complement strand
GAGGACCCGGTTAATAAGACAAACCATTTTGGGCTAATACCTAAGAAAAGGCAGGGCAATAAGAGCCGGATGAATCGAGAGGTTCACGTCCGGTTCTGTGAGAGCGTGGGGGTGAAACTCCCCTGCGCTACTCGACTGATATTATTAAGTTATTTTTCATAGGAATTCTAAGCTTCATCAATTTTATTCAAAAATTGTCTCGAGCTAAAAATTTCTATCGGAATTTTTACCCCTCTAACAAAAATAAAACTTAATCAATGTCCAATCTTATTTTTGTGTATAGTTTTGGATTTAGGATTTGGAATTTCTCCCACAAAGCATCAATAAACTTTATCTCATCGATTCTCTATTACCTCTCCCGAGGGTGGAGCTATGTCAGACTCTTCTACTACTATCCAGCAATTGAAAGACTCCGTCGAGCAGTTCAAGTGCGACCGCAAATGGGGCCAATACCACACCCCCACCGCCGCCTGCGGAGGCGGAATCACCAATGACCAAAAAACAATAACCAAATAATTTCCAAGGACCAAAAATCCAATGACTTAAACAATAAATATATTGTGTTTGGTAATTTGAATATTGAGATCTGTGATTTATTTGGTTATTGGTGCTTGTAACTTGGTGATTGCAAAGCGTGATTCACTACTACAAATCTTCATAACGCTGAGTTGGTGCGGGTGAAGGAGGAGCTGGCGGATGTGGTGATATATTCGCTGAGTCTGGCGAACACTCTTGAGCTGGATGTTGTGAGTATGGTGCAAGATAAAATACAGATGAACGCAGAGAAATATCCGGTGGAGATGGCGAACGGATCAAATAAAAAATACAACGTGCTGTAATAATTAGGTTGTATTAAAAGATTGAATTATAAAATCAATAATATCTTGATATGAATATTTATTATCTTCAATATCTTCTGGACTAACATATAATTTACGTGTGACATTGCCCCAACCCAAAGATTTATAGACTCAACCATATTTATCGTCACAAGAATCCCAGGGGAGGCGGAACTGGACTAAACTGAAAAGGGAGAATCAAACTCCAAGTAAAAAAAATTTAAAAAATCAGGGGATATAAATGTGTTAGATCAATCAATGGACCCAAATAAATCCAAAATTGCTATATTGATCGATGGTGATAATGCTCGACCTTCTTTAATAGGAAAAATGTTAGCAGAAGCAGCAAAATATGGTTCAGTTACAATTCGTCGAATATTTGGTGATTGGACAAAACCACAGCTAAAAAGCTGGAAAGACACACTGCAACATAATGCAATTCAACCAATACAACAATTTAGATATACTATAGGAAAGAATGCAACTGATAGTGCAATGATCATTGATGCTATGGATATATTGCATGATAAAATTGTTGATGGTTTTTGTCTTGTTTCGAGCGACAGTGATTATACTCGCCTTGCAACCAGAATAAGAGAAACAGGAATATTTGTTATGGGTATTGGTGAAAAGAAAACTCCAAAAGCTTTTATTAATGGTTGTAATGTTTTTGTATACACAGAAAATTTATCACCCCAAGATAATGGTACTAAATCTACTATAATAAAGGATAAATCTAAAAAAAGGATAAAAACAAATAAATTAGCTAAAGATCTTGAACCAATTCCAATCTTGAAAGAAGCGTTTGAAATGGCTGTAAAAGAAGATGGATGGGCTAACTTGGCGAATATGGGGACACAATTACGGAAATTAGATCCAGGTTTCGATCCGCGTACATTTGGATTTAAACAACTTTCACAATTAATAAAATCTTATTCAACAATATTTAAAATTCAATCTCAAAATGAATTAGGACTTACAGGTCCTTATGTTAAATTAAAAGAATGAATTTTATTTGAATTTGCTTCTTTTTAGTTCTACTTATCGTTTGGTGATATCCATGGCTCTCTCGGGGAAGGAATGGGGGGATTCATACCTTCCGCCCCTGCGCTGTAACCCTTTTCCCTTCAATTCAATAATACCTTTAATCGGCAATAACCAATCCGCTTATTTTCCTTTGTCATCGCACAGCTCGTCGTAATCACAGTATTTGCATCCCTGAAAGTTAGGTGTGCATGGAAACACCTTTGATTCGATCCCGTTTATTGCAGCCCTAGCGCGCTGGAGAACGTCGTCGCGTTCTTCTTGAGTTAACTCCACCATCCATTCCTTGTCCAGCCTGAGATACCAGTGCCCCACACTGCTAACGGGTTTTTCGAATAATTGTTCGGCCCCCAGCCAGTACAATGCCATCTGAAAATCCTGTTTCAGCTGTGGTTTGGATGTCTGGTTCTTACTGGTCTTGTAATCAATAACTTCAAGTGTTTCGCCAAGATCATCGATACGGTCAATCCTCCCACGTATCTTTCGCCCGTCCAGGTCGATCTTGATCCACTGCTCGAGATCTAAGATCTTACCAGGCTTATTTGCCTGTCGTGCAAGAAACGCCCTGATCATATCTTCTGCTTCGGTTCTGTCCTGTTTCTCTTTCTCGGTTGAGTCATAGACCGATGATTTCCAGAGATCATCCAATATTTCCAGGGCCTGAGCCTCAGTCACATCCTCGGAATCTTTCATTTTTTTTGTTATTTTTTCCATAACTGTATGCATAACTGTTCCCAGCTCGAAATAGTCTCTAACCTCACCGGGGATCTCCAGCACATATTGATAGTAGTATTTATTTGGGCAATCCTCGTATGTCTTCAACTTGGACGGCGAGTATTCACCCTTCTCTGCATGTGCAGTTTCAGGCTCGGAATATAGTTCCTTAAGTTCGGTCAAATATTGGTCAATATCCAGATCTTTCGGGACCTGTAATGATCCGATGTCCGCATCCTTATCCTGGTTCAGCGCCAAAGCGGTCAACGCGTCAATCGCCCCCTGCCACTGGCCTCGGCTGATACGGTTGATGATCCGATGCTTCAATGTTCCCGCTACAGAGTCCGCGATTCCTTCTGCATCTTCCTCCATCATACTTACGGGTTCTTCCAGGTGCTCATAACCGGCCTCTGAGTCAAGTATTTCCGAGAGGTACATAGATTTTGGTGTGTCCCTTTTATTGCTGCCAAAACGGTTGCAGTAGCTTAGATGTACCTGTTCTTTTCCACGGGTCATGGCCACATATAGTAGGCGACGCTCCTCTTGCAAATGCAGCTCTTCAGGTGTATAATCGGTGGACACTCCATGCGCAAGGTCTTCAGGGATATCAATTTTGTATCTCTGGTATTTGCTGGGGATACGTTTATCGTTCAGGCATGGTATGAACACGTATGGAAACTGTTTACCTTTTGATCCGTGTATTGTCATTAGATTGATCCTTTCATCAGAAGGAACAGATCCTTTATCTTCCAAGCCAAGATCTACCAGTGCCTTTATATGGATCAAAAAATCGTTCAGTTCGGCCTCGGGATAAATATTAAGAAAATTGGCTGTTAGTTCCAGGAACTTGTTCAATAACCGTATATTGTCATTATCCTGTCTACTGATCTCCACTCGAAAGAAGTCCTTGCTGAACAGTATTTTTCTAACCAGTGTTAATAGATCACTCTCACCATGGATCTTGAAGAGCTTTTCCATCTCAGAACGAAATTTTACAAAATGATCGGTCTCTCCGGAGAAATCGTCAAGATCGTTCAACGCCTCCCAAAGTGAGTGCCCCTTATCCTTGGCGATCCTGGCCAGTTTGGGTATATCCCCGGGCATGATGCCGTGCACTGGGCGCCTCATAATCAATCCTAAAGCAGGTTGGTTCTTAATGGGGTCCGCGAGAGTTTTCAGATACGCTACAACAGCTCTGATCACGGGTTTTCTGAAGAATTCCTTGGAGCCCACGATCTTGTACGGCAGTCGATATTTCTCCAAAGTTTCGATGATGGGTTTGGCATCGGTCCTTCGTCTTACCAGAATTGAGATATCATTCCACGGGATCCCGGACGAGGTCAGCTCTTTTATCTTGTTGTATATGCCATACGCCTGGTCCTGGTCGGTCTCGTAATGTGTAATATTCACCGGCAACCCGTCGTCTTTATCGGTCTCAATGGTTTTACTCTGGCGTTCAGGGTTATTTCCAATAAGACTGTTGGCGGTCTTCTGAATGTTGCCGGTGCAGCGGTAGTTTATATCCAATACCACATTTTCCGTGGTGATCCCCTTGCTCCGGAAGAAATCTCTGAACTCTGCAATGTTCGTCAAGTACGCACCGCGGAACCTGTAGATGGACTGGTCGTCGTCACCAACCACGGTTATCATACCCTCCGGCGCCAGCAAAAACATCAGCTGCAGCTGAATAAAGTCCGAATCCTGAAACTCGTCCACTATGATGTACCTTATCCGGGTTTTAATTCTTTTCAAGATCTCGGGCCGGTTCTGCAGCAGATCTACCGCAAGAGTTTGCATGTCGCCAAAGTCCAGCAACCCCTTTTCGGCCTTGAAGTCCTCGTACATGCGGTATGCCTTTGCGAAATCGCGCAGCTTTCCGTGCTCTTCGGAGTCATCCAACTCATCCCCATTATGTTTTGCCAAATATTTCTCCAGCTCTTCAATTGTGATGTTCTCCTGCTTGAATCTGGCAATGGCGCCCTGGAACGATGTGGCAAGGTCGATTGGTCTTGTGGGTATCTTGAAGCTTTCCAGACCAAGATCATCCAGGTTGTCAAGAAGGAACGACTTCTGGTATTCGTCGGTGAATATTGTTCCCTGCGCGTTGATCCCCAGCTCCAGAGAGTATTCTTTGATGATCTCGTAACAGAATGAATGGAAAGTTGAGATCTTGAACCCAATCTTGTCCGGAAGCAGTTCCTCAACACGCTCCTCCATCTCAGAGGCGGCGTTGTCCGAGAATGTAAGTGCCAGGATCTCGTCGGGGTTGTATCCTTTATCTTGCACCAAATATGCCAGTTTGTAGACCGCAACACGGGTCTTGCCAGTGCCTGGACCGGCGAAGATCAGTAATGGTTTATCTATGCATGTGACCGCGTCGCGCTGTTTTGGATTCAATGATTCGAGAATGTTCTCTGGCAAGATACCCACCTCGGCTATGATTAGTTTTTACTTCTGTGAAATAATTGTATTATTATATAAAACAATTTGGCTATGGATATTATTCCCCTTAAATACACTAATTATTCTGGGGGTCACTTGTGATCCCCTTGATAAATACTGTGGTTAAGGAGGAGAGGAATCTCCTCCTTAACAATCTACCTCACTTTCTCATACTCCCGGTGGTGCTGATGCACCACAAGGATAAGACAAGACGGCTGCCGAGCTGCTCGAGGTGTTCCATTGGAAGATCCGGAAGTTGATCAATAGTTGATTATGTTAAAATCCAAGTACCAAAACATACACAAAAATGAGATGAAAAATTAATTAAGTTTCATTTATAACTTATTAATATCAGAATTATAACCCTCCCAAACAAGCCCCAATAACCAAAATTTAAATGACCCAAACGTAAATATTATCAAAAAATGATACTAGTGTCCATTAATCTTCTAATTCAAATGGATACATTCTGATAACATCTTTAATATTAAGAATTTTTACAATACTATTCAATTTATCCTTCTTGAAATGTTTTGTGTTATATGTCCATATACCTTCATTATCTACCGATAACGCCAAAGCGATCAATGGTGTATCATCAATATCTATGATCAATTCCTTCGCGTTTTCAAGCTTGTTTCTATATGTTTTCTCATCTATGGTCATTATATGTCGTTTCATTCTAGATAAAATATATTTTAGCTCATCTTCTGGTTGGTTATTCTTATTCCAAACATCTCTATGTTTCCATAATTCATCAAAACACGATTGTGGTGACAAATATATCCCTTTGTGTGCAGTTAATACCACTTTAGTAATTCCCTCTGTTAACAGTGCCGATAGGATCACATTTGTATCTACAATGATCATCTTAATTTCCTCGATCCTTTTTGCGCCAAGAATCGACCATCTGAACAATATCTTCATCGGTCATATCTTGAATTGCAAATTTGTTCAACGACCTCAGAGTTTCTCTTCGTTCCATCTCTTCCAAAAATTCACGCACCTTGGTTCTAAACCATTCATTACGACTTTTGAAGCCGATCCTTTTAAGATCTTGATCGAATCTTTTCAATAATTTATCTTCCAGTCTAAAGATTATTTGGGTTTCGGACATATCCACACCTAAATATAGATATCAACTTGATATCATTTAACCTTTTGGCTAGATCAATATTTCAAATATTATTCACAAATTCAATCAAGATTTTTTATCATATTAAATTAACACTTAGGGTCTACTGAATGTATTGAATAGACCGACTAATGATTTAAATCGGATTATACTCTGGGGGAAGAGGAATCTTCCCCCATACCCCCATCACTTTTCTATACTCTCTGCTTGAGCCTCTGGCTCAAGCAAGTGGAGTTAAAGAAGGTAGGTTTTAGGGAGGAATTCGTTCCTCCCTATTTTTTTTAAATAATAATAAATCTTATTTGAGGAGATGCATTATCCTTATGCATGAATAATGAAACCAAGAGGGGTAAAAAGGATAATGATCTTGATCTCATCAAAACCACCCGCAGATCGGGCAAAGAACGTTTTGTCAAAGATGGTAAACCACTGGCCTTCAATCTATTAGATTTCTGGAAGTGGTCCGCCTCCGATCTGCTCGGCAACACGAGCCGCGGTGTGCTGGCCGAGTATATAGTTGCACAGGATATGGGCATCGCCGACGATGTGGCAAGCGAGTGGGCGCCGTATGACCTGAGGTTTCTGGATATCAAGATCGAGGTAAAATCAGGTGCATATCTCCAATCGTGGAAGCAGACCGAGTACTCGAAGATCGTGTTCGGGATCGCGCCGAGACGCGCGTGGGACTCAGAGATCAATAAGATGTCGGATGAGGTCAAGAGGCAGTCGGATGTGTATGTTTTCTGCTTTATTGCGATTTGATCCGGTTAAGGTGGAGTTTGGAGGGATTAATGAGGTGGTGTTGGGGTTGATTGAAAAATAATTTATTTCTTTTTTCGTTTCTTTATTTCTTCTTCGACATCATTTTGCAACAGGTTTGATAATTGACCAACCGAGACCTTTTTACCATTTGTTAAAATAATGCAAAATCCTTGTTTTGGAACTTTATACTTATTTGTAAAATCAGATATTTTTGCAGTTTTAATATCAGACCATTTTATTATTTTGTTATCCTTTTTCTTATCACTACTATAAGAAAAAATTAATTTATTCTTTGAAAATCCCACAAAATGGGGAAGGTCCGGTGAAAACATTCGTGACCAGAATATATAAATAAAAACACTTTCAATTACAATCCCAGCAATGATCATACATATTATCCATATTAGATCAAATTTAATTTCGGAAATATTCAATAAAATAGGTAAAAAAAGTAAACTAATTGGTATTGCTGAGATTACGCTAGATAAGATGAATGTTCTTTTTTTATTTTTTATCCAATTGATATTATTTTCCATAAGATTCAAATGTATAATTGTATCTATTTTTTATCTATTTTTCCCATCATTATAATTATTTTCCACCTCATCCGCCTCCGCCCACGCCTCCAGCGTCGATATTATCTCATCCGTCTTGATCGGTAGTCCTTTCGACTTTTCGTAAGCTTCACTTTCATCATTTGCTTCAATTTCATACTCGCAATAGCCTGAATAAAATCTCCTGACTAGGAATCGTGGCATGGTGGCACCTCGAGGGACCTGGAATTGGATCTAATGATGACTTAGCGATTATTAATTGGAATGTTCGGGAGGGAAGAGAGAAACTATTTGTTTGAATCCATCATATGATTTGTTTTTGTTGAGTGCGCCAGCCATGGCCCCTCGATGAACCCCACCGGAACACGCGGGTTCGGTCATTGAAATTTGGAATTTTACTTTTAACTTTTCCAATTTCCAATTTGACTTTTCAAATGCCCTCATCAATAACTAATCTGCCGAGTTTTCCTCAACATTTAAATATCATCAATTCCTTCAAAACCACGGTGAAACAAATGCCAAAACATAATCGAAACCAGGGTAGTGTGAAAGGTGAACGTGGTAAACCGAACAGATCTTCCCCACAAAGGAAATCAGAACCTGAACTGGAAAGAATAACCCAGATCGATATATCAAGAATCAAACGCAACCCAGATCAACCCAGAAAAGATCCCGGCGATGCTGATAAGATAGAAGATCTTGCACGATCCATTCAACAAGAGGGCCTGATCCAGCCAATAATCGTCAGGAAAAAAATGGATAAGTACGAAATTGTGGTAGGCGAACGCCGGTGGCGTGCATGTAAAGCTGCAGGTATCGATAAGGTCCCGGCAATAATCAGGGATGTAAACGACCATCATTTATTAATTCAATCATTGATAGAAAACCTGCACAGGAAAGACCTGACGTCCATTGAGCGTGAGAACGCGGTCTACGATCTATGGCGGTCGGAGGCATATGATACCAAAAAGGATCTTGCGGATGCGTTAGGTTATCATAAGAGTTCAATAACCCAGCTCGTTGAGGCCAAGATATTTCGCGATAAACAAAGTTTAGCGGCTCAACCGTCTACGAAATTGATCTATCAGACCAGTGGAATTAAAGAGGATGAACTAAGGGCTAAAGTAATTGAAAAAATTCAAGATGACCAGATCACATCGGACGAGGTAAGAGAGTTTGTTAAAAAGTTCACAAAAGCGCCCCGGGATGAACGTGAACAGATGCTGGGCACGGGCTACAAGATTGATGATGAAAATGAAGAAGTAAACAAAGATGAAAGTGAAGATAAAAAGGAAGATAAAAATGTAATTTTAATAACCCAGATCCAGAGGTTGGAAAGAGTTGTTGATAAGGTTGTTTTGATGGATAGTGAAATTATTGGATCACTTAGTGCGGTGGAGAAAAAGGAGATGAAAGTAAGATTGGGATCTATTGCGGGGAAATTGGATGAAGTAATGAAGAGGTTGTGATGGGGAGATGCGGAGGATTAACTCGTTAGGGTGGGGCCAGCCTTGAGTTAGCGATGAACGATGTATTATTGATGAAAACTGTAATATCGATTTACACCCAACCCTTGCGCCCTGCGCCGGGCCATGCCCCCTGCTCGGGGCGGGTGTGCGTCAATCACCCTTAAAATCATTCATATTTTTTACAATGGTAGCAATAAAACCTGTTATTTTGTTGTATGTAGGTTTTTTGTTGTCCACAGGTTGTGCATAGGTTATATTGTGATGGTGGTTGGGGAAATTGGATTAGTTGCTATGGTTGAGATTGTTGGTGTTGCATTTGTAATTGCTGTTGAGGTTGTGTAAAATTTTGAATTTGTTGTGACTGTTGTATTGCCTGTTGTGGCTGATATGGTTGATTTTGCGAAGGCAATGTTATTTCTTGAACAACTTTAGTTGTAGTGTCTTGTTCAACCTTTTCTTTTTTCTTTCGCTTAATCAAAAGTAGGAAAACAAAGATTATTATCAGTATTATCATAATAACTACACCAATGATTATTCCAATGGCATCATTCTCATCTTGGTTATTTTTTTCTTCTTGATCATCTTCTTCTTTCCATCTTCCTGGGTCATTTGGATATGCATCAATATTATCTCCCATATTATCTCCATCTGTATCATTCCATTCAGAAGAATTATTTGGAAAAACATCTATATTATTTCCAAAATTATCTCCATCCGAATCTATCCATTCCAATGGATCATTCGGAAAAATATCTGGATTAATTCCATTCAAATTATCCCCAAAATTATCCCCATCACAATCTAACCATTGTGTTGAATCATTTGGAAAAGCATCGATATCATCTGGATACCCATCATTATCTATGTCAGTCTTTAATATTTCTCTTTCTATTGAGGCAGTACTCCACATACCTTTTTGATCAGTAACATTTAGAATAATGGTATGCATTCCCGCAGTAAGAGATAAATTTATCTCTTGACCAATTCCAATTTTACTAGAAATGTTAGAATACCAAGTAAAGGTTAATTTATCACCATATGTAATATCCACATCAGTTGCATTTCCAACTGCGGGTTGTAATCCTTTTTCATAATAAATCATTTCTGTCAACATTATTATTACATTAACTGGTGCATCATTAACTGGAAGAACGGTAATTTTAATGTCATCAGATATTTCCGAAACAGAATCGTTTGCATAGAAAATTAATACTTCTTGGCCATTCCAATTGGATTTTGGGAATAATTCAATTGTACCATTTTTAAGAATTTTTACATCAATATTATTGTCTCCCTTATAGCTATAAATTAAGTGATCGTTATCAATATCTTTAAACCAATCATATAAATTAATTTGGTAATCAATTGAATCCTCCTGTATTGAGATATCAGCAATTGAATTATTTATCTCAGGAGCGTCATTCACATTTATTACAATTAGAACGAAATGTGTTTTATCATATCCTCCATTTCCATCAGTAATATTTATATCTACCCAGTATTCACCAATGTCTTCATTACGGGGGATGCCATAAAGGATATGATTTTTAAAGCCCCAGTTTAACCAATTTGCATTTGATGTATATTTCCAAATTAATTTATCATTAAAATCCACATCAGTGGCGGTATATTGTACTTCATAATTCTCGTCTTCATTAATTTCGGTTATGTCGGTTGTATTTATGACAGGTGGATCATTTGTATTATTTACAGTTAAAGTAAAATTGTGTTCATCATATCCTCCATTGTTATCGGATACATTTATTCTTACCCAGTAAATACCAACATCTTCATTTTGTGGAGTCCCATATAATGAATGATTCTCATTACCCCAGTGTAACCAAGTTGCATTAGAGTTGTAAGTCCAATTAATAACATCTCCCATATCAACATCAATAGTATAATAGATGTTTTCATAATATTCGTCTTCATTTATATTTATTATATCTTCTGTTTCAATAATTGGTAAATCGTTGACAGGGTCCATATAAATTGTAAAATTTTCATTTGAAATAAAATCTCCATCATCTGCCCTTACTGTGATTGTACTAGATCCATAAAAATTTTCAATTAATGGTTCAATATCTATGTTATCATTATTATCAATAGATACATTAATTTTTGATTTATTTGACTGATAAATAATTGAGTAATCTATATTTTCTAAAGGTGTATCAATATCTAAAACGTATTCATTTAAATTTACCCAATCGAGATATTGTGTATCTTCTAATATATGAAGATCTGGTATATCATCCCAAACAGGAGATAGACAATATGTAAAATTTGCCCATTTAGTTAAGGACATATTAATAAATTTTATTTGTTCAATGGATTTTGCTATTACAGTAATATTATAATTGTTCATTGAATAATTTATTAAGGTTTTATTCTGAATGAAACCAGTACAAATAATCCATTTTGCTATCCCATTACTATCCATTTTTTTATTAGCAATTATATTATTATATGCATCTTTAACGATGAGATCTGTGTTACTCATTGGCTTGTTATCGTTACTATGAACATTTATATGAAGATACCACTTTACAGTTAAATTAGATGATTCACCAATTGTTACCAAACTATGATTATATTTCAAATTTAAAAAATTTACTTGACAATTTGTGCCTATATCAATGTTTGATTTTGAAAAAGAGGAATTAGTAACATCTAGGTTTACGTTTTTCCATAAATTAATTGCATAACTATAATATTTTACATTAATAAAGGTACAATCTATAATTTCCAAATTTGAATCTGAACTATATATTCCCCCTGCTCTTAAATCAATATGTGTATTATTTTTAAGGGTGACATTTGAATTGTGAATTGACATATCACCATATGTTGGTGAACCAATGTAATTGCTTATAAAAGTATTATTAAATAAGCACATTTTTGTCACACCCCCAATTAAAACCGCCTCCCAATCATTCCGTGTAAAAGTATTGTTATTAACAATTGGTTTCGAATTTAAATTCAATAAACCTCTTTTAAGACTCCAAGAAATATTATTTCCTTCAATAATTGGTGTTGAAGTTCCAAGGTTAATTATTCCATTATCGTTCTTTTTTATTGTGTTATTAATAATTCTAGCTGAAGAAGATGATAAATAAATACCACACCCCATTTCATTACCAGCATAATTATCATAAATATCAGAATTTGATATGATAACATTATCCGAATATATTTGAAGTCCTCCAATTGTATAACCAAAAGATTGTGGATTTCCCCACATTCTGCTAATATTAGATGTATTCAAATTCAAATTGCCATAAACTATGAATTTGTACCTTTTAACATAATTATATGCTGTAAAATTTGAATTAGAAATATTAAAGTCACCCTTGTCATTGACAATAATTGAATATTCCCCATTTGTTGTAGAATTGATTTTAAAAGTAACATTAATAAAATTAGCAGAACCATTAATAATTAAATCTCCATTCAAAATAATATTTGAGTTTGTAATATTAAAATAACTATTATTATTAATAATAATATCCCCATCTATTATTGCTTTTATGTTAGTCCAATTCATAGAACCTGTAGTATTAATCTGTATCTTTGATGTATTTATCCACTCGTAATTTCTAGTTATTTGCCCATCAACATACCAGGTATTTGTAGTTGTTCCATTAATCGGTGGGTCACCAGAACCTGCACTAGCATTCGATACAAATGATGAATTTAGTGTATTGAATAATCCAATAAAAATAAAAGATGAAATTAAGATAATTGTTAACAATTTTGATTTATAATAGACTTTATTGATTTTCACTTTACATTCCCCTAATCTATCCTGAGTGTATATATTAAGTCATCAGATAATTATATTACAATTATATAACCCTTACGCGTGCTATCCCCCCAATTAAGGGTGAATGTTAAGGTAGAACTTGGGTTCAACGATATCAAATGGTTGAATTTGGCCTTTAGAATTTCTGATTTGTTTAGGATTTAGAAATTAGGATTTCGTGCTTCTCCCCCAAATAATCAGCAATAAACTTTAATTCATTATAATCAATTGGGGGAGCGAAGGTGGAGCTATGACCGATTTTTCTACAACTATCCAACAATTACGTGAAGCAGTGGAGCAGTTCAAACTCGACCGCAACTGGGGCAAACACCACACACCCCACCGCCGCCTGTGGCGGCGGAATCACCAATAAACACACAAAAATAAGATCAATCGTTAATAAATTCTTATTTTTGTTGTAGCTTAGAATTCCTATAATAAAATAAAGATTTATTGGGAATTCTAACCCCCAAATGCCAATAACCAAATAATTTCCAAGGACCAAAAACCCAATGACTTAAACAAAAATATATTGTGTTTGGTAATTTGAATATTGAGATCTGTGATTTATTTGATTATTGGTTATTGTATCTAGGCTAATTTGCATTAGCAAATTATCTCGCTCTGGAAAACTCTACGACTTTTCCACAGCTTGGTGATTGCTCAGCGTGATCTACTACCACAAATCTTCATAACGCTGAGTTGTGGGGGATCCGGGAGGATCTGGACGAGGAGAAGCTCGAGAGGGTGAAAGAGGAACTGGCGGATGTGTTGATATATTGTTTTAGCCTGGCGAACGCTATTGATGCCGATGTCGCTACAATTATCAACGATAAAATAAAGCTCAACGCTGAGAAATATCCGGTGGAGAAGGCGAAGGGGGAGAGGAAGAAGTATGATGAGTTGTAGTTGATAATGAGCTATGATTTATTGCTTCTAGCTCAACCCTTACCGCCCTCTCCGGGCCAAGCCCCCAGCTCGGGGTAGGTGTGTGCGAGCCGATATTCTTAATAAAAATTATTAGTGAATTGAAATAAGAATGTTTAATTTTTTTTATTTACCAAATAATATGGACATATAGACATTTGTACTACTTTGGTGTTATGTGCTCTCTTTCCATAAACACTTTACATTGATAGGAAACTATTTATACTTTGAGAACAATTACTCTCATCATGCAAGAAAAAAAAATTAAACTTTGTCAAATAATGACTTTTGGTGGAAAAGAGCAGTGGATCAGACTCGGTTTGAGATATTATCCAGATACTTGGAGAGTGGTTTTAATCACTAATAGATTATCCGAATCACCACAATCAAACATAAGTCTAAAAGATGAAGAAACACGGGAGATCGAAGATTATTCTGAATTAGCTCTTGATCTAATTAAATCATTTAAACAAGAGGAATCAACATTACCTGAAGTGAAGAACCGAAGATATGATCTAATACATCCACCAAATAATCGAGACCTATCTGAATTAATTAGATATTTTAGGGAATTAATCGATTATTTATATATTCAGGGATATCGAATTAATATTAATATTACTTCAGGTCTTCAACTTCAAAAGATAGCTTTAATACAAGCAGCGATGGATAAAAAATCAATTGTTAATGAAGTATATCTTATCGAAAAAGATACTGGTAGGAAACAATCAATCTGGCTGTATAGAGATCTAACCGATTCTGAGAAAAGAGTAGTTAATATTTTATTTGACAATCCAGGGATTACTTTAGGAGAACTGCAAAAGCGATTTTTTAAGGTTGAAGGGAAAGGAAACCTCACATATGTTTCAAAATTAATAAAAAGACTGGTTAATGATGATCTAGTCTTTGAATCAAAGGTTGGAAGAAATAGAATATTGAATCTTACCGAAAATGGTAGATCTTTAGGTCCTGGAAAAGGTCTAAAGAAATTAATTGAAGGAGAACTTAACAAGAAAAATAAATGAGAAAGGGGGAATGAAACTGCAAAATATTCAAATCAAATTTGAGCTAGATTTTGAAAAAGAACTGCAACCATATTGGGATAAATTAATGAATAAGAATCGAAGAAAATTAATTGAAATCTCCAAAGTTATTAAATTAAAAAATGATGATGTTCTAAATCATGATTATAGCTCACAAATTAGAGAATTATGTTTAATTTTTGAAACTGAAATAAGAGAACGTATTTTCTTCGATATAATAAAAAAAACCAAATATAAAAAATATATAAAAAAAATTCTAGAAGAGGAATTAGATAGAAGTGCCATTTATAAAACAAATACAGATCTATTGAAATATTTAATAACAAAAAAGCAATATTTAAGCTTTTTAAATATGGATTCCATGGATCGTACATTTAAATTTTACAGAATCTGGCATGAAGAATTGAAAAATGATCTCAATGAATATTCAATAATTTTTAATTTTGAAAAGTATAATGGTACTCAAATAAATATATCCAATTTCTACAATAAACTTCATAATATTAAATCTAAATATCGAAATCCATTAAGTCATACATCTAATGAGATGAATAATTTTGAGTTTTATCAATGTAAAGATCTAATAATAACAACATTGAAACTCATGTATAAAGCGATATATGGGGAGAATCCAAAACCGATGGGGGTTTAAAATATTAGTATGAATTTAAATGAATTTTTATGGGGATTAGGAGAATGAAAAATAATATCATTGTAATAATACCAACTAAAAATAGACCAAAACTACTAAAAAGGGCAATTCAGTCTGTATCTAATCAAACAGCTAAGCCAGATAAATTAATTATTATCTGCGATTCAAATAAAAGAAATGAGGTTATAAATAGAAAGTTGGTTGAATCCTATTCAACAAAACTAAATATTTTATTCCTTAAATGTGCCAGGACCCGTAATCTCTCAGGATCAATTAATACCGCTTTAATTAAACTGTTAGAATTAAACATAAATCCAGGTAGAACATACCTCGCTTTACTTGATGATGATGATTGGTGGGACTCAAGTTATTTATCGACCTGTTTACATGAAGTAAAAAAAGATAAACTAGATTGGGCTATATCTGGAATAATAAGACACGAATCAAAGGAACCTATCGGAAAAAAGCTCAATATCCCTACTGAACTAAGAATTAATGATTTTTATAAAACCAATCCAAATATCCAAGGTTCAAGTTTGTTCATTCGTTTCTCCAAATTACTTGAATGTGGGGGTTTTGATGAATCATTAGAAAGCACAACAGATCGTGATGTTTGTATCAGACTTCTTTTTCTAGGAGATACAAAATATGGGATTATTAAAAAACATTTGGTCCACCACATGGCACTTTCTAAAATAAATAGATTGTCTTCCCCTGGCTCAAAGGCAAAAAAACAGGGGCTTCAAACCTTCTATAGAAAATATGGTCCATTAATGTCTAATAACGACCGGCTGGAATTTAAAAAAAGGGCACTTGAATTATTCAATTGTGAGATTAATGAAACTTTTACTGGATATAAAAAAATGAAAAAAGAAACAAATAATTTTATGAATCAATCATCAATTTTTAATATTCCAATAATAATCGGTTTTATCGTTACTGACATTCGATCAACAAAGAATCTATTAAATGATATTCTTTCAATTAATAAAAATATTGATCTAATTAAAAGAGTCTTTTTATTAGACAATACAAATAACACTCAATATTTGGAATCTTTGATCTCAAAAAAAAGGTTTTCAAAACTAGATATTGTAATGAAACCCAGATATGATATAAACAACGAAGCAAAAAATGGAGATTTTGGAGATTTCATCCAAATTCTAAATGAATATCGTGATATATCAATAAATAGGACAATATTACATCATTATCTTTATTTAGAATCATTGAAACTACCTGGCTCAGTAATTTGGATCCTTGATGATGATGTTAGATTGGATTATATTCTTCCTGATGGAAATAAAAAGAGATTAGAGCCTCAAGAAATTTATAATGAGATAAAAAGATTAAAAGAAGAAAAGATCGACATTGCTATTGGTGGAGTTACAGGGGTGCCCTCGATCCCAACATTAAGTATGCTCAGGGTCCAGCTTCTCGATTTAGTTTATCATATCAAATATCTTTTGAATAATAATACAGAATTTGGTTCTGTAGATGAAAGCTTTGGATTAAAATTTAAAAAAGATTTTCCTGATTTTTATTATGATAATTCAAGTTTACATTTTAATCATTTAGAAATACCATTATGGAAAAGAATCAGAAATATACCCAATGAACAAAGAATATTACAAATATTAGATGATTTTCAATTGATCACAAAAGGTAGAAATCCATTCCGACCAGTCATATGGGATAATCAAAAATCATTAAAAGATCGCCACGCAATGGTGGTTCGTGGAGCTAATACATTGGTTTTAAACAATGAATGTCTAAATGAATTTCCGAATATCTCTCCATTCATAAATGGATTATTATCACGCCGCGGGGATACCATTTGGTTATTACTAAATGAATATATTGGAAAATATAACATTTCAAGATCTGAGCTAAATATTAGGCATAATAGAGTATTATCACCAAACCAAGTTTTTTCATTTAAAAAATTAACAGCTGATTTTTATGGAAGTTCATTTATTCGTGCATTGAATGTTTTTTTCAAAGAATGGTCCTTAAAAAATAAAGATTTAGATTTCTATTCCATAATTAATAATCGAAAAGAACTTGAAAAGATCACTGAATATTTTGATTATTATTTAAAAGAAAAAATATTACTTTTCAAATTTAATTCATATAGAATAAGGGGATTATTAAAAACATTAAAAAATACGCTCAATAAAGACCAATATAATAAAATAAGAAAAACAATTGATTTAATGGAAACAACTTTTACAGACAGAAATGTAAATAATTTTATTCGAGAACTAAAAAAATATAATAATAATGAAATTCTTGAATTCATAAAAGAATTACCAGATAATATTCGTTCATATAAAGAAAATTTAGACAAAAAAATAAGTCAATCATTTCTAACTGAGCATGATCATAATAAATCATTATCTAGGTTGAATAATAATTATCAGCTATCATTTGATAATTGTAATGAAAGAAATGATAAAATCAGTACATATTCAACACAATTAACGAATTTGAATGACTCCAAAAACAGGAAGACCGATTTTTATAGGAGTTATGTTCCTTGTCTCCATCGTGTATTTAATCATAGATCTGAAATTAAAGATCTTACTCCACACTGGATCCAATATAAAATTGGATTTTCAATGTCGGTTCATTCTTTGCAAAATAGGTTAATTCAACTTATCTCTAGATTAAGGAATAAAAATAAATTAAAATCTAACGAAAAAATATTGGTAACTTTTGACGATGGATATAAAGATGTTTTATTAATGAGGGAATTTTTTAGAAATAATGATGCTTTTCAACCAGTGGTTTTTATCTCATCGTCGATCATGGATAAAGGATATTTTTACTGGTTCGATAGATATTATCGTTTACTATCTCAATTGAATGGTAAAAAAATTGATATAAAATATATTAAATCAGACTTGAACTTTATTTATGATCCGGGGCATAATTATGCAAATATCCTTCAACTGGCCTCAGGCAATCTAAAAAATGAATTACGCGCTAGTTTAAATGAAGATCAACAAAAATTCCTAAATTACCTTTTTTCAAGATTGGATGTACAAGATTTACAGAATAATAATGGCTTATATATCACAAGCTCGGATATTAGAGCTTTATCAAAGGATGGTTGGATAATTGCCAGCCATGGTAAATTCCATCATGACATGAGGGTTCTGAGTAAAACACGGGTAAAAGCCGAGCTTCAAGAATCGCTAGATGCCATTTTGAATTTAGGAGGTCGTGCATGGCTCGCATTTCCAGATGGAAAGTGGAATAATAATGTGAAAAGAATCTCAAAAGAGGTTGGTTATACAAAATTATTTACTATCAATCCAAATAAAAATATTTTGGACCCTGACACAATAGGAAGGGAGATATGGTGAAGATCATATGATATCAGAAATAAAATTCAAAGACAAGGTGGATGTTTTAGATCCTATCATTATCGAATCAATATTAAAAATAGATGGAAAAACTATATTTGATTATGGTTGTGGCGACGGTCAGCTAACTCAAAAATTTGCAGAAAAAGGATACACCATGACTGCTTTTGATATTTCTGATAAACTAATTCAGGAAAACAAATTAAAGCATATCGACAAAAGCGTGAGATATCTATCGGAAAATGAATTTGAAAACCAATTTAAACAATTGGAACATAAATTTGATATCGTACTTTGCTCCCTGGTCATTTGCACTATTGAATCTGATGAAATGGTTCAAAATGTATTAAGAAATATTTATGAGTTAATGAGAGTAAATGGTAGGGGGATCATTGCGGTTTGTAATCCTAATTATACTCAAGTAAAAGAGAGTGAGATCCAGTATAGATTCTTGCCCGAGAATTGCGATCTTGGATCGAAATTTGAATATAAAAAAAAGATCAAAACAACAAACAGAATAAGGACTGATATTCATAGACATTTGAAGCTATACCAGAACCTCTTATCAAACTCTGGTTTTACGATCATGAGAAAGTATGAAACCCCTGGTAAAGATCTGGAAAATGATAACTATTCTTCTGATTTTTTAATATTTGATGTAGTGAAAAATATCGAGGATGAGATTTAAATGAAAAATGAAAGAAAGCTCCAAATTGGAATAATTGGCTCGAACACAGCTACCTCAACGAAGAACATGCTTGAGGCTGCCGAAGAACTAGGTAGAAAATTAATCGACAATGGTTATAGGATAATAAATGGCGGTTGCGGTGGTGTGATGGAAGCTTCGTCAAAGGGTGCAAGGACATCAGAGAACTATCAAGATGGCGACATTATTGGTATTCTCCCAGGACTTGATAAAAAAGATGCTAATACATATATCGATATTATAATTCCAACTGGTATAAATTTTGCCAGAAACCAAATAATCATCGCATCCTCAGATGTTGTTGTAGTTATCGGTGGTGGCGCTGGCACACTAAATGAGATCACTTTTGCTTGGCAACTAAAAAAATCAATCATTGCACTGGACATAGGAGAGGGTTGGGGTTCAAAATTAGCTGGTAAGAAGCTGGATTCAAGACAAAATGTAAAAATAAACCGAGCTGAGAATATTAACCAAATTATAGAATTAATTAATAAATTGGTGAATAGTAATGAATAATATGAATGAGTTTCAAAAGATAATACAAATATCATCTAAAATAGATGGGTGGTTGACCGAAAAGGAAAGTCATTTCTTATTTGAAAGTGCCCAAAAATGTAAAGGAGTGATCGTGGAAATTGGAGCGTGGAAGGGTAGATCTACGGTTTTATTGGGTAAAGGTTCACAATTAGGTAGCAAATGCAAAGTGTATTCTATCGATCCGCATACGGGTTCGATTGAACATAAAAACCGTATTGATAAAGTGTGGACATATGATGAGTTCAGAAAGAATATTCAGAATTTCGGTCTAACAGATATTGTTAACGATCTAGTTATGACCTCTGAAGAAGCAGAAAAAATGTTAGATGAAAAGATCGAATTTCTTTTCATAGATGGTGCTCATGAATATCCTTTGGTAGAATTGGATTATCGATTATGGTGTCCGAAATTGGTTGAAGGAGGAATTATTGCTTTACATGACACAATGGGTAAACCGGGTCCTAAGCGAGTTGCAAACAGATTCATATTTAAATCTGCTATATTTAAAAGTTCTGGCTTTATAGATACAATTACTTATGCAACCAAGGTTGAGAAAAATACTATTTTTGATCGGTTACGAAATAGTTATATCATGGTTCGAAAGGATATCTCTGAAAAGATATATAACTTCCGAAAAAGAAGGGGTGCAAAATAATGAAATATTTAGTGGATTTTATTGGGTGTGAAAAACGGAAATTAGACGCGCAACGGGTCATAGATCATATATCATCTAATGGTGGACAAATAACTGAAGAAGTTGAACGCGCGGATGTGATAATTGTAGTAACATGTGCATATACACATACCTTTGAGGATGCATCTCTTGTTAAAGTTAAGGAGTTGAACAATAAGAAAAAGGAGGGTGCAAAATTGATAATCGGTGGGTGTTTGCCATCAATCGATTCTTCAAAGCTAGATGATCTAGGAGATCTTGGAGTATTTTCACCCAGATCCATGGAAGATCTAGACCAATATTTGAATTTACCAACATCAATAATTGATACACCAGATCCCAATAAAACAATCTATGATCATAGAGAATGGACCAAGATCCATGAGGATTTTAAAACACCTGCGCTGGAGGAATACGAGACGGCAAAAAAGGGATTTAAGATCAAGATCAATTCGGGTTGCCTGGGTAATTGTAGTTATTGCGTAATTAAAAAAGCAACAGGTAAACTTAGAAGCAAACCTCTTGACCATATTATTGAAGAATTTAAGTTAGGATTATCAAAAGGAGAAGAAATCTTCTTTATTACTGGTGGAGATACAGGTGCTTGGGGAATGGATGACCATTCCAATATTGTAAACCTTTTAACGGAAATTTTTAAAATTGATGGAGAATATAAACTATTTTTCCATGATTTTAATATTCATTGGTTCATTAGGTCTAGAGATGAGGTATTAGAGCTGTTTAGCCATAATAGAGCGCATTTAGGTTGTATATGCTTACCTGTCAATCAGGTAGTGATAAGGTCTTGAAGCTCATGCGGAGGCCGTATAAAGCCGATAGTGTGCTTGAGTGTATCAATAAAATAAAAGCTACAGTTCCTGAATTAAAGATAGGAACTCACATTATTACAGGTTTTCCTGGGGAGACTGATAAGGATTTCAAAAAAACATTAGAATTTGTAAAATTAGCCAAATTGGATTTCATGTATTGTTATGAGTATTCAGAACATAAGATGGCAGATTCAGCGAGGTTGGTTGGAAAGGTAAAAGACTCATTGAAATATAAAAGATACAAATCAATATTGAAAGAGTTTGAAAAATATAACAATTAATATGAGAGTGAATCCAGGAAGATATTGACCATGAGAGTTTTAATATTAAAAAATGAGAATTCACAGATGTGAAAAATAAAGGTAGATCTAATGAATGAGAATTACACACCACAAGAACAAGAATATGATGAGATATTCATGATTTTTCAGTTTTATCATGAAAAATATCCTAAGGCAATTAAGGAAATCGACCAGAATATGATGGAATCTATCAACCAGAGCAATCCAAAATTAGTTGCAATGATCAATCTGCATTGGCATTTTTATAGCCTTGCTGATTCCGTGATTATGATGAATACAAATAGGAATTATCGCGGAGCAAGCATCTTTTTGAGAAGCATGATGGAAATTATGCTGTTAATTCTATATTTTGATAAATACCCAGATGAGGCTAGGAGATGGAATGATTTTCAGACAATGTTGATCAACAAGGTGTTAAAAATTGATACGAAAACATATTTTGATTATATCTATCAAACTTTCGAAGAATTCGAAAAGCATATCAAGAAAAAAGGTTACCGGGATACATCACATTTAACACAAAAATATTATAAAGAAGCACTGAAATTCAATCCAAGTTTTATACGCTGGAATGTGGACTATGAAAGATACTTCACTGATGTTACAAACATTGACCTAATATTGTTGTCGGATATTTACTACGATATATTTAGCAAGGACGTACACCTTTCGTTTACCATTTTCGAGCTAATAGATAAGGATATAGAAGTAGAATTAGAATACCTGAAAACAGCATTGAGTTTCACGGAGATTGTGTTGAAAATAATTTTCCAGGAGATCCAGCCAATCATCTCTGAAGAAGCTACTAACGAAATCCAATTATCGCTGTTGTCAATGTTAAAGGTGTTAGATAAAAATGCGTTTAATAAACTCATCGACAAGATGAGTGAATCTTCAGACGATGACAAAGAGAAAATCCAAGACATAAAAAACAAGGGCTTTATCCAGTTACCAGTTCACAAAGGGTGCAGAATTGTCCATGACGCAAACCGTCCACTTCGAGACGACCTCGTTAAGGAGTACCAGACAGAAAAAAGACAGAACCCTGAGCGAACGAATTTCTATTTTGATTTGGAGAAAAGATATCGTGAAATCTCTAATAAAATGATACATATTATCAGTAATGTAGACATCAATGAAATTGAGGGGATAGAGAATAAAGAATTGCTTACCATATTGTCTGCAATTTTATTCAATAACAGCATCTTAGTTCATACGATCACTGATCTGAATTATTACCGCAAGTACTCCGAGTCACAAGCCATACTACGCTTAATTGTCGAATCCGCACAATTGGTATTGTACTTTCATCAGCATCCTTACGAGGTCGAAAGATGGGGCGATTTTCAGCAGTTGTGCATCCAAAGGACCGTCAACAGCGAAGATACAAAGTGGTACATAAAGTTGGATTACGACGGTTTTATTTCTTACCTTCGAGAAAAGGGATACCCGCATGAGATATTCGATCTTATTGATGGTAAGAATTATACCTCTTCGAAATTGTTCGCACCATCGTTCATTCACAAGCAAATAGATTACGATACAATAAACAAAGATAAGGATATCAAAGGGATGTTCCACGAGCTGGCAGACATCCTATCTTTATATTCACATCCTTCAGAAGTTATATCGTCTTATAAAAACGAAAGATTAATAGAAGAAGAGATTTTTTTATTGGATAATGCACTCTGGATGTACATTATCATGATTGATACTATATTGAGTAGATATCAGAAATATTTTTCAAAACAAGAAATAGATGATCTGGTTGAACTAATTGGCAAACCAAAATGAAAGTTCATCAGTAAATCTTATGTGGGGATAAACGATTCCCCAATCTACTATTAAATTAATCCGAGGGGAGAGAGCCATGGATGATAATTCAACTACTATTCAGCAACTGAAGGACTCCGTCGAACGCTTCAAACGCGACCGCGACTGGGGCCAGTACCACACACCCCAGGACCTGGCGGTGAGCATCTCCATCGAAGCCGCCGAGCTGCTGGAGATCTTCCAGTGGAGGATCAAGGAGGATATGGACGAGGAGAAGCTTGAGAGGGTGAAAGAGGAACTGGCGGATGTATTGATATATTGTCTTAGCCTGGCGAATGCGGTCGATGTGGATGTAGCTGCGATCGTTAACGATAAGATTAAGCTCAACGCTGAGAAATATCCGGTGGAGAAGGAGATGGGAGAGAGGAAAAAACATTCGGAATTACAATAATATTAATCCCACACTTCCGCCCCTAGCCTGACCCCAGGACCCGTCTGCTCAGTACACAATTGCACCATCCGGAAGAAAAAATATTTATACACAATAAACTTATCCTGGTCATTGTAGAACAAAGGCGTTTTACCGCAGTCGCAAACTAAGATTACAATGCAAAAGCAATGATATGTGCTAAGAATTAGGAATTATGACTCAGTTACAGATTGCAGATAAAGATTCATAGAATATAGTAGCAGATTTTTGTAGTAACATGGCAATAATTCGGTCTCGGAGAACCCTACGATACCCGGATTTGTGATGTGAAAGGAAAGGATTTGTAGGTACTTGATATGGGGTAAGTCTGGTAATGTTTCATGTGAAGAGTTTTGTAAAATTTATAAAGCTTAAGTAGGAGCCAGAGTCGATTAAGAAGATGTTCTTAAGAACATTGAAAGTTAGATCTGGTAACACTTTTAGGATTATTATTTGGATTTAGGTTTAGATCTAGGTTTAAGCTTATTCTTGCAACTGTAGTCGATGCGCCACATGTTCTGCAGGAGAAATAAATATGATAAAAAACGAAAATTCTACAAAAATTGGAATTTGGATCGATCATGAAAATATAGGCAAAGCCTGGAGTCAGATTAAACGAACGCATGTTGAGATTAAAGATTGGTATATGCAAATAATTAAAGATTTTGCAGAAAACCAAGGTAAAATAAAATTTATAAGAGTCTTTTTCTCGGTTGACTATATAGCCCAAATAGGAAACGAATTACGAAAAAAAGATAATAGACATCTAGTAACACCCATCCCCTGTGAGGCAAAAACATATTTGAATAATGGGAACCAAAACAGAAAAACGTTAGTTGACGCCCGTTTATTGGAGGATTTAATATCCACAGCGTATGAAGATCAATGTCTTGAGACTTTCATTCTAGTGACTGGGGATAAAGATTATTTGCCTGCCATTGAACGATTGATTAAATTGAAGAAACAAGTGATTGTTATTTTTGATAATGATCCAAATAATAATCAAACTGCTAAGTGTATTATTGATATCTTAAATACTGAAAACGCCAAAAAGATTGGATGCAAGTTCATAAGTATTAAAAATCTTTTGAATGAATTTAATAAAGGAACGAAAAATTTATAATTTTCTGATAACTTACCAAAAAAAGGGGGTATGTAATATGGTTAAACATTATAGATTTCTAATTGCCGGTGGAGCAGGATTTATCGGGAGTCATATTGTTAAATATTTATTGTCCAGAAAAAAAGTAAAAAAAGTAGTTATTATCGATAATTTTACGACAGGATGTATAAAAAATATTGAAAATTTAATTAATGATAATAGATTATTAATTATTGAAGATAACATAAATAATGAAAAAATTATTGATGAAGTTAATGAGAAATTTGATTTGGTAATGCATCTAGCTGCTATTGCCAATCCTACTGATTATGAAGTAAATCCATTAGAGACCTTATTGGTTAATTCGATAGGAAATTTAAACTTAATGAATATAGTAAAAAAATCCAAAGCTCAATTTATATATTTTTCAAGTTCAGAGATTTATGGGGATCATATTGTTTTACCATATAGAGGATTTGAAGAGAACTCATTAAGTTGTCTTTATTTGAATAAAAAACGAAGCCCATATTCTATAGGAAAATGTTTTGGAGAGGAATTAACAATTAATTATTGTAGAAAAAAAGGTTTAAAATATCTTGTTATTAGGCCATTCAATATATATGGTTCCAATATGGATCTTAAAACCAATTATGGTAGAGTAATTCCAAACTTTATTCATTGGTCATTAAAAAAAGAACAATTAAGAATTCATGGTGATGGTTTACAAGAGCGCTCTTTTTGTTATATTGATGATTTTATTAACGGATTGTTTAAATTGATTGAAAAAGATATTACAGATCTAACAATTAATATTGGTAACCCAGAACCTATCTCAATTTTAAAACTTGCGAATCTGATTAATGAATTACAAAATAAAAAATCAAATTACTATTTTGTTGATAAATATAAATTTGAGCCAAAATTCCGAACTCCCAATATTGATTTAATTAAAAAATTAACGGGATGGAAACCAAAAATATCTCTTGAAAATGGTTTGATAAAAACAATAGAATGGTTTAAAAATGGAGGTATTGAGAAATATGAAAGAAAAACAATTAAAAGTTTCAATTATAGTCCCAACATACACTCAATCTCAACAACTTAATAGATTATTAAAATCTTTTGATAAACTTAAAAAATTATTGCCATATGAAGTGATAATTGTTGACGATTATTCTTTTGATGACACAGAAGAAGTGGTAAAGAAATGGAAAAATTATAATCATCCATTTAAAGTTAATTATATTAGACTAACCAGAAACAGCGGTCCAGCTATAGCGCGAAACACTGGATTAAAAAATGCTAAAGGTGGTATCGTTGCATTTACTGATACAGATTGTGTTGTTCATAAATATTGGCTTTATAATCTGGTAAAGAAAATTAATATGAAAAATAAAATAGTGGGTGCTGGTGGAAAAGTGCTACCATTAACTCCTAATCATCTAATATCAAGATTTAATTCATTTCATAGAATTCTTGAGCCTCCTGATTCTTTATTATACCTCGTAACTGCGAATTGTTGTTACGTGAGAAAAATTGCATTAAACGTTGGTGGGTTTGATGAGGATATTAAAAAACCAGGCGGTGAAGATATTTCTCTTAGCATTAAATTATGGAAAAATGGATGGAGATTTGAATATGAACCAGACTCAATAATATATCACGATTATAGAAATAGTTTTAAGAATTTTTACAAAACCTTTTTTAATTATGGATATGGCTGTGGATATGTAACAAAAAAATATCTCAGGAGTAATTTATAATGACCCATAATATTAACTATACATCTGAAATTAATAATTGGGATTCAAATACTCTCAGACCACCAAGATATAGAGTTAAAGATATAGTAAAGGACCTATCATGGCATATTAATAATTATAAAAAAAATAAGTTATCATTTCATCTATCAATCTCTTTCTTATTTTTAAGAATAATACAAATAATTGCCTATAAAAAAGGTTGGAAAAAGGGTGAATTGAAAATATAAAATTCTTATCGCCTTTCTGTGCGCCTGCCATTGCACTAACATGAACCCCATGAATAATGAATAAACTAACAAATGAATAATGAACAAAATCAATTTATAGTCCTTAAACCAATCTTACTCTTAAGTGGGATGTAAGATGGTTAGTAAATACAAACGTTATTGGCTTTCGATCATTAATAAAATTCATGATGGAATTCAAGAGGCCATTGATAATAATACTAAAGTTTTACTTGATATCAAAGATATAAAAAATTATGGTAATAGGGGTAACTGGTATGGCACAGTAGAATTAACTCCTAATGGTATTAAAGGCGGTGAGATGGCACATGCAATGGCCCTCGGAAAGACAGTAATGGCTCAAGAATTTTATTATGAGATACAAGATAAAAGAATTCAATTAAAAATAAACAGTTCTTTTATGCTTGAAATTGATGTATCGGATACCGAAATAAGAACTTATAATAAAACGAAACCTGTATTAAATGATAGGCCCAAATTATTTAACGATAGAGAATTAGATTCAAAATCAATTCTTGAACAATTATATCAAACACTTGACAAACTGCCTTTATTTGATCATTCATACGATCCAAAGGCATTACCAGAAAATGGAATATATTTCTTTTTTGAAGAAGGTGAAAAATGCCAGATAAATGGCAAAGTCTGGAATAGAATAGTTAGGATTGGTACCCATAATGCAGATAATAGGTTTAGAGATCGCATTAGAAATCATTACAAAGGGAATAAGAATAGTAGTGTTTTCAGGACACATGTTGGATCTGCGATAATTCAAAAGAACAAAATTTCAGCAATTGATGTCACTGACTGGATGAAACATATGACACCAACAAATAAAGATATCGAGAAATTGATTGATATAGTTTTTAAAAATGAATTTAAATTCCGTTGTGTATCAGTACCCACAAAAAAAGAAAGGTTATATCTGGAAGAAGGGGTAATTGCGTTATTATCAAATTCAGAATTAAAATCAACTCCGAATTGGCTTGGTAATTATGCTGCAAAACAGGAGATTAGAAACTCATATCTTTGGAACATTCAGCATGTTAATAGCTCAAATCTATTGAAGGAATCAGATATGAATTTATTTCAAGATAAAATAAGATCCACTCAATTTATTGAACAAACAACATTATCAACTATTCCAGTGGAATCTGGTTTGAAAAAAGAAAAAATTTTGTGCTTCATCCCATGTTGCGGTAGCAAATATCCTTCAGGTGAGATTATTAAACCTGAACGAAAGATCAATGTTCAAGATTTATCTAATACCTGGAACAACTTAGAAATGGGTCGAAATACAATGAAATATTGTATAGAAGATTTCTCTCCTCAAACTTCCGCATTATATTTATACACAGGCTCACCATATCAAGCATTTCGTTCAAATTATAATAAAATTGAAGACTTGGTTAAATCTGGAAGAATGAGATTAATAATTATATCTGCGGGATATGGTATAGTTGATGCATTCGAACCTATAAACAATTATGATGCACAGCTTGTGGGCCAGGTTGCATCAAAATGGAAAGAATTTGGTTTGTCAAATTCAATTGCTGAGATAATAATAAAAGAAAATCCTGAATCTGTTTATGGTTTTTTCGCAGGTCAGGACAATTGGTCAAATCCAAGCTCAAAATATAGATACTTTTTCACTGAAGGTTTAAAATTAGCAATTAAGAGTGGATTCAAACCAAAAATTAGTGGGTGTTTTTATAGAGAAGAAGGTAGAGGAGTAAAAGCTATTCTAAATTCATTAGGGAGAGTATTTCGTGATTTAATATTATCCGATTTTAATGATTCGTTTATTATTGATCTTACTGAAGTTGGTAGATGGGATGGGAATGTTAAAATTAGATTTGACGAGATTTTAGGTGTCAAATAATATTTATTAAATTATATTTTTTTTTGTGGGATATTTATGTGCGGTTTGAGTTTAGAAGAATTTAGAGAGGGTGGAAAACCACCAGTTTGTCCGAAGTGTGGTAGTAAAGTATTAAAAACATTGAGTAAAATAAAAGATCGCACTCGTCGAGCAGATGTTGCTCGGTTGCATGGGGTTAGTACATATAGGTGCAGTAATTGTGGAGAGGTTTTTCATTATAAATTATAGAATACTGAATAAATTGAAACTATCACTAATTTTTCAACCAACATTTCTTCAACATTATTATTTTATACTTTGAGAGCTATTTTTGTTTTGAAAGAAATTAAATAACAAAGGAGTTGAAAATGTGGGTAGTTATGGAAAAACTGCGTTAATGGCTGTAAAGTTTATATCCTGTAAAGAAGTAAATGATCCCCGAGATGCATGGGAATTAGCTGCTAGTAAAATATTTGATAGTTATTCATCTCGTTGTAAGGGATGTCCAAAAAGTGCATTTTTAGGTCTTTGTGAGGAAGGTATAATAAAAGGGATATCAGGGGGTAGTTATACAACTTCAATGAAAAATAAATCATATGCTATGAAAGCTGCACAACTCCTAAAGAAAGATCCATCACTTGCATCAAATGAAAATGCCCTTTGGAATAAAGTTACACCAAATGAAACTAAAGCATATAACCAACAAATGGATGTTGTAATTACCTTATGGAAAAATAATTTGATTCAGATATAATTTAGAAATAATTTAGTGTTGTATTAGCTTTGATTATAATCAATGAAAAACTTAATCTCATTGAATTTCACTCATGTAGCTATTAGCGAAAGTATGGACAATGATAAGTCAACTACTATTTTAGAATTATTGCTGAAGGTCTATTAATAATGTAATAGAGGTCATAAAATGAGTAGTATAGCAAATGAGATTATTAGGTATTGTAAACGAAACAGAATCGGATGTGGAGTAAAAATGAGTGAAGCCCTTCATTTTATTGAAAAAAGAGAAGGAAAGGCTCATATCGATGAAATTTATCAACATTGTTGTAATAAACTTCGAAAAGACCCTCCAACGAAAATGGGTCTTCGTAAGTTTTTTAATATATATAGAAAACATGGTTTATTATTTTTCATTGACAGTCCAAGTGAACGAGTTGTTCAATTCAAATCAACTATTCCCAAGGATAATAATGTAAGTAAAAATATTAGAATAAGTCCTACCCAATTTGATGAAGAATCTAATTCTGAAGTCAGTCAAAAAAAAGCTGATAAACATATTCGACTTAGTATTAAAATAAAAGATATTATTAATAAAATCCACCCCGAATGGAAAGTATATATCGCCACTTATACAACTGGAACTGCAGGTAAAATTTATCAAAAAATTGAAGAAGAAAGTGGAGAGGAGTTTTGGAGTATTAAACTTCATTCTTGGATTGATAATTCAGAATTAAAAGATCCTGATCTCATTGTTGTTTCTGAAGAAAAAACGAAATATGCAATAGAGGTAAAATGGGGTGCTGTAAAAGGTATTTTTGATACAGACATTCTAAATTTTCTTGGTTACTTAGAAAGAAAAAAGAACAGAGATGCCCGGGAATATGGACGTACTTGCTATGTTAGGGGCCCTGCTGTAAAAGATACTGTTAGATATCGTCATGAGGAGTTTCCACCTGAAAAAATGTTTACTGTTGACGACGAAACCCAATTTCTATTAGTTTCAGATTTCTGTACATTAAGAGATACCATTGATTATCAGAAATATCAAAAGATACTTTTTGAATTAGAAGATCAAAAAGATATCTGTGATTATTTAGATATTGATAATAATCTTGATGATATTATTTCGCTGAGAAATTATTTAACAAGATAAGAAGTGGGTTTATAAGCCAATTTATTCCATGAGTTTACATATCTTATAACTAACCCATGACTAACTTATAACTAACTTTAAACTATCTATATCTCTACAAACCCATATTACTATGGATCGTGCCGACCAGGAGTAAATGATTCCAACCCATGCAGGAGATCACCCACGAACATTACAAACAATTCTGCAAATCCAATGACGGAATCACCTTCCACGACCGTATCGGCACAAAAGAGATCAAAATTGACAAGTGCAAACTCCTGGCTTGCCTTTTATTGATTTTGCCTAAAACCCCGGTCCCAGCGCTATCTCACTCTTTTGGGATTTAGTCCTTGGGATTTTCTTTGGATTTTGAGTTTTGGATTTGGAATTTTTTCCTCAAAGCATCAATAAACTTTATCTCATCATACATTATTCGGGTGTGTTGGTGTGTCAAAACTATGGCCGATATAATCCTCTCAATCAAGCCCAGGTATGCGGAAAAGATACTTGCCGGTGAGAAACGGTTCGAGTTTAGAAAACAGATCCCAAAACAGGATATCTCGTGGGTTTATATTTATGCGAGTTCCCCGGAGAAAAAGATCGTTGGGCGTTTTCGAATAAAAAAGGAGATCAAGGGATCACCTGAAGAAATTTGGGAAAAATGTGGAAGCCTGGGAGGAATAGAAAAAGATAGATTCTTCTTATATTGTAATGGGAATAGCCGGGTACATGGACTCGAAGTTACCAATATTAAAAGATTTGATCCACCAATTGATCCATACGAGAAAAATAGAAACTTTAGACCGCCGCAGAATTTTTCATATATTTAGAATTTTGAGATTATTTAAGGCTATCCATTTTTTAATTTTTCACATTCATCTCTAAATTTCTTTCTACCAAATCCACTCCCACCAGATTAACCAAGCCGGATATGGTGATCGTCAAAAATAATAAGATCCAGCATATCATTGAGGTGGAAGAATCCAAGAACCCGATCGAGATCGCGGGGATGATCGTGGCTACGCGGGTGGCCGTGATCTGTGATGTGAATAGCCCTAATATTACAAATCGACCGCTTCCTGTTGAAGGGGCGACCTTGTACATACTATTCAAAGATCGGGTGACGCCTAATGTTCAGGCAGTTATTGATGAAGTGAAAGACAATAATGGGAATTTGTCAAATATTAATATCTTGAGGTATGATGAATTCATTGATGATGTGAATAAATATCTATGAATTTACAATTGGTTAAAAATGACCATTTTGGTATATTTAATGGTAATTTACACTTTAAGTTTATATATGATCACTAGATGGGTATATAATTATTAATTAATCAATAATTAGAAATAAGTAATTCAAGATAACCCACTAAAACCTTTGGGAGTCGAGGCACCACATAGGATAGCTGGTGTTACTTAAAAAGGTGGCGATCATGAACCTAGGGGATTATTTAACAAAGTTCAAAGAACTACATGTGGACAAAAACAAGAACCGTTATTCTGCAGGCAAAGCCCCACATAAACCCATTCTATTATTATCGTTGATATTGTTATCCAAGAATAACAAGATCGATCTGTCTGATATTAAACCCAATATCTATCTGCGCGAAACCTGGGCAGAGCTGTGGAAAATTTTATCTTATAACCGAACAGGACCGATATATCTGCCATTATATCATTTGAGATCGGACGGGTTCTGGAAGATCGAATTTAAAAAACACGTACACCCACACCAACCAAGATCAATTCATGAGTTCAATAGTATTGTAAGCTCGATCACTTTGGATGATGATCTTATCGATCTGATCGACGATGATAACTCCAGAAATAAATTGATCAATTCATTACTGAATGGCGGATATTTTTCAGAGATCGAGATCAATAATTTGAAAAAGGCGATCCGGATAATAGACAGATCATTTGATTATGAAAAAAAATTGATCTTATTGATAAATGACGAGTTCAAAATGAGTCACAACATTCTAACCTCTGAATTCAAACCATCTCGTGATCCAGCCTTCAGACGGATCGTTCTAACTTCATATAACGAGACCTGCTCGGTATGTGGTGTGAAATTGATCACATCATCCGGGATCTCGATCATCGATGCTGCACATATTCTACCCTTCTCGCAGTATAATAATGATGATATCCGAAACGGGATGGCATTATGCAAAACTCATCACTGGTTGTTCGATAAAGGCCTGATCTCCGTGGATGATCACTACCGCGTGCTGGTTTCTGGAGCAGTCGAAGAAGAAACACCGGAAAGTGTTTTGACTAAGTTCAATAAGAATGATATGATCATGCCGAATGAATCAAGTAAGTACCCGTCCCAGGTTGCTCTGGATTGGCATAGGGAGAGGATTTTTCAGAGGTGAATCATTATAAAATCACAATTGATTATTAATTCATCATAAATTAGAAATAAGTAATTCAAGATAACCCACTAGGACCTTTGGGAGGCGAGGCACCTCATTGGGCGTATGTGGGTGTAACTAGGACTAGTCAAAATATTGAATAATAACGAGAATATTGTTAATAGATAAATAAAGAAAATATAATTAAAAAAAAACTCCAAATAAAATTCATTGAAATATAGTGGAATTCCAATGCCAACGAAAAAAAAACATCAAAAAGGATCAAAATCAATAAACAAATCTAAATCTACGAAAAATATATCTGAAACCTTAAATTTAGATAAACCACAGCCTTCAATTAGAGAAAGAGCAATAAATTTACTTAAAATTCTTGAAGGTAAATTGTCTTCGAATGCATCTACAATTCATTTAGTTGGGTATATAATACCAGAATCTATAATTGCATGGAATTGTACATTTCCGGAAATTTTTCCGAAAGGACATCGAATTATGGGACAGTATGAGCATATAGGTCCTCCAAGGGATAATCTATCTAAAAGTGAAGCTATAAATTGGCTTTCTAATGCCTTAGCTTTATCAACATATGCTATAGATTATCTTAATGGATTGATTGATAATGAATTTAAATCAGCGGGCTTACATATTTATGGAAGCTCAAGTCCCCCTGTTCAAATAAAAGGTTATCTTGAACAATATGATGATAATAAAGATAAAAAACTATATAAATTTCTTATAAAGATCGCAGAGGAAGGTGAATTGTGTTCCTCAATCGGTTGCAAACTTGCATGTTCATTTTGTATTAGAAAAATATTAGAGGAATCTATTAAAAAGAAAATCATGATTGACTTTGGGCCAAGTTCGATTGATTATTTAAAAGCAATGATTAATAGATTGCAACCTAAGTTAGGGTATAAACTCCATAAAGACATTTTATCAAGAAAATTATTAATCGAAGAATCAATACATGCTGATCATAATCCCACGAACATTGAATTAAATACTGCCACTGCTTTAATTTTTAGGGTTATAGAAAAATTAGAATTGTTTGATAAAAAAAATGGGAGAGTATAATCAATGACCGAATATAGAAAAGATATGTTAAAAGAAATAAAATTTGATGCAAAGAAAATAGGGATTATGCTCTTAGAAAGCATTACACAAGGTCTATATAGGGACCCAAAAAATGTAATCAGAGAATATATTCAAAATGAGTATGATGCTGGTGCAACAAAAATTAAAATTGAAACTCATGCGGATATGATCATAATCACCGGAAATTCACCTGGTATGTTAAAATCCGATATTAACAAAGCAACAGATATAGGTATATCACATAAAGAAGATTCTATATCAGTGGGTTTTAGGGGTATAGGTATTTGGTCTGGAATATCTATATGTGAAGAAATCGTAATTTTTACTAAAAGAAAAGGAGAAGAAATGGGAAGAGTTTTAGTTATTGACGCTGCTGGAATTTCCAAAGACATGAAAAACCATAAGATGCCTCTTACTGATTCTTTATCGAAAAGAGTTTTTATTTCTATTCCAGTTGCTCCAGACCCCTCATTAGGTGGAACAAGAGTTGAACTTAGAGGTATTCTACCTCACTTTAGTTCAATTTTAGACAATAAATCCCTTAATAATTATTTAAAACAAATTGTTCCTTTACCGTTAAATCCAAATTTTTATTATTCTGATGAAATTGAAAATAATCTCAATAATAATGTTTTAAATTATAAAACCATTGAGATCTCATTGAATGGTGATTCATTATTTAGGCCCCCAGAAAAATTAGATGAATTGGATCGACCAAAAATGGGATTAATAATGTCATCCTCTGAGGAAAAAAATCCTTTAGCTTTTTATTGGTATAGCGTTGGAAGTGGAATTCTACCTGAAGAAGAAGCAAGAGTACCCATCTATAAATTAATGTCCTTTACTATAGGCGATGAACATAGAAAAACATTAACAAATCTATCTTTATCAGATCCAATTCCTTTAAGATGGGTAACAGGCGAGTTTCACATATTAGATTCAAGAATCAAACCAAATTCTGAACGTAACGATTTAGAATCTGGAGTAATAACAAAAATATTTATTAATGAAGTGATAAAAATTTTAGATTCCGCATGCAAAGAAGCACGAAAAAAAAGTTATTCACAATCTGCAGAAAGAAAAATGGAAAACGCAAAAGGATTTATTAAAAAAGTTTTCGATAATCGTGAAGAAATAATAGATGGAATTGCTGAAGGTAGACGGCTTTCAAATTTGATAAAAAGTGATATTGATAAAAATAATTTTCCAAAAGGTACAAAAATTGATGCAAAAAAAACTTTTAAAAGTTTAAATTTAAAAGTAGAAGAACTAGTTAATTCATTAGCAGGAGGCATTGAAGAGATCTTTGATGCTGAAGAAAAAACGAATGTAGTTGAAGAAACAAAACCAAAGAAGAAGAAAAAAAAGAAAAAGAAAGTTTCAACGCCAAATGTAAAAAAGTTTGTGGAAAGTTTAAAAGGTCATTATGTTGTCACAAGTAAAGATTTAATTCTATTTGAATTAATTTTTAGAGCTTTAGAAAAAACATTTAATAATGAAGATATACGAAAATTTGAAAAAAACCTTCGAAAAATAATCATAGAAGGACCCAAATAATGATTTAAAATTAAAGAGTAATAAAATTAATATGGAATTATAATGTCAAAATATATTCTATTAGTCCAACCAAAATATCATACACGTTTTCCACCCCTTGGTCTATTAAAAATTTCTTCATATATGAAAAACAAGGGATACAAAACTAAACTTGTTTATGGAGAAGCTCCGATTAAAAGAAAGCCAAAAGAAATCTGGGTAACAAGTTTATATACTTATGCCTGGAAACCAGTTCATAGAGCAATAAAATATTATCAATCTAAATTTCAAAATGTCCCGATTAAACTTGGTGGAATTTATGCAAGTTTATTACCTAACCATGCAAAAAATAGTGGAGCGGAGATAATTGAGGGTATTATTCCAGAAGTAGAAAAATATAAACCAGATTACTCATTAGTTCCTAATTGGGATGGTAGTATCCTATTTACTTCAAGGGGATGCATAAATAAATGCCCCTTTTGTGCAGTACCAAAACTCGAAGGGAAGTTTAGATCAGAAATCGACTCGATCTATGATTATATAGAATTATTTCATAAACGAATAATTTTTTGGGATAACAATATTTTGGCTTCACCAAATATTTTTAAAATAATTGATGAACTCTATAAATTAGGTAAAAAAGTAGATTTTAATCAAGGATTAGATTCAAGGTTAATTACAAATGAACTTGGCGAAAACCTTTCGAAATTAAAAATTCCTTTATATAGATTTGGTTATGATTCATCTTCTTATAAAAAACGATTGGAAAATGCAATATCCATATTAAAGGAAAACGGTGTTAGGGGTCGAAATGTTTTATTATATGTATTATTTAATTATAAAGATACACCAGAGAAATTCCTTGAAAAAGTCAGAGATGCATTCAAATGGGGTGTAGTTTGTTATCCAATGCGTTATCAACCTACTGATTGTTTGAAAAAAAATACTTTTATAAGTAAGAATTGGACAAAAGAAGAATTGGATTATTTGGCCAGAGCTCGCCGAGTAATGGGATATGGTGGAGCTTTTCCTCCATATAACAGATTGGTAGAAAAAATTGAGAAAGCAAATAATTTTAATGAAGCTTTTGAGGTTTGGCCAATAAATTGGCGTGAATCAATTAAAAATACAATATTAAATAAAAATAAAATTTCGAATCAAATTCGTCCAAGAAATCCTAAATTTGGAAATTCATTGAGTGATGATTTCATCTCTAAGATTGGGATAAAAAATTAATTAAGATGTTATTGTCACAAAAAACTATTTTTTTCTTTAATATCTCATATTTAATACTGCTTTTAATGATAAAAGTATGTTCAATTTTCCATGTACGCAAAAATCGAATTGTTGAGGACATCCCCTGAATAAATATATTATTAGCTAATCCAACATATATGGATTTTGCTCGATTAACTCGTATGTCGTATTGTATTTTTCTGCTTCAGGATAGATTCCAACCCACACCTCATCAACACCAGAGATGCACTTACATCTAGCATAAGAGATGTATAAATACCACCTACCGTAATTTTTGCAGAGAGTATAACTTGCGATAATTGTCAATACAGTTAACTACATGCTCTTTTAATAAATAAAAAAGTTTGTAATTATGATTTCATCTGGTCTATTCCATCTACCACCCCCAATCTTTATAATCTCTTTTTTGTAAGTTCATCTCTAATAAGTTTTACACGGTATCTCCTCACCTTATACATAGCCGCAAGCTTTAACAGACCTATCGGAAAAATATCTTTATGATTTTTATTTTTCGGAGGAACTGGAAACTTGGTTTCAACCAGAAGGATTTTCATTTAACATCTTCCTCATCCTTGATCATTTTCTCTATCTCAATTATTCGGTAAATATTATTATGAATCTGTTCATACAGCATATATTCTTCGAAACTTAATTCTGATTGATTTAACTCGCCTCTTAACAACTCCTTGATTATTTTTCGAACTTTTCTACCTGTTATTTTGTGTATATTCCTTAAATCCTCAACCTCCTGATTTATGAGTTCATGGTTCTCTATCAGTTCTTCTTCATCCATCATTTTTCCAAGGATGACTAAATCATCAGGATCATCTGGTCCAATAACATTTCCTTTTACCCAGTTTAAAAACTCAGGATAGCTTATGGTGCCCCCATTTTCTATAAACATCCTGTGACCCTGGGCATAAGACAGACTTTGTGTATCAATAAAATTCCTTAGTTTCTCTTTCCACATTGTCAACAAACGCTTATTTATAGAGTCTTCTAGGCCAAATATTTCTATTATTGTATCTAGAAATGTTTTCCTTTCATCATTCCCTATAATCACTATAAAATTATTTATCTTGAAATCTGTGGGATAACCTTCTTGGACTTCATCATCCATGTCTTTGAGATAAAGATAGCTTTTGTTTACAGGCAGATTACGATTAATTCTCGTACTGTCGTCAAATTTTTCTAGAGTTACCCTATAATATTCATTTGTCTCCTCTATCTGGTATATGTCATCTTCCTGCTCTAACTCGGTAATTTTTTGTTCGATACGCTCTGCATCTTCATTATCATGGAGATATTCCCTTGAGATTTGGCTGTTTCGTGCACTCAGTAACTTCCTAATCCTAACCATCAAAGGATCTCCCCCCACGCCCTTTGGATCTTCTTCTATTGTAACTTCTAGCTCCTCCACTTTAGGATCAGTTTTTCTATCGTAGTAATCCCTAAACAACCCATCCTTATGAAGACCAATATCCGTATAAATCTCTTCTAAATAGCTCATTGCCCTGTCTTCTCGCTGTTGGGAGTAAGTATAAAATAGATCAATTTGGTCATCCCCAATCTCATAATTTTTTCCATCATATGTAACCATAATTATCTTATGGTATGGTCGAAACAATTCAGGCATATGTTTTAACCTAAGCGGTCCTGGCAATATTAATGTAGTCTTTGTCCTATCGAAATATTGCCTGCTTAGTCTACCGATGTATTCTATATCAAAGCCATTATCAAATCCCAGTTTCTCTGTCTCAGTCTTAAGTTTGGTTCTTTCGTTGGAAAATCGTGTGTAAGTAGCCAAAATTATATGAGAATCATCTTTTTCGCAATTGATATTATCGTTTAAAAGTTGCAACATTTGATAATCTTTAGCGATTCTAGAGTACGTGCCATTTTCCCCATATCTTTTACACTCTCTTAATTCTGAATATAAACAATATATCTCAGATATTATATCTTCTAGATATACTTGATTGTGTGTTTTTTCATCCGAGATGTGCTCTTTTATTTTTTTTATCATGTAGGGTATAGTATAATGCTGATAGCCAAGATCAGGATCATAAAAAGAACCTTTATACTTTGAAGGATTGATACTCAGATTGCGAAGATTAAATAGTATATTTAAAAGAGAATAATATTGTCTTTTGTTAACCAATTCCTCCTCGTTAATTTTGTCTTGTAATAATCTTCCTCTTTGATAATATTCATCAATATTTCCCAAAAGTAACGGTGGAGATAACATCTCAATTTCTGTTATGCTAGTATAAAAGAAAGGTTTATCAATATTATATTTATTGAGAAATTCTCTATCTTCCTGTGGAATTGCTTCGAAATAGGATAATGAGGCTTCTTTAAGCTTGATATTATGTCTTAAAAAACTGGGTTCAAATTGTAATACAAATGAATCCGTGCGTTCTTTTAGCAGTTGTATATATTTTGAAAGTGGATTAGAAAAATGAAAAATTACTCTCACGTTTCTCTCTAAAAGAGAGGATATCCATTTAAGAAATATCTCTGATGAATATGAAGAATGAACGAAACGGTCTATATTTTCAAATATCACTAGGCCAATCTCAATATCAACGTTTAGATCGTTTAATTTGCCCTCATCTAATGTGATTTTTTCGATGGCGTTAGAAATGCGATTGCTGTGTTCGTCATAATACAGAAATATTTTTGGTTCATCTCTGTTTAAAAACCTTTTTTTTTGCGTTTCAACATATTTTCTTTTATAATATCTTTTTGTTGCCCTTGGCAAATAGATTTTTGCATTAATATCATTTTCAGACATAGTTCCTAAAGGTACTTTGCTGAACAAGTAATCACCTGAATTTAAAAGGTAATAATCCTTAAAATACAGAATTTCGTTACCAACTTTCTTAGTAAAAACGATTACACTCTTATTTTGCTTATAAGCGTACAAGTATGACAAAAGTGGTATCGGACGTAAAAATGTGTCTGGAATTGCAATAATAAGATTTCTTCTTTCTAATATGTTCCAGAAAGTATTAAGGAATAGATTGGTAAGAGGACTCATTCTTTTTGAAAGTATTGGATTGTCTGGTGAGCCCTTCGGATTAGGATTATAAGTTCTTATTTCTGGAATTTTTTCATACCACGGTTCCATTTTTATCCTCCTGTATTAGAAAATCAATTGATATCGAAAACATCTTATCAAATATTTTCCCTAGTTGATAGGCTTTTTCTCCTTTCAAAATGACACCTATTTCGAAGTTTTTATCAAATGAATTTCTCCTAAGCTCTCCACTTCCTACATACGCATATTCATAATCGCAGACTATCATTTTTGCATGAGTGCTGCTAACAACTCCTCTTTCCTTAAAAAAGTGATAATTGCGTATAGATATCGGGGCTTTTTTCTTTTCAAAGGTTTTTTGTATTCTTTTTATTTGCTCATATCTGGTATCTGGATCTGTAATACTTATCTGTCTTGCAATGATTTTAATATCTACACCATCTTTTACTTTGGATAGAAGCGTGGGTAAATAGGTATCAAAGCCATTATATTCAAGGAAAGGCGAGCAGATATAGATGCTATGATTTGCCTTCTCAAATAGTTTTTGAAATTCTTCTTTCAGAGTATTGATTGGAAAATCTAATTGTCTTAATTCTGTTTCTAATCCAAAAATATTGTAGGGAGGAAGGCTTATGAGTATCTTAGGGTACTCCTCTCTCACATGATCATCTTTTAATTCAATTTCTGGTTTCTCAATTAATTTAATATTGGTTCTTTCAAATCTTTTACTGGGCTCAACGATTGCTAGACAATTTTTTGAAAGGAGATAGTATATTATTTCATCTATTACTTCATCATTGACCGAATGGTTAGTCAGGACTTTTTTCTTTAGTTGATCTATTCTTATATGTGGGTTTTGGAGAAGTATCTCTATTAAAGTATCGAAAAGATTCTGGTATTTCTTTTCAACCTCTATTTTCATTCCATCACCAGTATGGAGTACTATATCTTCTTGAACCCATGAACACATCTCTATCCAAATCTTTATTGAATTCGGAACAAACATATTCTGGGAGGTACAGACAAGAGAAACATGCGCCTTTTTCAAATATGCAAGTGGGATCAAATGTGCATTCGCTTATTTCGAGTTTTATTTCTCTGAACCAGTCCATTAATGAATGTTCAAATACAAAAGCAAACCCGCCAATGTTTATGTTTGATGTGGCGTAAATTAGAATGGCAGCATTATTTACAAATAATAATTCACTACATGAGTCACTGTCAAGCCCTGTGTAAAGTGATGACCGGTTTATGAGGGTATGAGATAATGTGTGGATGAGTGTTTTTAAGGCAGTATATTCGGCGGTATTAGAGTCTATTTTGAGTAGAATACCTGTTGCCTCGCTTTCAATCGTTGGTTTTTTCACTCCCACCAATATTCCGTTGTCTATCAACCAATTACACACTTTCATTCTATCAAACTCAATTAAGATGCCTTCGGTTTCGAAAGGATATGAGTAACTAATCATTTTCTCTTTTTTCCTGTCATCTACCCATATTGGGTTAAAGTGAGAGACAAAACCCGGCTCGTAAAACTTGTTAATACCATATATTAACCCTACACAAGAAGATATTAGATTAATTTTAGAAATGTATGTGACATTTTCAATACCAAACTTCTGTTTGAATGATCCATAACTTGCTTTTAACATCTTTTTACGTGTAGCATCGTTAATCGATTCAATATATCTATCGTATGGCATTATATCTGTTTCTCCATCTGAGAAGGCACCTTTGATCGCAAAATAATCATTGAGGCCCTCTAAATTGCCCTCGTTGTATATATTCTTCAGGTTTTTGATTTCTCTCTCGATTATATCTATGAACCATTTCTTTTTCCACTCTGTTTCTTTTTCCTCAGGAGGTAACCCAGAGAACATAGGATCTGTTGTGAACATCATGTTTTTAATGTTTTGGTCTTTATATGTCCGAAGGAAACTTTCAACTCTTGAGAGATTTACGTTAGATCCTATTTTTTTAGATATCTTTTCAAATTTGCCAAGATGTAAACCAAGTAGTAGATATTCCAAATCTTCAAGTTCGACACTCTCAGTCGGTGGGATATCTATACAAGTCGTAACTACAGGTGTGTAAATCCCCCCTTCTTTTATTGTGAGGGGTTTGAATTTCGTTGGTTCTTTATTACAAATTACATTTCCGCCTCTATCTTTATGTTTACAAGGAAATCTAAAAGGATCAATTCCCTCTTTGTTACATGTTATACATTTTACCTTCCACGATGTTAAGGCATCTTTTTCTTTACGTTCAAGACGAATCAAGTGATTCTTCTCACAATAATAATAAAAAGGCACGACATTTCCACATTGTTTACAAAACATCAAAATTGACACTTGTTCATATTCACCATCACATGAATTTATTTTACACTCTTTTGGATTAAAAGTTATCCAATTGGTGCCTTTAATCATTCTAAGGTCTCCACATTCTTTACATACAAATGTTCTTGGATAAATCTTATGTAATCCACTATAGTCGTCTATCTCGTCATCGATATTGGAAACTAATTTAAATTTTTTAATATCTTTTTGAGTGACCGATAGGTTGCTCTATCAAATGAATTCCAGATCCTTTAGGTTCTGGATGAAATTTGATAAACGTCTAATGTATTTTTGGACCCGTAGCGGCGCGTTTGCCCCAAGGGGCAAGCACTT